>PXPT01000030.1 GCA_003021505.1 Cyanobacteria bacterium QS_4_48_99 | reverse complement strand
CGGCTAATCGACCTTCCACTCGCCATCAACCGCAAGGCACCTTCACCAAGATCTTTACTGTATGCAACTGCCACAACCAAAAACTCATCAAACTAGACTTTCCCTTAATTGTAAACTCTCCTTAGCTTGCTGCTATAGCCTCATTCCGAAAAATGTTGCTATGCACTACGTTGCGATCATGCAAGATTAAATCGGCTCGATTCTGTGATACAAAAACACTTTTGTTAAAAAGTCGAAGACAGTGCAAATTACTCCCAGCCAGGTTAAACTGAGCAATGGTGACCGCGTCTGGCAACTTCTACTACGTCAGTCAGCCATGCTATAAAGTAAACTAATCGTCACTGCCTTAAAAGGGGAGTAGCTTATACTCTCGGAATGCGCTCAATTTGGGCGTAGCCAGAGAAATCGAGTATTTTTCCCTCAGTTTCTAGGCGATTGATACGCATGGTGATACCATCGAGATTGAAGCGATCCAAATCCACCATATTGTTAAAAATTTCTACTAAGACATCCATTAATTGCTTCGAAGTTTCGTGTAGTTCCTCGGGCACTGCATCCGGTTCAAACTGGGCATCTTTGTAGACAATGCGCCGCCGTCGTTCTACTGCTAAGGTGCAACTCAGGCTTACCGGAACTATCTTTCCCCCAGACAAATCGGCTTTGGCAAATAGCTTCAGCCGATTGTTGGAGAGTAGATCAACGTGTACGTCGGTAAAGGAAACAGGGTTGCCGCCGGATAGTTCTGTTAACTTCTGGTAGGTGAGATTTTCTAACCTCTTCCTGACTAACTCTGCTTTGAAGGCTTGGTTGATGTCTTCTTCGGTTAGCTTGACATCAGCGATCGCTTGGGTGGCTTGCTTGAGGTGAATTGCACCCTTGAGAGCTGAGCCAAAGTCAATTGAGACGGCATCGGTTTCAAAAGACATCTCCTCTGCCCTAAAAACCTTCCGAATTACTAGCCCCTTACCGCTCATCTTGAAGCTGTCGATACTACCCTGTAGGAGCTTACTAGAGGGATTGCAGCGAATTTCCACTTCGACTGAATCACTGCTAGTAAACATCTGGCGGATGGTGTTAGTAGCAGCGCTACTGAGAAGATTCTCTCCCCAATCATTGCTTTGATTACCCTGGAAACCGACAAATCCGCCAATCATAAGTGCCTACATTAATCTAATGTGCTAGTTAACTTGTAACAAAATATTAAGCTATCTGCAATCAAACTTCCCCTCAATAAAGATAGAAAAAGCTAATCAGTCTGATAATTCCCGCAGCGGATTGGAGATGGTTCCCTCACGACTCTTCAGATATCGAAAACACCCACGATTGCAGCCGCTCATTCACCTGTTCTGGCACTTCGTCGTGAGGACAGTGCCCCGCCTGGAGATAAGCTTCGCTCGAATGGGGATAGTGCTGTCGAAACTTTACTGCTCGTTGTCTGGTATTCATCCAGGGATCGCCTTCGCCCCAAAGCAGCAGAAGCGGGCACTTTAGTTGCTTGAGTAAAACATCTACCTTTTCTCCCGACGGGGTTTTGAAAACCGAGGCAAACACTTTTGCAGCGCCGCGATCCCTCGAAGGGCGATAAATGTCTTCTACTAGCTGGTTAGTGACCGCACTGTGGTCAAGATAGACTTGCTTGAGGGTTTTGCGAATCATGGAGCGCTGTCGCACGTACTGGAACAAAAGAAAGCTTACCCAGGGTTGCAACAGAAAGGAACGAACCAGATCCCGAGTGAACTTTTGTAGGGAATTATTCTTTGTTGGTAGCTTTGTTTCCGTATTGTCGCTAAAAGGACCGGCACTGTTAAGTAAAACTAATCCTTTAGCGAGTTCTGGATGTTGAGCCGCGACACACAATGCCGCATAGCCCCCCAGGGAATTTCCAGCTAATACCACGGGCTGACCAATAACCTCAACCAGAAAATCATGGAGTTGCTCTCGCCACAAGTCACCACTGTAAACCCAGTCGGGTTTCGCAGAGCGTCCAAATCCGATTAGGTCAATCGCCCAAACTTCAAAATCTTGCTTGAGTACCGCAATATTTTTTCGCCAATGGTCAGTGGAGGCACCAAACCCGTGAATGAGTAGTAGGGGTGGCTGTCCTGCTTGCTGCTTACCTGCTTGGAGGTAGTAAATTGACTGTCCTCGCCACTGCCAGTAAGTGCCAGGAATAGCGGGGGTTGCTTGCATAGTCTGGTTAGCGTTCAATAACCCTGATTATCCATGATAATCCGATAGACTGAGTTTCTAAGCGTAAAAAAAACTGTGCTATCCGCCATGACAAGGACTTGACTATTACGTTACCAAAATATTAGCGCTGATTCGCATCCGAGGGCGCTGCCGCTGCCATAGTTATCGCTCGCGCCACCCTTCACTTCCTTGATTGAGACTTAGTCTTCAAAATCTCCCTTGAGATACAACAGCAACAACAAAAGCAATAACAGCGCTCAACTGCCGCAATTCCCACACCAAAGAAAGCACTGCTATTGGCTGACATGGAAGGCAAGATCAACTCAAACAAACATCAAACAGCCGTTTCATTTCTTCTAAACTTTGCTGAGGTTCTCGAACATCCCGTTGCATTTCTGGATACGGATCTGAGGAAAGATCAATCAGGTTGGAATGATGCCAAAGATGATAATGCCTAGGAGAATACTAACGACGGTGACTTGCTTTAATCTGCCGTCAAAGCTTTGTGGTTAACCCTCGCTTGAGGTTTCTTCCACAGAATCGACAAACCTTGGCTTGTGCTTTGATTGTCTCAGCACAGTTAGAACATTGCTTTTCGCTTGAATTCATTGCTACTAATTGGCGTAGATAGTGGCTGGAGCGGTAAAAGCTAATGTTGCAGCAAGTGGATAGATCAAGTTTTTCACTAATATCACCAAGCATTAAATTCTTGACTGTTCATGCTTGGTTCTATTGTTCCCACTTTTTGTCGCAAAGTAGAACCTTCTGGTTAAATTGTTTCGCTCAACCTCCATTCCACAGGGTTGGCTTACTTCAGAAATCAAGAGCCTGCACTTGCTACGCGCAGAGTCAGTTCAAGATCAGGTTTCCTCTTCAGGCTGGAGTCAATTGAGTGAAATACTACGTTTCGAATTTCAAGCCATCACAGCCACTCGCAAGCGCACCATTATTTCTGACATCCCGCCTGTCAAGCTTGGCAACCCCATAAACAAATCAGTCTTTGTTTCTGGCGGGATAAGTATGAGGTAGGTTAAGCTAGTGTAGTATACTATTGCGGTTTCTATAGCTCATCAGGAATTAGAGTAGAGCGAAATTAAAGGAGGTAAGCTGTGCCGACAGACATTCTGGACAAGCCTTCTACTCAAACAATTGAAAAAAGCTCAACTGCCCGCCAACACGCACCCCGCTATCGGGTTTTGCTTCACAATGATGACTTTAACTCGATGGAACACGTGGTGCAGACGTTGATGAAGACAGTTACTAGTCTCAGTCAGCCCCAGGCAGTCGATATTATGATGGAAGCTCACAGTTCCGACATTGCTCTAGTGATTACCTGTGACCAAGAACCAGCGGAGTTCTATTGCGAAACGCTCAAGAGCCACGGACTGACTAGCACCATTGAACCAGAAGAATAACGACTACAAATTCAACTATCGTCACGTTGCTCTCTACCCAGCGCCAGTACGGCTGGGTATTTTTATTCTAACTTTAGGGCTGATTTGGCTGCCTGTGGCTGCGCCCATTTATTTGATACTGAGTAGCAATCCCAACTTAGTCACAATTTTGACAATGGGGTTATTATTGGCAGCATTTTTGCTTTTGCTGCGGTTTTGGAGCAGGCGAGTCTATCAGCAGGCGCACTTGCTGAAACGCTATGGCTTAGAGGCAAATTGGCGCAATGGGAGAGATTTATTCAATGGGTTGAGCGTGGGATTGTCGTTCGTGCTAGCTCTATTTGCATTAGAAGGAATACTGGGTTGGCTAGAATTCCAGCCCCCTACGTCTTCTTTGCTGAGAGTGGTAGTAGAGGGGTTGGTGAGTGCCTTGGGGGTGGGCTTGGCGGAAGAACTGCTATTCCGGGGCTGGTTGCTTGATGAGTTGCAGCACGATTACGCACCTGAGACTGCTCTGTGGGCAAATGCGATAATTTTTGCCTTGCTGCATTTTCTCAAACCACTGGCAGAGGTGGTTCGTACGTTCCCGGAATTGCCTGGGCTCATCCTGTTAGGGTTGACCTTGGTGTGGGCAAGGCACTCTCGCCAAGGACGCCTCGCTATGGCAGTTGGTCTCCACGCTGGCTTAGTTTGGGGCTACTATATTGTTAATGTCGGTCAGTTGGTGCAGTATGGTGAGCATATCTCTCCCTGGCTCACTGGTGTTGATGGTAATCCCCTTGCTGGGGTGATGGGGTTAGTATTTCTGGGAGTTCTGGCTTTGGGGATGAGAAAGCGATCGCTTGTTTAATTTACTATATCCCGCTCAGTTTTTATCCACTCTGTCTGAGGTCGTACCAGAAAAGCCAGATAGATAGGAAGCTTACGCAGAATATAAAACGGTACAGCTAAAAGCGCCACTCCTGATAGCTCACTACGCCCAAACTTAGCCCAAGCACCCACTATCGAGATCAAAATGAGAAGCCCTTCTATTGCTAGCACCAATAAGGGAACCCATGCACTTCCTAGTAAAGTTGCCAAGAATGCGCCCCCAGTCACAGCTATCCAAATAGTGACCAACAGGGAAAGAGGAGGAATGCACAACTCCAGGGCAAGCGCAGATAAATCAAAGCGCTTTTGGGCGACAGAAGCCTTAAGCAAACGAAAAGATTGGGTTAACAGAATTTTGAGATGACCGTGTTCCCAGCGTTCTCTTTGGCTGCTGGCAAATTCTGGTTCCATCAGGCGACCGATGACCTTCCCCTGGTTGCAATATAGAGGAGGATATCCAGTTAGCGCCAAATCGATAGACAACTGTAGGTCGTCTACGGTTTTGCTATTGGCAAGCGAAACTTGACGAATCACTACCCAAGGAAATGCCATTCCTGAACCCGCAAGTAAACAAGGTAACCCCAGTCGCGCTAATCCATAGGGACGGACTAAATTCTTGACAATAATTGCCAACGTTGAAACTACATCCCTTGGACTAGGATTAGTAGGTCGTTCCATCAAGTACGTTGCTTGGACAGGTCTTTTGGCGGTATGGGCTAGCCGAACAATTCTGTCGATGGTGTTTTGGATAACAATACAGTCGGCATCGACGACAACAACGACTTTCGGTGGCTTAGTTTCGAGGAATCGCAACCCATAGTCCAAGGCATAACCCTTACCTTTTTGTGCTGAGTTCTCTCTTTCTAGAACTGTCACGCCTAGCTTCCGGGCAACTGCTGCTGTGTCATCAGTGCAATTATCAGCCACTACGACGATGCGGTCTTGAAAGGTTAACTGTTGCGATAAGGTTTTGAGAAGGGTTGCAATCCCAGAGGCTTCGTTGTGAGCTGGGACTAGAATGGCAACGCTTGGTCGATGAGTCCGATTCTCGTTTATTTCAACTCGACTCGATAACAGCGCTGCCATACACTCAATAAAAAGAACGGTAATGAAAACGAGAAGTCCAACTGCAATGACCAACAGAGCAATATTAACAAACAGCATTACTTTGCGCTCTAGCTTTGATAGGAACGTGCTTGAGGTATTTCAGAGACTACTTTCAAAGCCTCACAGAAAAACAGATAGAAACACTTAGCCAGAACCTGTCAGATAAGTTCGGATAGATACATCTAACTGATGTGTGCCAGCCAAAGCTACTGTAGGGAAAAAATGGATGGCAACCGAAATAACACGTAATTTTCGTAAATTAAGCTGCCTTAATACGTAAGTATTATGGCTCGCCGCCTATTTCACAGCAGAGACAGCAAGAAGGCACACTTTTTAAAAGAGAGCTGCTCTGCTGCCGGTCATTGGTCAAAAGCATTAGAAGTGACCACGCCTCCTATCCCCATAAATCAATCTAGGGGTTCGCGTCGAATAGGAAGTGTGGTCAACTCAAAATGGTTTCGGTTCAGGACGGACATCTTATGGTGAGGCAGTGCGTTACGGAGAAATACTAGTATCGTAGTAACTGCCTAATACCAATTCTCTAAATACCCGCTACACATAGACCATCGACTAGCCAACCCCATTGAGTGAGCGATTGCAGTCGTCGAGGCGTTAGTCTATTCACCCATCGACTAATCGCCTGCTGCAGGTCTGCAATGGAATCAAAATGCTGCCACTGTAGCCATCGTTTGAGTTCGAGCACCCGCTCAATTGGATTAACCTCCCGGCAGTAGGGAGGCTGAAATAGCAGGATGATGTTGTTAGGAACTGTCAAGGTCTGGGCGCTATGAGCTTGGGCGTTGTCAACCTGAATCAGGTGTAACTCGTGGGGATACATCTGCGCGATCTGCCGAAGGCATGACGCCCTCGGGGGTATCGCTTATAAAAACTCCTCAAAGCAAAAACTGTCCAGGTGAGAGAATTCCAGCATAAAATCCTCACCACTGAGAGGCTCGACTATCCCGTAGAGCCAACGGTAGAGAAACTGCGACTGTAGCTCACCGACGGGTTTGACTCCCAAGCCAGTGAGTTTACGAGTTGCACACTCAACAGACCCACCCGACTCTCGTCGGCACAGAGCGTAACGAATCTGCCCAGCATGCTGACGCTGTTGATTGTCACTCCGGTAAGACTGCATGATGTTTCCGGCGTTTTTTTAAAGGACTCAACTGCTCCAGGAAGTTGCTTTTCCGAACGAGGGCGGGGCTGCTTCAGTTTCGCTTTGAGGTGATAGCGCACCGTTTTATGCACTGCCAAAGTAAGGCACCTGCACACCGCCAAAGCATGCAACCACCGTTGAACTTCTTTATAGCTGCTAAAGCCCTCCGAGTCTTCGAGTTCTCGCTCTAACTGTTGCCGAATCTTACCGGTGATAGCCGTAGGTCGTCCCGGCTTAGAACGTACCGCCAGCAAGGCATCGAGTCCTCCCTAACGAGATTTCGAGAGCCAACTGGAAATCGTGGTTCGATGGTAGCCACTCAAATGAGTGAGTTGATTGACTTGTTGGGCTTGCCCAGTTTTCAGCCACCACAGCACCTGCACTTTGCTGCGCTGGGTGTCATACCGCTGCTTTTCGAGCATTTCTTTGAGCTGGTCTACCGATTCGGCGACCTCAATTTTGAGCACACCAGCTATACCCTTCTCCAGTCTCGGTAGTTCTGTCTATCTGTATCTCTATTTTAGAGAATTAGTATAACCTGTAAGTCTTGGTAGTTTCTACCGACGACCGAACACTATAAATAAAATCAAACAGGAGTTACGCAATAGCTGGATCTTAAGGGTGCTTTGCAATACACCCTAAACTGCTATTAGTTCCTGATGAGAAGTTTTGCGTAGCCTATAAAATCTATTACTCCTATTTTTGTCCTCGGGCATAGCTAGTAGGAGAGGGTGGGTGTGGCCACAGGTGTCTCTTCCGAGCTGAGTTGCTCAGTTGCGGATGTTCCTACTAGGCAAGTTTGTTCGAGGTTGGCGCTCTCAAGGTTAGTGCCCTCTAACTCAGCGCAGAGGAGGTTGGCTCCCGCGAGATTCGCCCCAGCAAGATTTGTCCCTCGCAAGTCTGCCTCTTCTAGATTGGCTTCGCTGAGGCTTGCCCCCTGTAACTCTGCCTGGGAGAGATTTGCGCCTTTGAGATTAGCACCGTTCCAATTTGCGCCTCGCAAGTCAGCGCCTCGAAAGTCAACGCCTTGCAAGTTGACGCTGTTTAAATTAGCACCACTAAGAAACGCCCCTGCCAGGGATGCCCTATCTAGTTTCGCCCCCATTAAGTTAGCGCCTCGGAGATTACTGCCTCTCAAGTCAGCACTACTCAAGTTAGCCTGCACGAGATTTGCTCCCAGCAGTTGTGCCCGCAAATCGGTAGAGGTCAATTGGGCACCTAGTAAGTTAGCACCATCGAAACGGGCAGCTCTCAGGTGGGAGCCAGAAAAATCGGTTCCCACTAGGTTAGCGCCAGCAAAATTAACCTGCTCTAACTGGCTATCAGAAAGGTTTTCGTCTTCTAAATCTACTCCGGACAGTTGTTTGCGTTTTCCGGCACGAATTGCATCTACTTCCATTTTTGTTGTTCGCTTTAGCTTAGGTTTGTTGGCTAGAAGCGCTTAACTGCGCCTCTTGGTCTGTGGGGGAGTCTAGCAACCACATCCCCGATGTAATATTCGGTTGACTGGTCTGTAAGTCCATTCCCTGCTGCATTCCCATCACTACCAGTCCTAGGGTTTCAATCAGCTTCGGGTCAAATGCCTGATTAGCTTCTGCCTGACACTCTGCCAATGCTTGGGAAAACGTTTCTTCGCGGCTAGGGTATGGATCATTCTCCGCTGGCTGGTATAACCGGATGTTATTGACTTGCCACTGAAAGTCTGCAACCAGCGCCAGAATTCTTGACTCTAGCGGAATGTCATCGTAAGCTAGTCCGCCTGGATAGCCAGTGCCGTCCCAACGCTCGGTCTGATGCGTTATGATCTCGGCGATCGCGCGTAACTCTGGTCTGGTTCGTAATGCCTGCACTCCCGGATCTAGAGTGCAACTGAGCGCGCAGCTAGCTGCTGTTTCCGGGGAAGAAACGGCTGTTGTTCCCATCGACTGCACCAGCCTGTGCAACCAACTTGCAAGGCGCAGGCGCTTCTGCTGCCAAGCGGGTAAATCTAATAAGTGCGCCATCGTTTCTGCCAGTGCCGTTACCTCAGCCGCAGCATTGGGATTAGTAACATCTACCTGGTCGGTGAGCTGCGCCATTCGCAAGAAGGCTTGTATCTCGTTGGAAACCAGGTTGTTATCTAGCGCCTCGGAAGAGGGAAGATAGGAAGCTTCCGAAGGCTGGGAGATATTCTGCTGAGTGTCCTGGAGATAATCCACCACACGCCAGACTACCTCCCCGAGGTCTTCCTGTTCCTGGAAACCGAAGGAGACAGTCATTTCTCCTTTCTTAGCGGTTAAAGCTTCTTGCAACTCTCGGTCGTAACTGCCAATATGAGCAATAACTAACTCTGCCGTTTCCCAAACCAATTCCGGCTCAAATGTCCAGAAACCGTAGAATTTTCGCTCTAGGTCGTTGCTGGGCTGTCCCAAGTTGCCATAATCAGACTCGGATAGCTCCTGACACAGAACCATTGCTGTGTAAGTTGGTGAGAGAATGATTAAGTGCCACTCCCGCGTCAACGGGTCATTTGCTTCCATACTCACCAGCGACACGTTTAACATTTCACCCGTGGGGTGTTCCGCAAAGCCTGAATCCGAGGTTCCCAGAATTGCTACCTGAGATGCCTTCTGGGCGATTTCTCCATAACGCTCTGCCTCTTGCATGTACCACTTGCCTTTCTGGAAGACCGAAATTATCAGTGGTTCGCTATCAGACTCTAGAATGAAGTCTTCTAAGGCATGACACAGAGCAACTAGGGTGTTTTTGTAATACACTCCCAGGTTCAGGGGCTTTTTACCGTTTTGGTGGTTGGCGTATAACTTTTTTAGAATGGAGCCTTCTAACATAATGATTAACTGAATAAATCACACCGGACGCAGGAGGTTATGAGAGAGCAGGGAGCTTTTTGTTTTGTTCTAACGGGGCGGTGAGCGCTTCTTCGAGTTCGGCGCAACCTACTCTTTCTTCCAGAATCTTCATGACTTCGCGACCAAAATCATGGGGATTTTGCTGCCAAGCTTGAAGGCAAACTTCTGCGAAAAAAGAACCCAGAGGTTCTGGATTCCACAGGAGTTTTTTCGCCGTCCAAGGCATCATGCTCATGGGATTGTAATCGGGCTTGAGGATTTCGTTTTCGAGAGCATACTCCTCTAAATGGGTATGGGGCTGCAAGCCGATAAAGAAGATGGCAGGTTCTACTTTATCTTCGCCCAAAATCCGCTCTAACTCGCGGTGGTAGGCGATGGTTTGGCGAATTGTTTCCCATCGTTCATCAATAACGTTAAAGGAGTAGTTGACCGAAACTAGGTCGTCGTAGCCAGCGGCTTTCAAGTCCCGGCAGTTTTGCAGCACAGTACGCAGGTTGTAGCCCATCCGCATTTTTCGGACTAGTTCTTGCGAGCCACTGCTAATTCCAATCTCAAAGTAGTTCATCCCAGTTTTCACCATTAGTTCGCATAATTCTGGCGTTAGGTTGTCTGCCCGAATGTATGCTGCCCAGTGGATATCCGTCATGCCGGAGTTATCAATTTTCTTTAATAACTCAATAGCATCACCAATGTACTTTTTCGCTGGAATAAATTGTGCATCTGTGAACCAGAAGTTGCGGATGCCTCTGTCGTAGAGCTGGCGCATTTCTGCCACGACTTCATCGGCGGGATTGACACGCACCTTCTTCCCTTCCACAACGGTGTAAATGCAGTAGTAGCAATTGTGAGGACAGCCACGCTTGGTTTGAACGCCCAGGTAAAAGTCGCTTTCTTGCAGGTAATATTTAAACTCGGGCCACATCCTTTCGATGTAGTCGTAATCACAGGCGGTTTTTTCCACTGGAGTGGGGCGTTCGTGAATCATCTGCTCGCGTGGTTGGGTTTCGCCCACTACATAGCAGCGCTCACCGGAGAAATCCTCACCGCGAATCAAGTTTTCCAGTAGGGTTTCTCCCTCACCGACTGAAACAATTGTCCCTTTGGGCAACTTCTGCTCTAGCTGCTCATAGAAAACGCTAACAGCACCGCCGCCTACGACAATACGAGCATCTGGCTGGTACCTCTGGGCTCGTTTTTGCCCTCGCTTGATTAGACCCTGGTTGCGCCAGAGTTCGCCGTAGTAAGCCGCTGTTACCCGCAAGCCACCTAATCCGCCTCGCAGCTTTTTGAGAGGATTCTTGGCGTAGTAGAATTCAAATGCATACTGGAGGGGATTGCCACCTCGACCACCGACGGGAGCATAAATCTGGATATCGCGCCAAGAAAATACCAGCAGCGTGGGCTGGTACTCATCGATACAGGCATCAAGGGATTTTCCGAAATCTAGGGGAGGAACCGTTCCCATGTCGAATATCCGCTGTTCTATATCTGGGAAGCATTTATGAATGTGGTCAGCGAGATAGACGACACCAATGGGAAAAATAGGATTGCAGGGGAGACGAACGTATAGGATTCGCTGTGTCATCGGCAGTTCTTAATCTTAGATTAGAGGGGTTGGGTTAATGAGCTTGTCCGGTTAAGTTTTCTCACTTTCTATTATGATAAAAAATCCCTATCTGAGGAAAGATATCGTCCACTCTACTATAGTGCAAAGTCTGGGATCGCCTTTAGTGTCAATAACCAGAAGATTTGAGTTAGCCTACAGCAAGTTCGGGAATGCTTAGAGGAACTTTTATAAATCTTAACTTAGCGGTAGAAGTCGCCGTCATATTAATATAGGTTAGCTTTTTCCCGGCTTTAAGAAACATCCTCGCCCCTAGCGGGGGAAAAATTAACTCAGCACATCTTTGCCGACAGTCGCTAATTGCCACCAATAATAATGCGGAAAACAAGATTTGTATTCAGATAGACAACCAACGGGGATCGCTTATGTTAACTTAGAATCAGATAGCAAATGTAAAGTTAAGTAAAGAAAATAAGGTAAGGCTCTCAGGTATCATGTCTCAACTTATTGATCCCGTCCCCGATACGCAGCAAGAAAATAGTGTCCTTTGCTGTTACGTCAATGCCACGAGCAAGATCCAGGTTGCTCGGATTACAAATATTGCCAACTGGTACTTTGAGCGGGTAGTATTTCCAGGACAACGCTTAATGTTTGAAGCAGTGCCAGAAGCTTTGTTAGAAATTCATACGGGAATGATGGCAAGTGCGATTGTTTCAGATACTATTCCCTGTGATCGCCTTAGCATTAACGAAAGCAACGGCTCAAAAACAGATATTCAAAACAACACAGGCACAACAGCAACTGCCAAGCTCTGATTAGTAATATCCAAAACATTATTAAGGTTCGGGGTTGTCAGATCTGGCAGCCCCTTAGTTTCTATCATGGAAGTGTCGGTTAATCGAGGCGTGGCGATCGCATTTTGGATCTACCTTCTTTTCTCTGGCTCTGGAAAATTGCTGCTTGGTCAATGGGTTTAGCGAGTGTTGCCTATTTGCTACTGGGGATAACAGGGATTAGCATGTTTTACCGACGCGCGAATAAGCATACCCGCCCCGGCTGGCTGCGCCCCTTTCACTACATCACAGGTGCCATTCTGGTGTTTCTAGTCTTACTTCTGCTGGCGATTGGTCTAGTTGGTACGTTAGGTTATCGTGGTAGCATTGGACACTCACCCCATCTGATCGCTGGGCTGTCCGTGGTGGTGTTGGTGCTAATTTCGGCTGGGAGTGCTACCCAAATCAGCCCTAAGCGTCCCTGGGCGCGATCGCTCCATTTAGGGACAAATGCGGTTTTATTGTTGGGCTTTATTTTCGTTTCGCTGACTGGCTGGGAAGTGGTGCAACAGTATCTGCCTTAATTCGTTGTTGGTAATTGGTAACTCGAGCATCGCAACAGATCACAAACAACGAGCAACCCAAAATGAATGCAGCAAGTGACACAATAGTGATTGGCGGCGGTGTCATGGGTTTAGCGATCGCTGTAGAACTAAAACTCCGTGGCGCAACTGTGACTGTACTCAGCCGTGACTACCAGCAAGCCGCCGCCCACGCCGCCGCCGGGATGATTGCCCCGCAAGCCGAAGGCATTCCACCCAGCCCCATGTTGGATTTGTGCCTAGAATCCCGTGCTTTGTACCCAGCATGGATTCGTAAGCTTGAAGAACTCACTGGCGTTGATACAGGTTACTGGACCAGCGGAATTCTAGCACCCGTTTATGAATTGCCCTCTTGGGAAAATAGGGAGCAGGTGAGTAGGGAAGAAAAAAGCAGAGGAGCAGGGGAGCAGAGTGGCAGAGGAGAGGCTAACGCACACGAAACTATTTCCCCTCTGCACCTTCGCACCTCCGCACCTCTGCAATCTCCACCAGCCAATTCCTACTCGACACAGAACTCGGATGCAACCTGGTTAGACAAAGAAGCCATTCAACTTTATCAGCCGGGACTCGGTGCTGAGGTAGTAGGGGGCTGGTGGTATCCCGAAGATGCTCAAGTAGACAACCGGGCGTTAATGAAAGCCCTGCGGCAAGCTGCCCAATCCCTGGGGGTCGATTTACGCGAAGGTGTCAGCGTAGAAGCCATCCAGCGACAGAATTGTTCAGTAGTCAGCTTAAGAACGTCTGCGGGAGAATTTCGAGCGAATCAGTATGTTTTAGCAAGTGGTGCCTATGCAAGGGAATTATTGCCGCTTCCGGTGCGTCCGCTGAAAGGGCAAATGATGTCGGTGCGAATGACCCATGCCCACCATCAACCCTTACCTATCCAGCAGGTGCTATTTGGAACAGACAATTACCTGGTTCCTCGGCGAGACGGACGTTTAATTATTGGCGCGACAGTGGAGGAGGTAGGCTGGACACCCCACAATACCCCAGCCGGAACTCGCACACTAATTGAGCGAGCCACTCGCATCTATCCAGAGATCCAGCACTGGTCAATAGAAGAGTTGTGGTGGGGATTTCGACCGACAACCCCTGATTTATTACCCATTCTCGGTAGCAGTTCCTGTGAGAATCTTGTCTTAGCCACAGGTCATCATCGCAACGGCATTTTGCTAGCACCGATTACCGCCTCAATCCTGGCAGACTTGATTTTGCAGCAAAAGTCTCATCCCTTACTGGGGCATTTTCGCTATGATCGATTCTACTCAGGAGTCACTGGCAACTCTCACTCTACGAAGCGGTACACTTGCGAAGGGAATAATGGTCAGAAGTTAATGGTTACAAGTCACTCGCCACAACCAACAACGGAATGGAATTCCACCGCTAATCGCAAGAGCGATAATGAGTTAACCATCGCGGGGCGTACCTTTCAATCTCGCCTGATGACGGGCACTGGTAAGTATGCAGACATGGAGGTGATGCGCCAAAGTCTTGCTGCCAGTGGGAGCGAGATTGTGACGGTGGCGGTGCGTCGCGTGCAAACCCAAGCCCCTGGGCACGAAGGATTGGCAGAGGCGCTAGATTGGACAAAGTTGTGGATGCTGCCCAATACTGCGGGATGCAAAACCGCTGAGGAGGCAGTGCGAGTCGCCAACTTTGGACGAGAGATGGCGAAGATAGTTGGGCAAGAAGACAACAATTTTGTGAAGCTAGAGGTGGTTCCCGACACTAAGTATTTGCTGCCTGACCCCGTGGGCACATTGCAGGCAGCGGAACAGTTAGTAAACAAAGGTTTTGCAGTTCTGCCTTATATTAATGCTGACCCCGTATTGGCAAAGCAGCTTGAAGAGGTGGGATGCTCTACAGTAATGCCTTTGGGGTCGCCCATTGGTTCTGGGCAGGGGGTTAAGTGTGCAGCGAATATCCAAATCATTATTGAACAAGCAAATGTCCCTGTGGTGGTAGATGCCGGGATTGGTACTCCTTCTGAGGCGGATTATTCAATGGAGTTGGGGGCAGATGCCGTGTTAGTGAATAGCGCAATCGCCCATGCGGAAGATCCCATCGCTATGGGACGGGCAATGGGTTTAGCAACCGAAGCCGGACGATTTGCCTATCTTGCTGGACGCATCCCGATCAAAAGCTACGCGAGTGCGAGTTCTCCGCTTACAGGTACGGTTAGTTAACAAATATAGAATTGGTGCCATAAGATAGGTTTAAAGAACCGCAGAGAAAAAGGGCACAGAGAAGAAAGGGTGCTGATCTACATGCCAAAAACTCCGGTTGCTAAAGATATTGTTCGAAGCATACCTGATCGAGGTGGGAAAACCCCCAAATAAATTGACGACCGCTAGCTAGTTCTACTGCACCGTTTACTTCTCTGCTATGTCTATCATCATTTTTGAAAAATGGTATTAGCCGTTCGGCTTTAGCCTTCCGAGTCGGGGGTGCTGACACGAAATCCGCTTGATTACCCATAATCAAAATCTCTCCGTGTTCCCGCGTCTGCCATAACTATGGGTGTTTAACCGGAGTTGATATCAAAGCACCTGCCAAATCCCCATCGTCTTGTCCTCACTGGCACTAGCGATAGTCTGCCCATCGGGACTAGTGGCGATAGCCCCAACTGCGCCTCTGTGAGCTGCAAGCGTCTGAAGCAGCTCTCCTGTGGCAATTTCCCAAATTTTTATGGTTTTGTCTTCACTCCCAGTGATGAGATGTTTCCCATCAGGAGTAATCGCAACGGTATAAACTGCACCAGCGTGTCCGGTAAGTGTGCGGTGCAGTTTTCCGGTCTGTGCATCCCACAGCTTGATTGTCTGATCGTCACTGCCACTGATAATCATTTGCCCATCGAGACTAATGGCGACAGACCTCACACTGCCTTGATGCCCAGCGAGGACACGCGGTGTTTGTTCTGCATGCGGATTCCAAATCTTTACCGTGTGATCTTCACTACCACTAACCAGGGTTTGACCATCTGTGCCAAAGGCGAGTGAGTAAACCCCTTTTTTGTGTCCAAACAGTGTTTGCAGCGGTTCTCCCGTGGGGAGGTTCCAAAGTTTAATTTTATGGGAGCCACTGGCGAGTATCTGCCCCTCAGGAGAAATTGCCAGGGCAAGAATGGGTTTTTTATGCCCAAACAGCGATCGCCGCAGTTTGCCCGCGTTAAGATCCCAAATTTGGATGGGACTTCTATCCTTGCCTTGGGTGCTACTGGCGAGGGTTTGTCCACTGCAAGTGAGGGTTAAAACCTTACCAGAATTCCCGTTAAGGGTGCTTTGCGGTACTGGTTGCAAGTTGGTCCCAAGCTGCCAAAGCTTAATGGTGTTGTTGTCACCACCACTCATGAGGGTTTGTCCATCCGGGCTAATGGCAAGTGCGGACACTTGCTCAGAAAAGCCACCGAAGGTACGGACAAGAGAGACATTTGCCAATGTCTGTTGCACTTTGAGGGAGGCGATCGCTTCCAGAAGACTCTCTACCTCACTCACTCCTTGCTCCTCTCCAAGAGTAACCAAACAGTCTCGCAGCGTCTGGCAATACTCCTCATCTTGCCTAGTTAATACAGCATGCATGGCTTGCAGTGCTTGTATTCGTCCTTTCCTTGGAGAGACTTGGCGCTGTTGCAGCCAGACATGCAGCGAGTAATCGAGTTGCGCCTCTGCCCAGCCGCGATCGGGTAAATGAGTTAGGCTTTGGGCAAGCTTCAAAGCCAATTCTGGCTTCCAGCAAGGTCGTTCCATTGTGAGTGCTTCAAACACATTTTCGTAAATCGAGGCTGTGGTTGCCATGATTAGCTGTACCAATTGCTGGTCAGGCAAATTTTGGGTTAGCTGAGGAAGCAACTTCGGCAGTTGGGGAGAGACATCATCGCTAACGAGATGGTGAATGTCTGCCATCCAGCCTGCAACTAGACAGTGGCAGGTACTTAAAAACTGCTTAAAGTTATCCCAATCGGTGCGATTAGCTTCGTAAGAGAAGGTTAGCTCGCTTGTATCTACGCCAGCCTGTTGTAATTCCTCTTCCTCTTCCAGGATTGCCAAATTGTGGTAATTATTCCCACCCCATCGCTTGATGTCTGCGAGGTTTTTCCCTAATGCGAGGAGTTGATCTCGTGTTTTTTTCCACTGCTTTGCACGAGCCTTGGCAGAGGCATCAATTAATTCCCGGTAAGGCAGTTTAAAAAGCGTTTCATAGCAATAGGTTTGCTGTCCCAACCCCCAGTAAGCCATGCGGAAGTATAAATTATCTCCCTCAATTTCTGATTCCAGCACCAGCGTTGGCTCAGACTTGAGCATTCCAAATAGCGCCTTAATGCTAGATTCGCTGTGAAAGTTTTTACTCTGCCAGACTCCACCTAAAAATTCTGTCGGTCTAACTTGACTATGTAGCGAATAATTCTGACTCAAAAATTCTCGCAATCCTTGCGCTATTTTCGGTTCCAAGTCTGGCACGCCTAAATTGCCAAGAGAGTCGCACTCGAGATTGGGCAGTGCTAAAAAAATCCGTAGTGGAATCTTCTCATTTTCGTTGCGATCGCTAGACTCTAAAAGCTGCGAAGGAAATAACCGTAAGGGCCAGTTTTCAATAATTTTGTTAATTTCTGGTAACTTCAGCGTTGTTTCGCGCTGATAGGCTGCCAGTTCTAAGAGTGTCTCGCGCTGGTAAGCGACTAATTGCTGCTGTAGCGCTTTTTCCTTTTGAAATTGCCATCTTTCCCAATCCAGACTTGTTTGCTGGACAACTCCGCCGACACTCTGGATTAGATCGTGAATTTCCTTGCTGAGTTGAAGCAATTCTTTCTGGAAATTTTGTCCATCCGAGTTAAGGTATTTTGCTGCTTCGACATCAGGTAAACTTAGTTGGTTCGGTAGTTTATTGTCTGGCTCCAAAGGAACGCAGCGTAACTGATTTTTTGGCCTCGTATACAGTAAGCTTTTGAGGACAGGAACAAACGCTTGAAGGAATAAATTAAACCACTGCTCCATAATGGACTTGAGCCTAATTAGCTCCCCACGAGCAATCTACACCCATTTCCAATTTTAGATTAATCATCTTTATCTCGCCTTCCTTTCTAGTATTCTGGAAAAGGATACAAATCTAAATGCATGTATATAGAGTAATCCAAAAAGGTTATGCAAAAGTAAAAAATTAGTAATAAAAAGGTTAAGTAACGAAATTATTTGCGTTATTTGCGCCTTTGTGGTTCTTTAAAATCCCGGAAAGTGCTAAATTCGGTAAATACGCCCTATAGTGAGCCTAGAAAAAGCCTCAGAACGCAATACTCACTACCGCGCCGAATTCGCTATGACGATCGCTAAAGTGTCACCTAGCTTAACTTTCATCGTAGTAAAGAACTTACACTTTATATCTAGTGGTGAGTGAGGAGCGATCGGATAAAAAAGCTCTGGGGATCGAAACACGGCAAGATTCCCCAGAGTTTTTTTAATGGTAAAGCTTTCTTAATTCTTACTCGCTCTGAGTTGTTTTGCTCATTTCTCCGAGATATTTCGACAAATAAGGCGAAAACACTTCATAAATTAGGGTGAGTGGCTCTCCGTGATGCCAAAATAGATAGTGGCGACCCCAGAAAGGTCCTTTCTCCCCAAAAGCAGACTCTAAAGCTGCCGAGTAACCGTAGTATACGCCTTGGATATCTCGATATAACTCGGTATGCAAGCGGGAAAGATTATCCCAAATGGGCAAGGCACGATTCCGCAAATAATCATCCACATGGTTGCCATCCCACCAAGAAGCGGCGTAGGCAAGTCGCTGTCCCGAAGCGGTTCGCAGCCATACTTGTCGTCGCAGCCTGGGTTCAGGTACGGCTTGGATTTGGCTAGGTGCGCCATCATCATTCGTCCCAATCGAGGACATATCAATTACATCCACCTCAACTGGCTCGCGGGTAAGCAATCGCAAGTGGCGAGTAGGAGAACCGTCTCCCAAAAGCAGGATTTGCCAAGCAGGCGCGAGTTGGCTATGGGGTAATCCTTTCTGAACTGTTTCTTCTCCACCTTTCCAGATGGGATGGAGAGCGTGCCAGTTAGTTTGCAGAGTGACAGAACAATTCAAAATTTACGCATTCAAAATTCAAAATTTACAGGGCGCATATCCATCCCGTTTACGAATGCTGATAGAGGAACAACTGCACCAATCTAGTAGCGAATAATCTACCCGAACAAGGACTACAGCACCACGAAACTCCTGGCTGCTTCACGCTTGCCAGGAGTTGTTCGTTCCTTCACTCAAGGCGCCTTTTCAGGAAAACTGAGGCACGTATTGCTCCTTTTCTGGAACGTCCGTATATTCAGCGATGATTTGGCGGAACTCTTCGCCTTCAATCGTTTCTTTTTCAATTAAGAGATCCACCAAGCGGTCAACTGCGGCGCGATGGTCTCGAATGATCTGGCGGGCATTGTCGTGGCACTGCTCCACAATTTCGCGCACTTGGGAATCAATCCGAGACGAAATTTCTTCGGAGTACTCAGAGCGAGTTAAACCGCCACCGAGGAAGACTTCTCCGCCTCCTTGCTCTTCTAGTGACATTGGTCCTAAATCGGACATGCCAAAGCGCGTTACCATTTGCCGTGCCATTGCGGTTAACTGCTGAAGGTCGCCGCCAGCACCACTAGTCACTTCAGCATCGCCAAATACTTCCTCTTCTGCGGCTCTGCCACCTAGAGCACCAGTAATGCGAGCCTTCAACTGCGATCTTGAGACTAAGCTTTGTTCTTCACCGGGAGTAAACCAGGTTAAACCCTGAGCTTGTCCTCTGGGAATGAGGGTGACTTTCTGAACTGGGTCGTGATCCTTAAGCAAAGTCCCGATCATGGCGTGACCGACTTCGTGGTAAGCAATCAGTCGCTTGCTCTTACTATCGACTAAGGGCGTTCCTTCCATCCCGGCAATAACGCGGTCAACCGCATCATTAATTTCTGGCATGCTGATCGCGTCTTTGCGCCGTCGTGCTGTCAAGATGGCTGCTTCGTTAAGCAGGTTAGCCAAATCTGCCCCTGTAAATCCTGGCGTGCGACGAGCAATCTTTTCAATTGAAACTTCAGGAGCAAGCTTTTTGTTGCGCGCATGAACGTTTAAGATACTCGTCCGCCCTTTGAGGTCAGGCGAATCGACCATGATTTGTCGGTCGAAACGTCCAGGGCGCAGTAACGCCTGGTCTAAAACATCAGGGCGGTTGGTCGCCGCGATGATAATAATGCCAGTGTTGCCTTCAAATCCATCCATCTCGGTAAGCAACTGGTTGAGAGTTTGCTCTCTCTCGTCGTTGCCGCCACCAATTCCGGCACCGCGTTGTCGTCCCACTGCGTCGAGTTCGTCAATGAAGATTAAGCAGGGCGCATTCTCTTTTGCTTTCTTAAATAGATCGCGGACGCGAGAGGCACCCACGCCTACAAACATCTCCACAAACTCCGAGCCGGAAATGCTGAAGAAGGGAACACCTGCCTCACCAGCGATCGCTTTTGCTAGGAGAGTCTTACCTGTTCCGGGAGGACCTACCAATAGTGCCCCTTTGGGAATCCGAGCACCCACCGCAGTAAAGCGTTCCGGCTGCTTCAGAAAGGTAACTACTTCTTGTAGGTCTTGCTTGGCTTCCTCAATGCCAGCAACGTCATCAAAAACAACGCCGGTTTTCGCTTCCATCTGAAAGCGAGCTTTCGATTTCCCAAAATTCATTGCTTGACCGGGACCACCGCCACCTCCGGAGTTACCCGACGAGCGACGAAAGAGGAAAAACAGCCCTGCAATTAACAGGATGGGGAAAATTAAATTGCCCAGCAATCCCCAAATCGCGCCATCGTCGCCAGAAGGATGGGCATCAAAGGAGACATCTGCTTCTCTAAGCTTGCTAATTAACTCTGGAGACCTATCTGGCAGCTCCACTCGCAGTTTTTGCATTCTGCCATCCAGTTGCGGGTCAGCGGCTTCCACAATGGCTGTTTGACCGTTATCGTAAAGGTCAACACTGGATACTTTTCCTGTATCCAGATATTCCAAAAAGCGACCGTAGCTCATGCGAGTGCTAGCGGCGTTTCCCCCCATTTCTCCGCTTGCGGGGGAAAACGTCCCTTGCCAGAGGAAAAATCCAATGACTAAGGCAGGTAAGGTCCAAAGTAGTATGATTCTCCAAGGAAGTTTCATCAGTTAATGCTCTATGCACAGCTCATACGAGTGATCTAGGATTCAGCCGATTAAAACAATCAAGCTGAAACAATTAGGTAAGCAGCTTTTTTTGAGTTTTACCTCAATGCTTAACTTTTGTCTTTTGGGGCAGACATGCCTGAAACATTTGAATATAGCTCAAATCTTAATTAATTTTAACTTAATGATCATCTCAGAGGCAACTGACTGCTTCCCAAATAGTAGTTAACGCGCCTTCTCCTTCGGGTTGGTGCCAAGGGAGATAGACGCGCGAGTGGAAATTCAGTATTACGGCGTTCGAGGTTGCCCCTAGTAAGTTTCGACGTGCCAACGCTTGGCTTTTTTCATTTGCCTTTGGAACTCGGACCAGTCCACTCCATGCTTGTCTGCCTCGGCAGCCATCACTTCGTCAATGCCGTCTTCCATGCCTTTGAGACCGCAGATGTAGGTATGAGTATTTTCCTTCTGCATCAGCTCCCAGAGTTCTCCTGAGTGTTCTGCCACTCGGTTCTGGATATACATTTTCTCTCCTTCAGCATTCTTTTGTTCACGGCTGAGGGCATAGGTTAGGCGGAAGTTGTCGGGATATTTTTCTTGCAGTTCCTCTAGGTCTTCTTTATAGAGAATGTTAGGAGTCTTAGGAACTCCGAAAATGAGCCAAGCGAAACCGTTAAATTTGTAGTCTTCATGCTGCTCTCGGAACATGCGCCACAGATAGGCCCGGTAGGGAGCAATACCGGTTCCTGTCGCCATCATAATAATCGTGGCATTGGGGTCATCCGGCAAGAGCATATTCTTGCCTACTGGACCTGTAATTTGTACCTCTGCTCCTGGTTCTAGGTGGCAGAGATAACTCGAGCAAACGCCGTACACAGTTTCGCCAGTTTCTGGGTGCTGATACACCAGTTCTCTAACGCAAAGAGCAACCGTATTGTCATCCCCCTTATCGCCGTGGCGCGTCGAAGCAATAGAGTATAGTCGCAGTTTGTGCGGCTTCCCGTTTTCATCTTCTCCTGGCGGGATAATGCCAATACTTTGACCTTCTAAATACCGCAAATCACTATCAGAAATGTCCAAGTTGACGTGACGAACGATGCCAATTCCCCCCTCTTGAACTAGTTCTTCATTCTCGATGCACCGGCCTATCAAGGGTTGTTTGGGCTTGTAGGTATTTACAGGAACATCTTTTTTGCCCTTTTTAGATTTGGCTTCAGTCATGGACTTACTTTTGTTGTTTTCTGTCGTCTGCTGTGATTCAGTTTTTGAGGTGGCTTTTACCTCTTGTGAATTGTTAGCATTGTCAGCATTTAGAGGCTTGATGCTAACAATTTTCCCGCCTAGGCGTGTAATGCGTCGCATTTCCTGATTCATGCGCTCATAGGGCACTGTTATATGAAAGCTGCCACTTTCACGAATCGGGTAGTTCAATTGGTCAGTCACTCCATTCTGACCTAGACCTACCACTTCGTAAACGAACATGCGGCTCCCAAAACCTGTATTTTTGCCAGAGGCGGCTAATGTGCCAGAACCGTACATCGCTATTAACTTCTCCCAACTTAAACTAACTCAAATTTATGTTACAAAAATTCGTTCTATTTCCGAGTTACTAATCTTATCCCCTGGTGATAACAGGTTAAATTAGAGCCATACTGCATTATTAGCCTAGCATTACTAGGTTACGCTCATGTGGTTGGATGGAGGTTTGATGCAAGCCAACAGCTCAGTAAGCTTTACCCTCTCCATCGGAGTGCTTGAGGGAAATCGAAACTGTAAAAATTGACTCAATTTGAGGTTGACTTTAGCAAAAATAACTAAGGACTTTAGCATAGGTAGTAGGGCAAGACAATTCCATTCGGAACATAGCCTGGTAGCTTTGCCTTGTTAAGGGGAATTTCGTTCTGGTAATATACTATTCCAGTATCTAAGATTTAATACTTAATCTAGTCCAAGTTGGGTCTTGCTCAAGGTACAGCCCTAACTCAGACCTCCCTTTCTAAACTAGGTGATCAACAGGGGTGAGTTCTGGGTTAAAGATTTAGCTTGGTTATGCGTTGCAAATCAGTTTGAAGGACTATTAGAGCTATGGTCGCACAATCGGATCGCGTAGTTATCATTGGTGTTGCCGGAGATTCCGGATGCGGTAAATCGACGTTTTTGCGTCGCTTGACCGATTTGTTCGGTGAAGAGTTTATGACGGTTATCTGTCTAGATGACTATCATAGCCATGACCGCAAGGGGAGAAAGGAGGCTGGATTAACGGCACTCAATCCCAAAGCCAATGACTTTGACCTAATGTATGAGCAAGTCAAAGCGCTCAAAAACGGTCAAGCAATCGACAAGCCCATTTATAACCACGAAACTGGCAATATTGACCCTCCAGAGCGGATAGAGCCCAATAAAGTAATTGTGATTGAGGGCCTTCATCCCTTCTATGACGAGCGGGTGCGATCGCTGGTCGATTTCGGAGTCTATCTCGATATCAGCGATCAAGTCAAAATTCAATGGAAAATTGCGCGAGACATGTCAGAGCGGGGGCATCGCTACGAAGACATTCTTGCCTCAATCAACTCCAGACGTCCAGATTTTGAAGCCTACATTGAGCCACAAAAGGAACATGCTGATGTCGTCCTTCAGGTCTTACCAACTCAATTGATAGACGACCCAGAATGCAACTACTTACGGGTGCGCCTAATCCAGCGAGAAGGGGTAGAAAGTCTCGATCCCGTTTACCTGTTTGACGAAGGCTCAACAATTGACTGGAGACCCTGTGGTCGCAAGCTGACTTGTTCCTACCCCGGAATCAAGATGTTCTACGGACCCGATGTCTACTATGGTCACGAAGTCTCGGTTTTGGAAGTGGATGGTCGCTTCGACAACTTAGAGGAGATGATTTACATCGAAACTCACCTCAGCAAGACTGCCACTAAGTTTTACGGTGAGATGACTGACCTCTTGCTCAAGCATCGTGAGGCTCCTGGCTCGGAGAATGGTTCGGGATTATTTCAAGTGCTTGTAGGGCTAAAAATGCGAGAAACCTATGAACACTTGACTGCTACCGCTACTGAGCCTAAGGTAGCTGCAAGGGTTTAGTGGCTCCTCGCTTCGCGGAAGACGGTAGGCAGTAGGTAGAGGTGAGCAGAAAAGAGGAATTAGTCATTAGTTACTGGTCATTAGTCATTAGTAAATTTGGTGAGCGTTAGCTACTAAGGACTACTGACTGTTGACTAAGAACTGTCCAGAGTACTGATGACTCCCCCGATGGGGGGGACTTCATTCCCATCCTTGCTCTCTCTGCCCGCTTCTGCTCTGTCTTCCCATTTTTAGTAAAAGCGTTTACCATGTCGTTTGACGCTTCCGGGCACTTGCAATGAGAGTGTGGCTTGTTAGCTTTGGACTGCTATTCGTATTAGCAGAAGTCTATCAGTGGATCGAACAAATCACCCTGCCACTGCCAGTGTATATGGTTGGGGGAGTATTGTTAGTGATCGCTTCTAACTACGACAAGGGAATTTGCTGGTTTTTAGGCAGAGATCCTGCCATTCCTGATGAATCACCACCATTGCCTCCCAGAAGCAGTCCAGAGAAGCTACTACAACAAAACTAAAAATTAAAAACGCCATGGGAGCGAAGCGACTAGCGACTCTGGTTTCGCTTCA
Organism: Cyanobacteria bacterium QS_4_48_99; assembly: GCA_003021505.1. GTDB lineage: Bacteria > Cyanobacteriota > Cyanobacteriia > Cyanobacteriales > Rubidibacteraceae > QS-4-48-99. The sequence goes on along the minus strand of PXPT01000030.1, from coordinate 39,648 downwards.
TCTGCTCTAGCTCATTTTCCGTTTCCCAGCGCTGAAACTTTTCTTCTAGGGGGTCGGCAACTGAACTAGAGTTGCTGTAATTCGACCGTTGATTCCAGCCCGATTTTTCCCAGCCGGACTTAGAGGGAGTTTGGGACTGTGACGATTTGGTGTTGGCTGCTTTGGCTTTGACTTCCTGTCGGCGTTGCTGAATTTGATTTAATAAATCCTGGGATTGGGCAATGCGCTTTTTCAAGCCCTCCATTTGTCCCCAACGCTGATTCCCCAGGCGCAGGAGTGATGCCTCTTTCTCTTGGGCAGCTTCAGCCAAGTCCGGTCGATTAGCTGCTCTAGCTTTATCAATTCTGGCGTGCCAGCGCTGGATATCTTTAGCAATGGAGAGAATTTCATCCTTCAAGCGCTTCTGCTGCCCCTGCAAGTCAGCGATTAAGCGCCTGGTATCTTCCTGTTGCTCTCGTAGTTGCTCTTCCAACGCCTGTAACTCCAGATGGGGGTGGCTACGCAGGAATTCCTCTAATCGAGTTTCGAGGAAGCGATTCAAATCATCAAATATGCTCACTATACGGAACTCCTAAGCTCGAATCTTCACCGCTAGTTAGCAGGAGTGACAAAGGATTTTAGATTTTGCGTTCCAGCGAGCTCTTCGGGCTGCGCGTCGGTTTTGGATTTAGGTATTCATGGGTCTCATGCCCATTCCCTTGTCAATCAGCGATCAGCCATTAGCGATTAGCAAGCCCCTGGGTAATCCAAAATCGTCAATCGCAAATCCAAAATTGGTTCACCCTATGCCGGTATTCTATTTCTATCCTATCCTTCTAGAAATTAGAAATTTAACAGGCGAGAGAAACACCTTTAGCTAAGAGAAACACCTTTAGCTAACAGAAACGCCACGCTTAACGTTCTGCTTGGTAGTACGCGACTCTACTTCTAGATGAACCAGTAGAGCATTAATATCGGCGGGATTAACACCACCGATGCGAGAAGCCTGACCAATAGTGAGCGGTTTTACCTGATTGAGTTTTTCCCGTGCCTCCATCGACAGCGTGTCTATTGCCATGTAGTCAATTCCAGAAGGCAAGGGACGGTGTGCTTGGCGCATCACTTGGTCAATCTGGTTTTGCTGGCGCTGGATGTAACCTGCATACTTAATCTCAATTTCTGCACCCTCTTTTTCGCAACGGTGAAGCTCGGAATTACCCAAGCCGTAGGGTTCGAGGTCAGCGTAATGGAAACCGGGGCGACGCAAAAGTTCAGCGAGTGTAATGGAGCCTTTGATTTTTTGCCCTTTCTCGGAGGCAATTGCTTGCCCCACCTCATCCCGCTCTTTGATGCGCGTTTGTTGAACTCGCTCCTTCTCCGCAGTAATATTAGCCTGCTTGTTTTGGAACGATGCCCAACGGCGGTCATCAATTAAGCCAATTTCTCTACCTAAAGGCGTTAAGCGCTTATCCGCATTATCCGAGCGCAGCACTAACCGATATTCCGAGCGACTGGTGAGCATCCGGTAAGGTTCCCGCAGCTCTTTAGTACATAGGTCATCAATTAGCGTGCCTATGTAGCTTTGCTCGCGGGGAAAAACAATCATTTCCTCATTTCGGGCAAAACGAACCGCATTAATGCCTGCAACAATTCCCTGGGCGGCTGCCTCTTCATACCCAGTCGTGCCATTAATTTGCCCTGCACAGAATAGCCCTTCTAGCTTTTTCGTCATTAAGGTGGGGTAACACTGGGTTGCGGGTAAGTAATCATACTCAACTGCATAGGCAGGACGCAGCATCTTGCAGTTTTCTAAACCCGGAAGTGTTCGCAACATTTGGAGTTGTAAGTTCTCAGGAAGCCCCGTCGATAATCCCTGAATGTAGAGTTCGGGAATTTCTCGCCCTTCCGGTTCTATAAATATCTGGTGACTTTGCTTATCAGCAAAGCGGACAATCTTATCTTCAATGCTGGGACAGTAACGCGGTCCTTTCGCATCCACCCAACCGCCATATACGGGCGACAAGTGGAGATTTTCCCGAATCAATTGGTGTGTCTCGGCAGTGGTATGGGTGAGATAGCAACTCATCTGTTCCTTCTCCACCCATACTTCGGGGTCAAAGCTGAACCAGCGCACCTGCTCATCTGGGGGGTGGGGTTCCATCTTGCTGTAGTCCACAGAACGCTTATCCACTCGGGCAGGGGTTCCTGTTTTCAGTCGTCCCGTCTCAAAGCCCATGCGGTTGAGAGTTTCTGTTAATCCCACAGCAGCAAACTCCCCGGCGCGTCCTGCAGGCATGGACTTATTGCCTACCCAGATACATCCACCCAGGAAGGTTCCGGTGGTGATAACCACGGCTTTCGCTTCAAAGCAAGCCCCAAAGTAAGTTTCCACACCAACTACTTCATCATTTTCCCCCAGCACTAAATCTGTCACCATGCCTTCGCGGATTGTCAAGTTTTCCTGATTCTCAACAATCTCTCTCATGACACTCGAGTATTCTCGCTTGTCCGTTTGTGCCCGTAATGCCCACACCGCAGGTCCTCGTGAAGCGTTGAGGACGCGCTTTTGCAAATAGGTACGGTCAGCCATCTTGCCGATTTCTCCGCCCAGGGCATCAACTTCATGGGCAAGTTGGGACTTCGCTGGGGCACCGACTGCGGGGTTACAGGGCTGCCAAGCGATTTTGTCCAGGTTCAGGTTCAGCATCAGGGTACGACAACCCAAGCGTGCGGAAGCAAGGGCAGCTTCGCAACCGGAGTGTCCTGCGCCGACGACAATAACGTCAAAGGATTCTTGGAATTCGACTGGGGATGTAATGGTCATGGTTTGAGCGTTGGAGTAGCAATGACTCGTGCTTGTCACCATTAATTTTAGTGTAGCTACGCAGAGCTCGCGATCGCTGCCCACCAATATCAACTTCAGCTCTTCTCATTTCGGTGAGAGGACAAAGTTGTAGGATAATCAAGCGCTATCTCACTGTAGTTATGGCTTAATTACTTGTCGCTCACCCTGGCGATATCTAACAATTGATCGGCGTCGTTTGAAATATGTATAAAGAAAAATTGCTGCTAGTGGTAGCCCAGTTCCTAGCAGTACCAAGAGCGTGTAAAAATTCTGTACTCCCAGGGCAAGAGTAATTCCTAAACAAATCCCTACCCCTGCTGTTAGTAGCAGGAGTAAAATAGCAAAGCCTTGAGTAAATCCTCGATTTAGGAAGTTTTTAATTGTAGTTATAGTTTTGCTCCCGGGCTGAAGCATCACTAAAAGCACAGCCGCAACTACAAGACAAGTTCCGATCCATAAAACTCCAGATACAGCACCGCTACCAAGGAGAATTGCAGCTGTAATTACTAGTCCGCATGCAACTACAGCCGCAGCACCAACTAAAGCTATAGTTTCAGCCCCAATTACCCCCTTAATCACAGCCACAGTTTCTGCGCCAATTGTAACTCCAACTGCTGCCGCAGTCCCAACTGTTGTACCTCCCACGCCAGTGCCAACCACCTTTGCTCCCACAAAAGCTCCTAGTAAAGAAGCAACCAGTAGCCAAATAAGAGTACGATAAGGCGGTTGTCTGGTTTGAATGGGCTGCGGGGGCATTTTCACTTTAACTGTTAAAGTATGAGTCTCTGGAACTGCATTTGTATGTAGAAGAAGCTGACGCTCATAAACTCGATCTGCTATCAACTTACTCGTATTCACCGTGATCGCGCACTCAGTGAGATTGCTTGCAAATTTGGTGGGGTTGAACGAAATCCAAGCATGACAATCTGGTGTATGGGGGGGATCGCTCAGATGCGGTGCTACTTCCCAATTTCCCTCTAAAACTGTCTCGGGAACAGAGTTACCAACTTCAACCGTTTGCGTCAATTTCTCACCTAAGTAGGATGCCTCAAACTCAAGGCGAAGTTGACTTAATTCAACTGTGGGAGTTCGTATGAGCGACAGTGGTTTGAGGGCTTCTAATGCAGATTCCGCTCCATCGAAGCGCTCGTTGAGCTTGGGATGTACCATTTTCTCTAGCCACTCAATAAATTCTAAGCTGAATTGAGAGGCGAAAGGTTTGAAATTAATCTGAAAGTTACCGTCAATGATGTCACCAATCTCAGTTGATTTGGTTCCGGTGAGTAAGCAAATTAGCGTAGCTCCCAGGACATATAAGTCAGAGGCTTTGGTTAAGGGGCGATTTAACCACTGTTCTGGGGTCATGAGGAATCCAGTCGTACCGGCTACCTTGCTGCTCGTTTCCACAACTTCTCTATTTCCTATCTCGGGCAAACCCAAATCCACCAGATAAACATGCAACTGCTCATCTACCAAAATGTGTTCCGGTTTGATATTTTGGTGAATTATCGAAGGAGTCCGACTTTGCAGATAGCTCAAAATCTCTAAAACTGAAACCGCAATATGCTTAATTTCATCGAGGTTAAAACTGTGTGGTACAGATAGGGGTTGGGCATTTTTATATTCCTGCACCAAGCAAATTCCGTTACCAGGGTCAAAGCAGTCAAGATAGCGAGGAATGCCAGGATGATTTAAATTTAATAGTGCTTGTAACTCCCGCTCAATTGATTTGGAGGCTGACCCGTTGCCGCTATCAGTAACAAATCGAAACTGCTTAATCACAACAGATTCCTGAGTCTCTAGATTGACAGCTTGATAGGTAAATCGTCCGCCTTTGTAGTTGTAACCGAGTTGTTGGTTGATTTGATAGCCGTGGGCAGAGATGTCAGGGTAGCTGCTCATGGGGTTAACTGCGATACTCATAGCTTACTCTCCTCTCACAGAAATTGATGATATGGATTAAAATACCCGCTTCAGTTGCTAAAGTGATCACACCTTTACCCAAGTGCCGAGTTACAGTACGACTCCCACCAAGCTCCTAACAGTTAGCCGACCAATAAGTTGCTGAGTGAGCCTCAATGAAATACTTTTTCTTATCCGATGGCTGGACAGTGGGTCGAGTTTGGGAATTTGGCGGACTTTGGAATATCCATACCAGGCGACGTCAACCTGAAATTGAGCGCCTTAATCTTGGTATTGTTGAGCAAGGAGAAAAATTATGGCTTTACCAGGTAGAAGATGCCGTCCTTATGCTAGAAGTCAAACCTAACGCTGAGATGAGCAACTCAGGCACAACTATTGGTAAAGTGGTTCTCAAACGTCTAATCAGCGCGCAACAAGCAATTGAGCATTTAGCGACAGCCGAAGCCATTCTTAATCAAGTCGGCGAACTTTAAAATTATTTAAGGTGTTGCTCAACAGTAGTGTAACTGGCAAACTTCCATGCAAGAAGAACGCGAAAATCAGCAACCACAAAAGACCCCTCTGGGGTTCTGGCAGCTCTGGAATACGAGCTTTGGTTTTTTTGGAATCCAGTTTGGTTGGACATTACAGATCGCAAATACCAGTGCCATTTATGGATATCTCGGTGCCAACCCCGAGCAAATTCCCATTCTCTGGCTAGCAGCACCCCTGACGGGATTATTCGTTCCACCCATTGTTGGCTACATGAGCGATCGCACCTGGGGACCTCTTGGGAGACGGCGACCCTACTTCCTAGTGGGAGCAATTCTCGCTTCGGTTGCCCTCATTCTCATGCCTAACTCCTCTAGTCTCTGGATGGCAGTAGGTGCACTGTGGATGTTAGACACCGCCGTCAACGTCTCCCAGGAACCTTTCCGAGCCTTTGTCTCTGATACCCTACCGGAGAAACAAAGCACTCGAGGATTTGCCATGCAAAGCTTCTTTTTTGGTTTTGGTGCCGTAGTTGCTTCTCTCTGCCCCTGGATATTGAACCATGTATTGAACGTTTCAAGCCTTACTAACGTCGAGACTACGATTCCGTTGACAGTGAAAATCTCCTACTACTTGGGCGCGGCAGTTTTTCTAGGAGCGATTGTTTGGACAGTAGTGACAACGAAGGAATACTCGCCAGAAGATTTAAATCTGCTACAGAAGCGCCTGGTAAAACAGGGAGGACTTTTCAGTTTTGCCTCAGCGATTTTCGCTTCTATCCGACAGATGCCCACCACGATGAGACAGTTGGCATGGGTGCAGTTTTTTACTTGGCTGGGAATTTTTTCTGTTGTTCTCTATTTCCCCCCAGCAGTGGGGTACCAAATTTTTGGTGCCCCCGATGAGACTTCCCAGCTTTACACCAATGGGGTGGAATGGGCAGGACTTTGTATTGCGCTTTACAATGTTGTCTGCTTCCTCTTTTCCCTGTCTCTATCTAAATTGGTCGCCCTCACCAGTCGCAAGGCAATCTATGCCTTCTGCCTTCTGTGCGGTGGGGCGGCTTTGATATCTTTACTATTCATTCGCGATCAATATCTAATGCTGCTGCCGATGGCTTGCTTTGGACTTACCTGGGCAGCTGCATTATCTATGCCCTACGCAATTTTGTCCGATCTCCTGCCCGAAGAAGAAACAGGCGTTTACATGGGCATTTTCAACTCCTTCATTGTTCTCCCCCAAGTCATCGCCTCTGTTGGGTTGGGGTGGGTAATGAAAAACTTTCTCGGCAACAATTCTTTGATGGCAGTGGTGCTAGGCGGTGTATTCCTGGTAGTGGCTGCTGTGTCAGTTTCAGGAGTTAAGAAGGTCACAGAGGAAGGAACCGCTGACACCGAAGCGGTAAGTGCCTAAGGCTAACCTTCCCATCTAATTCCGTACTTGCGATTTCGACGATACAGAGGATTTAGGGGAAAGTCTGTTGCAAGCAAGAGGCAGGCATGGTATGAGAGTAATCTCCGACTCGAGTTCCACATTACAAGCGTACAGCAGCTTGCAATCGACTCTAAGAAAAGTTACACTTCTTTAAATAATCTTCAGTTTCCAAGGATGCTTTGTCCAAGCCTTCATCCGAAATTTGTCCTTGACAATAATGGCAAAAGGGCAAGTGGAGAGGGCGAAATCTAATATAAATTAAAAGAAGAAGCGTTGAAGTAAACACCGTAGACATTAATTTTCAACAGGAGGAGCGTAGTCAATGGGACTACCTTGGTACCGAGTCCATACAGTCGTCCTGAACGACCCAGGACGTCTGATTGCAGTCCACCTAATGCATACTGCCCTAGTTGCCGGATGGGCAGGTTCAATGGCTCTGTATGAGCTGGCAATTTTCGATCCCAGCGATCCCGTTTTAAACCCGATGTGGCGTCAGGGTATGTTCGTTCTGCCCTTTATGTCTCGCTTGGGAGTAACCGAATCCTGGGGAGGATGGAGCGTCACTGGCGAAACCGTGGTCAACCCCGGATTTTGGTCATTTGAAGGTGTGGCGATCGCTCACATTATCCTTTCTGGTCTCTTATTCCTAGCTGCTTGCTGGCACTGGGTTTACTGGGACTTAGAACTCTTTAGAGACCCCCGCACGGGTGATGCCGCCCTCGACCTACCCAAAATCTTTGGCATTCACCTTTTCTTATCCGGTCTGCTTTGCTTTGGATTTGGGGCTTTCCACCTAACTGGTCTGTTTGGACCTGGCATGTGGGTAACTGACCCCTACGGGCTCACTGGTCATGTCCAAGGCGTTGCGCCCGAGTGGGGACCGGCTGGATTTAACCCCTTTAATCCAGGGGGAGTAGTCGCTCACCATATCGCTGCTGGGGTGGTGGGCATTATAGCAGGGATTTTCCACCTCTCTGTTCGACCGCCAGAGCGACTCTACAAAGCTCTGCGTATGGGGAACATCGAAACCGTACTCTCCAGTAGCATCGCTGCCGTTTTTTTTGCCGCCTTTGTGGTGGCCGGAACAATGTGGTACGGTCACGCCACCACGCCCATTGATTTGTTCGGTCCCACCCGCTACCAGTGGGATCAGGGCTACTTCCAGGAAGAAATTGAGCGACGGGTAGGCGTGAACATGGCAGCCGGTGACAGCCGAGCAGAAGCCTGGTCAAAGATTCCTGAAAAGTTAGCCTTCTACGACTATGTCGGAAACAATCCCTCGAAAGGGGGTCTGTTCCGCGTTGGTCCTATGAACGAAGGGGACGGCATCGCTCAAAGTTGGTTAGGACATCCCCTATTCCAGGATCAAGAAGGTCGCGAACTAAGCGTGCGTCGGCTGCCCAACTTCTTTGAAACCTTCCCTGTTCTCTTAGTGGACTCCGAAGGCGTGGTTCGGGCTGACATTCCCTTCCGTCGGGCAGAATCGCAATATAGTATCGAGCAGAAGGGCGTCACTGTTAGCTTCGTTGGTGGCGACCTGGATGGGCAAACCTTTGAAGAACCCCTCCAGGTGAAGAGATACGCCCGTAAGGCTCAACTCGGCGAACTATTCAAGTTTGACCGCGAAACAGTGGATGCTGACGGTGTCTTCCGCACCAGTCCCAGAGGTTGGTTCACCTTTGGACATGCGACATTTGCCCTACTATTCTTCTTCGGTCACATCTGGCATGGTTCTCGCACTATATTCCGCGATGTTTTTGCTGGCGTTGACCCCGAACTCGAAGAAGAGCAAGTTGAGTGGGGATTTTTCCAGAAAGTGGGCGACAAAACTACCAGGCAACCCGAAAGCGAGTCTGTTTAGAGTAACAAGCGAACTTGAGTTAGCAGATGCAAAAAGCAAGGGGTGACTCCGCTCCCCCCTTGCTTTCACTAGAAAGGGTTGTGGTGCTAGGAAAATTCGCACCCAGAAGTTTCTCCGCTGCGAACCACAGCCCATGCGGAACTACGCACTCGCTTTCTACTGCTGTTGTTGATAGACTAGATCGTGAAGCAATCAGGATTTTTGACATGGAAAGCGTTGCTTACATCTTTATTCTCGCCTGTGCAATTGGGGTTCTCTTTTTTGCAGTCGCTTTTCGGGAGCCACCGCGAATCAACAAATAAAGATTATTGCGAACGCCACAGAACCTGCTGAGAGTGCCTATCCTGGTTTTTAGGGATAGGGGGACTCTAGACTTGATAGACCTTTTGAAGGTTATGAGCCGTAAATCGTTGTCTGCTGCTTGGCTAAAAGTTAGGAGGCAACCGAATGCGGCTCAGATTTTTATATTCCAGGCAATTGAGCTTTCCTGTGCGAGAGCGCCGAAAACAGTTCCTAGATTCATCGAGCTTTCACAGGAGTTTCACCATGCAATGTTCATCTTGTCAGCATACCGACAGTCGCGTTCTCGAATCCCGTTCTACCGAAGGAGGACAGAGCGTACGACGACGCCGAGAGTGTCTGCGGTGCAAACATCGCTTTACTACTTATGAACGGATAGAATTTGTCCCCATCACGGTAATCAAACGGGATGGCAACCGGGAATCTTTTGACCGCTCCAAGCTACTTCGGGGAGTCGTGCGTGCCTGTGAAAAAACAGGTATTCCGCATGGGCATCTAGAAGCTTTAGTTGATGAGGTTGAAGCTCAACTACAACAACGTTGTGAGCAAGAAGTAACTTCCCAGGAACTAGGGGAATTAATCCTAAGATACCTACGCTGCGAAAACGAAGTTGCTTACGTTCGCTTTGCTTCAGTCTACCGTCAATTTCAGGGCATTAAGGACTTTGTTGAAACCCTCGACAATCTCCAGAATGAAGTTCCCCCTCTTGCTCCTCCCAGTAGTTGGCATCCCTCCTCGCCAAAAGCAGTAGAGCAGGACAATTCTTCCTCAATTGTGACCCGTTCTTGAAAGCAGCTTGGTTGGCGAAGCTGATTCCTCTCTCAGCCAGCGAACCAAAAAACTAGAACTTCTGAGCTAAGATCTAACTTGCCAGTTGTGTCTTCTTGAAAGAGAGATTAACTCTCCCAAGTAGTACAACTGAAAAATCGTAGAGACGCTAAACTTAACAAGACTCGAGGCGTACCGGCAACTCAACCCTAGCATGGTTATTAAATTCGACTACCTAAAAGCTTATACTTGTTAGGTTAACTTATCGGACAGCTTCAAAACTCTATCACTTGTAGAGAAACAAGCTCTACTATTGGTTGGTGTAGGCTGCGTGCAGCCAATGAAAGTACATCGTCAATCGAAAAATAGCAACTACGGAGACAACGACTAGGAAACGCAACCACATGGTCAGTCAGAAACCCACCGCTAATCAAGATATTGGCTTTACTCACGAAGATTTTGCCGCCCTTCTCGACAAGTACGACTATCACTTCAGCCCTGGTGATACCGTCCCCGGAACGGTTTTCAGCATGGAACCCAGGGGCGCTCTCATCGACATTGGTGCTAAAACTGCTGCCTACATACCGGTTCAGGAAATGTCGATTAACCGGGTAGATAACCCGGACGAGGTCTTACAGCCAAATGAAACGCGGGAGTTTTTCATTCTGACTGACGAGAATGAAGACGGACAGCTCACCCTTTCCATTCGCCGCATTGAGTATATGCGAGCTTGGGAGAGAGTACGTCAGCTACAAACCGAAGATGCGACAGTCCGCTCAGAAGTCTTTGCGACGAACCGAGGAGGTGCGCTAGTACGCATTGAGGGATTACGAGGCTTTATTCCAGGCTCTCACATTAGTACCCGCCAACCCAAAGAGGATTTAGTTGCTCAAGAGTTGCCGCTCAAATTCCTGGAGGTAGATGAAGAGCGCAATCGCTTGGTTTTGAGTCATCGTCGTGCTTTAGTCGAGCGCAAGATGAGCGGCTTGAAAGTGGGCGAAGTGGTCGTTGGTTCGGTACGGGGAATCAAGCCTTACGGTGCCTTTATCGACATTGGCGGTGTTAGCGGATTGTTGCACATCTCCGAAATTTCCCATGACCACATTGATACCCCTCACAGTGTTTTCAACATCAACGATGAGTTGAAGGTCATGATTATTGACCTAGATGCGGAAAAGGGCAGAATTTCTCTCTCCACCAAGCAACTGGAACCAGAAGCCGGCGACATGCTCAGGAACCGGGAAGTTGTCTTCGAGAGAGCTGAAGAAATGGCTGAGAAGTATCGCCAGAAACTTCGGGAAGAAGCGGAAGCAAAGGCAAGTGGTACCGAGCTTCAGGAAGGAATGCAGCGCGATTTCGAGCAAACGGAAGTCAGCTCCCAGCCACAGGAAGAGGAACCCATCTCTGCTGTGGAAGAATAGGCAAACGACGGGCGGCTTGCATTTTTGCAAACATGCAACTATATATCAAAGAGGGAATTTCCCTCTTTTTTTTGGGCTGCGACATTAGAGGAGGAACCCTTGGCAACGATTGGCTGTCGGGATAAGACTTTTGCCAACATCGAAGCTCTTATTTTTGACAAAGACGGCACACTCGAGGATTCGCAAACCTTTTTGCTGACAGTAGGGCAACAGCGATCGCGCCTAATCGATGCTAAGGTTCCAGGGGTGGGAGATCCATTGCTGATGGCGTTTGGTATTGCCGAGAATACCCTCGATCCCACTGGGTTAATGGCGGTAGGCAGTCGCCGGGAGAATGAAATTGCTGCCGCCGCATACGTCGCTGAGACAGGACGAAGCTGGTTTGACGCCACCGTGATCGCCAAAGCAGCATTTGACGAAGTTGACCAACATTTTCAAAAAATTGCCGAAACTTCACCCTTGTTTGCGGGAAGTCTGGAAGTATTAAAGTTTCTCCAGGATGCGGGACTAAAACTGGCAATTCTTTCGGCTGACTCGACAGAAGGGGTAAAAGCCTTTGTGGAGAGGCATCAACTCGGCGACTACATTCAACTCTCTATGGGGGTGGAACAAGAACAAACTAAACCCGATCCTGCTCTATTTGTCCAAACTTGCCAAGCTTTGGGAGTTGACCCCGCCTTTACCCTAATGGTAGGAGACTCAGCCGGGGATATTGAGATGGCGCAACAGGCCGGCGCTGCTGGGACAATGGGCATTAGTTGGGGAGCTACTGCTGCTAACCTAGAAAAAGCAGACGTGGTGATCTCCCAACTAGACGAAATTCACATCCTCCCAGCGTAACTAAGCATGGGAAGTTCATTAGGGAAGGGAAGAAAAGAGAAGCGCTCTGTTATTTGACTGTATCTGGCAACTGTAAAAAATTGACTCCTCAAATCAATTCCCCAATTAGGGAACCAATCCTAGTATAATTGCATTCTGTGCGATGAAGTAGGACAAAAAAATATAGACGGCGGTTATAGCGCTTCTATTTACCGCCGTCAAGCATAATCATTCCAGGAGGACTAACCAACCTTGTCTCGCAAGTATCTATTCAGTTCCGAATCTGTTACCGAAGGTCATCCAGATAAAATCTGTGATCAAATTTCCGACACAATTCTTGATGCTCTGTTGAGCGAAGACGATCAAAGCCGCGTCGCCGCAGAAGTTGTTGTCAATACTGGCTTAGTTCTTCTTACCGGAGAAATCACCTCTAAAGCTCAAATCAACTTCGTTGATTTAGTACGCAACAAACTAACCGAAATTGGCTATACAGACGCAGACAACGGCTTCTCTGCCAATAGCTGTTCGGTTTTAACTGCCGTCGATAAGCAGTCTCCCGATATTTCTCAAGGTGTCTCTAGCGCTCACGAAAGTCGCCAACAATTAAGCGGGGATGAATTAGACACAATTGGCGCAGGCGACCAAGGTTTGATGTTTGGCTTTGCCTGCAACGAAACCCCGGAATTAATGCCCATGCCAATTAGTTTGGCACATCGGGCGACTCGCCGTCTGGCAGCAGTGCGGAAAACAGGAGAGTTGCCTTACCTGCGTCCTGATGGCAAGAGCCAGATTACGGTAATCTATGAAGAAGGCAAGCCTGTCGGCATCGATACGATTCTGCTTTCAACCCAGCACGATCCCTCTATCGACGGGAATACGGACGAAGCTACGGTTCACGCCAAAATTAAACAAGACCTCTGGGAAGCTGTAGTTAAACCAGTTTTCGCTGACATTGATGTCAAGCCTGATGACCGCACTCGCTATCTTGTCAATCCCACCGGTAAATTTGTTGTCGGTGGTCCTCAAGGCGATTCCGGTCTGACAGGTCGCAAAATCATTGTTGATACCTACGGTGGCTACTCTCGTCATGGCGGCGGGGCTTTTTCGGGCAAAGATCCCACAAAGGTGGACCGAAGTGCCGCTTATGCGTCTCGCTATGTCGCTAAAAACATCGTAGCCGCCGGATTGGCGGATAAATGTGAAGTGCAATTGAGTTACGCCATCGGTGTGGCTCGACCGGTCAGCATCCTGGTAGACACCTTCGGGACTGGCAAAGTGAACGAAGAGCGTCTTTTGGAGTTGGTGCAGCAGCACTTTGAACTGCGTCCTGCGGGAATTCTCCAGGCGTTCAATTTGCAGCGTCTCCCGGCAGAACAAAATGGTCGCCTCTATCAAGAAACAGCAGCCTATGGTCACTTCGGGCGACCGGATCTCGACCTCCCTTGGGAGCGCACAGATAAGGCAGAACTGCTAAAAGAGTCACTCAAGCAGCCCTCTGGAGCCACCGCAGGCGCTTAAAACTTAACCAAGGAACCTCCGCCGAAGATCGGCAGGAGGGTCTAAATAAGGCAGATGGAAGAGGGCAGATGGAAGAAGTTTCTTAAACCACCCTTACTTCTACCTTCTCTCCTTCCGCCTTATTCATGACTCGCATCTCAACTATTGTTGAGTCGAGGTTGACTCGTAGTGAGGCGCGTAGGATTGGAGTAAGGCACTGATTTGCTTGATCAATTCATTGCCCGAATTTGACCTCAGCGCCTGTCGTTCTGGGAAAAAGTCAGGTTGGTCGAGGTGGTGGGCGATCGCTTGGTTGACCTGTTGGCTGATTAATTCCTGGAGTTCTTGAGTAGCTCGCTGACGCTGGTAGTTAGCGCCCTCTTCAGTGGTGGCATAGAGAGGGGGCAATCGATTCAAGGCGTAAGCAGTTAGCTCGCCTACATCGAGAGAGCGATCACTAGTCGCTTGAATCTCAGCAACCCGAGTGATCGCTTCGCTCAGTACCAACTCTTCCATAACGTTAATAAACTGTTTGCGGGACACTACCACCACTTCTCCGTTCAGTAGTGCCTCCATCAGGTGATCAAGAGCTAGATACTCTTCTGCTGATAGCTCCGAAGCTACATCGCAGATTTTGCCCACTTCTGCTTCCATCTTCGGTGTTAAATAACCCTCTTGCAGAGCTTGTTCGAGAACTTGTTTAATATCCATAGTTCAAAATTAGAGGGTAGTGATCAAACAATTCAAAGTTCAAAACCTACGCGCAGCCCGAAGGAATCGCTGGAACGCAAAATTTAGGCATTTCAAAGGTACAGGTTATTGTCCCCTACACGGGGACCCATCACTATAAGTCAAGCACACCGGTAGCGAACCATGACTTCATCACCTATCAATTAATCCCTTGAAATCGCCAGGGAACCGGGTCAACAGCGACTCCGTTAACGTACAATCCCCAGTGCAAATGCGGGCCTGTCGAGGCACCCGTAGACCCCACTGTACCGATTTTTTCTCCAGCTTCGACTAATTCCCCGTCCTCCACTTTGATTTTGTCAAGGTGTAACAAGATACTCAGTACCCCTTGACCGTGGTCAATTCCCACTGTATTGCCGTGAACCCGAAATCCTGACTTTTCCCGTCCCACCAGTTTTACTCGTCCTGTCGCCGGAGCAACCACGGGCGCTCCTGCATTGGCAGCATAGTCGACACCGCTATGATAATAATCCTTGGCAAATTCACCATTGTAGTAGCGGCGGACACCAAAGACTGTCGAGACTTGAGCTGGATTGGGACGCACGAATTTTCCATCCCATAATTTTTTGGGAGTGACAATCTCTTTGAACTCGGCAATGCGATCTAGTTCCAATTGCGTCGCTTCGAGGCTGTCGCCAGAGAGCGAGATGCGTTGGGTAGGGAAGCTGCGATCGCGCAGCCACACCGCTAGGTTTCTCACCTCATCCTCACCTTGAATGCGCAGTTTCACCCTTCCTGGCTCGTTTAGAGGCGTAGTAGGCACGAAAGCGCGGTAGCGATTTGAACCTTTGGCAAACACAGGATAGCTTTGCTCAGAGCCAGGACGAGAAACCGTGGGCTCTACCCCCTCCGAGTCGGTTTCGATGACTACGGATAGGGTATCTCCTAATTGGGGATCTTCCGGGGTGATACGTACCTGCAAAGCTCGCACCGGAGCCGCCCACGCCATTACCCCCGCAGCAATTCCCAAGCTCAAAACCCCGTTAATGCCCAACCGTTTCCACCATCGGGCAGCAGGGGATTTTCGCCCCCAATGCCTTCCTAAAATCGGTTGAGTCTCAAAGATAAGTGACTCACTCTTTTTTTTGGCTTCCGGGCGAGATAAAAATGGAAGCAGAGAGTTGATCAAAAACCTAGACATCTATCTCCCATCTACGAATTTAAAAGTAGATTAGTTTTCAACCAAGCTAGCTAGCAAAAAAGCCCTCATGTCCACCGCTTAGAAATGGCAAGTTGCTAGCTCGACATCGAAGCTAGGGTATAGAATATCACTCTCGCTGGCATGTTTCCAATCCATTTACTCTCCATTGGTATCCCACGGCACAATCGCGGCGGTAGAAAACATCTTTATTCTGATAGATGAGAGTTTATAGCCGTTTTCCAGTGAGTGGAACTATACCGAATCGACTCTCAGTGCTGAACGCGGAACTAGATCTACTCTCTCCGACTGCAAACCGCTATAGTCAATTTTTGAGCAAGTGCAAGAAGACTTTAGACTAATTATCGATTTGGTATCTGTCCTAGTAGCTGCTGCTACAGGCGGGCTATTGGCAGTTCTCTGTCGCCAACCAGCACTGCTAGGCTACCTGTTGGGAGGCATGATCATTGGACCAGCAGGTTTGGGTTTGGTTAAGGAACTGGTGCAAATCGAAACGCTCGCTCAGTTCGGGGTGGCATTTTTATTGTTTGCGCTGGGGGTGGAGTTTTCCCTAGCAGAACTAAAAAAAGTCCAGGCGATCGCTCTCGGAGGAGGAGGGCTACAAATTGCCCTCACTATTCTAGTTACCGCAGTGGTGTCAATTGGGGTAGGTTGGGTAAACTCACCAGCCCAGGGAGTTTTTTTGGGGGGAATTCTGTCTTTATCTTCCACGGCAGTCGTCCTCAAGTCCCTAATGGAGCGCAATGAAATAGATGCCTCCTACGGGCAAGTAATGCTAGGCATTCTGGTAGTGCAAGACCTCGCCCTGGGCTTAATGCTGGCAGTGTTACCAGCGCTCAATCAATCAAGCTCAAGCATTGGTTTTGCCCTCGGTTTCGCCCTACTCAAGATTGGTTTATTTGCTGCGGCTGCGGTGGCAGCAGGAATTTGGCTCATTCCCTCTTTGTTGCGGGTCCTCGCGAAAACAGAGAGTCAGGAGCTATTTCTGCTCGGCGTGGTGGTTTTATGCTTGGTGATCGCAGTGCTGACAGACCAACTAGGGCTTTCCATCGAGATGGGGGCATTTGTCGCCGGATTGATGATTTCTGAGGCGGAGTATGCTGACCAAACTCTGAGCTATGTGGAGCCGCTGCGGGATGTGTTTGCGGCACTGTTTTTTGCCGCGATTGGGATGCTGATCGACCCGGTTTTTCTCTGGCAAAACCTGGAATTAATTCTCGGGTTGGTTTGTCTAGTCATTATTGGCAAGTCTTTGATTTTCACCCCATTGGTGCGCTTGTTTGGCTACTCCTGGAGAACGGCGATCACTATTGGTTTGGGATTAGCTCAGATTGGGGAATTTTCGTTTGTGCTGGCAAGTGAAGGACAAGCACTGGGATTGGTGTCTCGGCAGGTTTACCTGTTGATTCTGGGAACAACAGCATTAACTCTAGTGGTGACACCCTTTGTCATGCAGTTAGTGCCCCGGTTGTTAATCTGGGCAGAGAAATGGTCACTCCTGAAGCGACTTCTAGATCCAGCCGAGGTTTCACCAGAACTAGTCACTGAGCCCTCCCTACGGGATCACATCGTTATTTCTGGATATAGAGGGGTAGGGGGTGAGCTAGTGCGCTTCATGCAGGAAAATAACGCCCCAGTTGTGGTGATCGACCACTCAGAAGCGAATATCCAACAATTGCGAGAAGCGGGGATTGCTTATGTTTATGGTAATTCTGCAAGTTTGCACGTCCTGGAAAAAGCAGGAGTGGAGCAGGCGCAGTCTATGGTGGTTGCTCTGCCTGACTCCATGAGCACTCGCTTGTGTCTGAAGCGATCGCTCGAACTCAACCCGGTGCTAGATGTGGTGGTTCTGGCGCACAAAAATCGCGAGATTGAATTACTCTACCAACTGGGAGCAAGAGAGGTTGTACAGCCAGAATTTGAGGCAAGTTTGGAGTTGGCAGCCCATCTGTTAGCAGGCAGAGGGCTACCCGTGGGTATGATTCAACAGGATAAGGAGAAAATCCGCAATTCCCACTATTTGGATTTGCGCCCAGAGCAACAGCAGCTTCAAGTTTCGCGGGAGCTACAAATTGCTGCGAATGAGATGAATAGTCAATGGTACACCTTGCCAGAGGAAACACCACTGACGGAAATGACTTTAGAAGAAGCGAACATTCGTCGCCTGACTGGCGCTAGCGTGGTGGCAATTCGCCGGAGAGGGGGCGAGGAGATCAATTATCCCAATGGTCAGGTGAAATGTTGCAGCGGTGATCGCCTCTTGATTGTGGGAGAACCAGAGGAACTAGCCGCATTCAAACAACTTGCCCAAGGAGAAATGAGCATTCCCGAAGCCAGCACCCCCTGCCAGTGGTTGCTAGTTCCAGAAAGTAGTCCCGCTGCCGAACAAACCCTTGCCCAGCTCCATTGGCGACGGAACTACGGTGTCCAGATACAAGCCATTCGCCGCGATGGTAGGTATATCAGCTTTCCCGATGGTCAAGCTCAAATTAAGGCAGGCGATCGCCTCCTCTTATGTGGCGGCTCGCAGCAACTTCATCAACTGCGGCAGTGGATTGCACCAGAGTCGGAGATTGCTGTCTCTCAAGGTGAAGGATAAGGGTTGCAGGTTACAGGTTGCTTCCCCTGCCTCCCCTGCTCCTAGAGCCCCTCCGCTCCCCTGATCCCCCTGCTTACCTACTTCATGGTTTAGTCTTAATATAAACGAGTGCCTGACGCCAGATAATGGTGTTGTGGTCGTAGTGGTCTACTAGACAGAGGCAGTTTTCATCCTGCCAGAGAATCTTGCCCACTAAAAGGTCATCCGTGAGCAATTTCAGCTCAATTTCTTGCTGGTGTTTAATAAAACTTTGAAGTTGGCGAATGCTGGGCAAACCCGTGTCTAATTCAGCCATAATCCTATCTTGAGCGCACACCTGTAGCGCGGGCATCTTGCCCACAATTATCATGACATATTAGCGAGTGGAGCAGCGCTTATACATGGGAATGGAATTTACGAAATATCACGGACTGGGCAACGACTTTATTTTGATTGATAATCGCCAGCAGCCCCAACCCGTGCTCACACCAGAGCAAGCCATGCAGATGTGTGATCGCCATTTTGGTATTGGTGCTGATGGGGTCATTTTTGCTCTCCCAGGACAAGATGGCACGGACTACGCCATGCGAATCTATAACTCGGATGGTTCCGAACCGGAGATGTGCGGTAATGGCATCCGCTGTCTAGCACAGTTTCTCAGTGACTTAGAGACTTCCCAACCACCAAGCCACGCCTACAATATTCATACCCAGGCTGGCGTAATGACCCCGCAACTTGCAGGTGAGAGAGCAGTCACTGTCGATATGGGAATGCCGCACCTCGCTGCTGCTGAAATTCCTACCACTCTTGGCTCTCCCACCGAAAAAGTCATCAATCAGCCTCTAGAAGTGGCGGGACAATCCTGGGAAGTTACTGCCGTTAGTATGGGGAATCCTCACTGCATCACCTTTGTTGAAGATGCCGATGCGATCGCGCTAGAAACCATTGGTCCTCAGTTTGAGCATCATCCTGCTTTTCCCAAAAGTACCAACACAGAATTTATTCAACTCGTGCAAACCGATTATATAAAAATGCGAGTCTGGGAAAGAGGGGCGGGAATAACGCTTGCTTGTGGGACGGGAGCCTGCGCCTCTGCCGTTGCTGGTGTTCTGAGCGGGAGATGTGATCGCACCTGCACAGTAGAACTTCCCGGCGGTTGCTTAAAAATTCAATGGTCGCCAGCCAATCAACGAGTTTACATGACAGGACCAGCCGAGCGAGTGTTTAGCGGGAACTATTAATCTCAATTGTGAATTTAGTTGGATGTGGCAAACTAGTGTTAGCTCACCTGGAATTGTCCATTCCACCCTGATTGCAGTGTTCCCCCCTAAGGAGGATGAAATCAAACACCATGTCAAATTTAAATCGTGGCATCATGAAATTTGATAATGCCGACAAACCGATTATTGTCACCATATCGGCAGCATTGGTTTTCGGTGGCATTGCCTTTTTAATCTGGTGGGCTTTTCAATTCGCCTATGCGATGGACTAGCAACCGCTTACTCACCTAAGTCCTGATCTTAAGTATTAGTCTAGAGAATTGGTTTTTAATCAAGTCAGATTTGCCGTCTATTTACTGTGTTTTTCCCACTAATTTGTTAAATCGGAAAACTATTAATCAGCGGCATCTGGTTCCCCCCTTTCTTTTTTTCCCAAGCCCTCTATTTAAGAGTAATTTTGCTACCAGTAGAGTTTCACCTGCTTGCTGTTTCTGAATCCCGTCCCCTTCTAGGAGAGATATGGCTCGATATAGCTTTTGTGGTAGTGATGCTTTTTCTCTCCGGTTTTTTTTCTGGCTCAGAAACTGCCATTACTGGCTTCGATAACCTCAAGCTGAGGTCAGTAATTAAAGAACGGGGAGATCCCAAGGGGATCTTTAGGTTGGTGCTAGAAAACCGCACCCGGTTTATCACCACCATCTTGCTAGGAAACAACCTAGTCAATAATTTTTTAGCCATTCTCACCAGCAACTTATTCGCCATTTGGCTAGGCAACGCTGGACTGGGAGTTGCCACCGCTGTTGTGACTGTGCTGGTTCTCATTTTTGGCGAAATTACTCCCAAATCCGTAGCGATTAATAATGTCCTGTCCAGTTTTATGCTGGTAGTTCGCCCCATCTATTGGCTTTCTAAAGTTATGTCGTGGTTTGGGCTAATTGATCTGTTTGAGACAGTTACTCAAAGAACAATTCGCCTATTTCAGGGAAAATCGGGAAAAAACTCTCAGCAAGGAGAATCTTTAACAGAACTCCAGTTAATGATTGAGCTTTTGGGCGGTAAGGGTCAGTTGGATTTGTACAAACACCAGCTTCTTAACAAAGCCTTGATGCTAGACCAACTCATGGCTAAAGATGTAGTCAAACCTCGGATTGAAATGCGAACCGTTTCCCAGGAGGTGACTTTGCAGGACCTAATCAGTCTTTGTCTAGAAACTGGATATTCGCGCATTCCCATTCAAGAAGAGTCGAAAGATCAAATTGTCGGAATTGTTCACTTCAAGCAAGCACTACAGCAGCTTCACTCTTTGCCAAAAGAGGCTCGCTCCCAAACTTCAGTGACAGAAGTGATGGATCCGCCTGTTTACTTTCCAGAAACTAAGCGAGTTGCCAATATGCTTAGGGAAATGCTCCAGCAACGCTTGCATATGGCAATTGTTGTCGATGAGTATGGGGGAACCGTGGGCTTGGTAACTTTGGAGGACATTCTCGAAGAGTTAGTAGGAGAAATTTACGATGAGAGCGATTTCCCTCGTCCGGCAGCCAGTGCCAGCGAGGTCGCTAGCTCGAACGACGCGCCACCTCAGAGACGTAACTAGATCGGTGGCACGCATCTTTGCTTTTTGGGTTAAATGCAATGCGCGTGGGGTAAAGGTTAATGGGAAAGGGAGAGTACCAAAGTAATCCAGTCTTCGCCCTTACGGAAGTTGAACTCTGCTAAAGATAGTGTTACTATAAGTAACTGCGCAATTAACGGGTCGATGTCCGAGTGGTTAATGGAGGCGGACTGTAAATCCGCTGGCTTACGCCTACGCAGGTTCGAATCCTGCTCGACCCACCACAATTTGAGTCAAAAATTTTTTTTGGTTTGACTTCAAACCGCCCGTGTAGCTCAGCGGTAGAGCACACCCTTGGTAAGGGTGAGGTCACGAGTTCAAATCTCGTCACGGGCTTATGTTGCAGTGTCAAATAGGGTTTGTATAAATTCCTCTAGGCTGGCGCACAGGCGATTGGGAAAAGGATGTACTCTAGGAAAAAGAGCTTCCAGATAAATTGATAAAACTGCGTGATCGCAACCTTTTCTTGCAAATCCACCTGCTGAGATCGCCACCAAAGTAAGCCTAGTAATCCGAAATGGGTGATGCCGACAAACAGAGGATTTACCGCAGGCAGCCAAACTATCCCGGCAATAATCATCCCCAAATAACAAATACTAACCACCCAGCGGGCAAGATTAAACACTGCTGGCTTTCCTAACAACAGCGTGAAAGTGCTGATGTTGTACTGCTTGTCTCCTGCGGTGTCGGGGACATCTTTGAAAATGGCGATCGCCACCGTAAACACCAGAATAAACAGCGTCAGCGCCCAAATTGCAGGGGGCAGAAACTCAGTTCCCGTTAACTTCTGACTAAAGTGCAAAAATAGCCCCAGATTAACAATTGTCCCCCGAACCGTAAAAATACACAACGCCGCCCAGAAAGGAAATCGCTTCAGTCGCACTGGCGGTATAGAATAGGCTGTACCAATCGCCAAACTTACTCCCACCGTTGCTAGCAACCAACCTCCCAACCCTGCTGCTAACAGCAGTGCCAGTATTCCAGTAATCCCGACAATCCATTGCCCTTGTCGCAGGGAAAATTCACCCGCAGCCACCGGCAAATCGGGTTTATTTACTTCGTCAATCGAAACATCTTCAAGCTGATTTAGCCCCACAATATAGATATTGCCGCACAGACAGGCAATCCAGGCACCCAGCCAATGCCCCAAACTCCCTACCGTGACGCTGCTATCAGTTATAACTAGAGCAATTAAATACAACGCCCAAACACTCAGCGTCGTACCAATAACCGTATGAGGGCGGGAAAACTTCCAGAGGCTATAGAGCCAGGAAAAAGGCTCCTGAAAGAGATGTTTGGCACGAGAAGGAGAAATTTGACTCATTCATTGTAATTTCAACGGTTACAGCTTACTAGCTTACAAGTGAGACTCCCATCTTGCACCAACTCACTTGTAGCCTGCACAGAGAAAGAATTGAACTCAACTAGCATTCAGGCAAAACACTCGCGCCCTCTGCACCTTTGCGGTTCATTAACCCCACGCTCTAAGTGCATAAAAATCACACCACAACTTTGCGCCATTCTCCCCGCAAAAACACCAGCACTAACACAAGACAACGAATCGCCCAATCGCAGGTAGAACCGATCCAGACACCCACCAATCCTAAATCGAGGACAAACGCGAAGACATAGGTGGCACTAAGGCGAACAATTAGCCAACCCGCCAAAGCAACATAAAATGCCGTTTGCGTATCACCCGCACCGCGCAGCGCGTTACCAAGAACAATGCTCGCTGCCATAAACGGTTGAGCAGCCGCCGCAACGTAGAGACAAGGTACGCCTGTGCGGATAATATCAGGATTTTGGGTAAAAACACTCAACAACTGGGCAGGAATCAGTAAAAACCAGCAAGCAAAAAATCCCAACAATCCTACCCCGAAAAGTGTGGCAATTTTTGCCCCAGCAAAAGCTTGTTGGGGACGATTTGCCCCCAGGCTTTGGGAGACAATTGCAGCGGCGGCAACCCCCAACCCATTGGCGGAGAGATAGCAAATCGATTCAATGCTGTCTAGAGCTTGATTGGCTGCCATCGCAATGCTACCCAGGGAGCTAATTAGAAAGACAAATCCCAAAAATCCTACGTGCTGAACTAGCCGCTCGCCCAAAGCAGGGGCAGAAACGCGCAGCAACCGCTTCAGGGCATCTCGTTCGCCTCCTCGTCCCCATAAGGTGAGAATGCCTTGGGGGCGCGATAAAAGCGTAAGCAGAACAATCGCGTTAATTGTCATTGCTGTGACGCTGCCTATAGCTGCCCCTCGGATGCCTAAAGCAGGCGCTCCCAAGTTGCCAAAAATTAGGCAGTAGTTAACCCCAATGTTCACCCCATTGGCAACCAACGCTACTAAAAACGGTGTGCTAGTGTTGCCTGCTGCCTGCAACATTGATGCGGCGGCGAGGGTGAGTATCCGCATCGGCATGGCGAGTAGCACAATGGTGAGATAAGCACGGGCAGCGGCTAGAACGCCAGCTCCATCGATAGGAAATAAGCTGAGGATGGCATCTAGGAACAGCAAACCCAAAACAGAGATGAGGATGCCAATCCCCAAGGCTAAGATTAGACTAGCGCGTGTCGTCGCAGCAGCAAAAGCGCGATCGCTACCTCCCACTCCTCGCCCCACCAAAGCTACAGCCCCAACTGAAAAAGCCGACATAATGCTGGTAATTGACCACAGCAGCGCCCCATTAATTTGCATCGCAGCCAGGGCATCTGTGCTGTAATGTCCTAGCATAATGCGGTCAACCAGAACCACCAGCGTTTGTAGGAAGGACTGAGCGATCACAGGAGCCGCCAGCCCCAGGAGTTGGCGACTTAGGGGAAATTTAGTTTTTAGAGCCACATGGGCACAGTAACATTCCTAACAGCATGATCGCCGTTGGTTGCAGCCAAAAGCAACCAAAACTGGATTGGTCTGGCGATAGACCAGAACCCCTCACAAATGAGTCAGCATAACGATTGGCGATTCTCGCGCTACGCGCGGCAATAGCTCCGCACGCGCGTTGTTTCAGAGAGTGCCCAACCCTACCAGCAGTCGTTCATTATTATCTTTTCACGACTACCGGAATGCTCTAGGAAAAGGCATAAAACAATGGAGGCAACCCTATTAAATCAGTAAAGGAGTTAAAAAAAAAGGTGATCGAACCATCCATGATATGTTCATTTAAAAGAAATAACCGACTCGATCTACTGCATCCGTTGCGCCAGTGGCTGGAAGCGATCAAGATTCGCAATCCCCAGTTAGGTCGCTTCCTGTGCCAGATTATTCCAGCACAGCACTGAGCGCAGAAGTCAGCTTCATTCCCCTGGTCCAGAATGCAGTCCAGAAACATCTGCGGTTGCCAGTTTATTGAAAACCCTCAAAATAAGTTGATCTATTCTGAGGTTAAAGAAACCATTCAAAACTTTTGTTAGAAAGAATTTCTTAAATTGGCATCGCCCGTTATTTGGGAGTATCAATGAGTTGGCTACCAAGTTTTGTTATTTTTTTGCTCTATTTGTTGTCAAATGGTAGTTGGGCCAGAAACAGGCATCGATTTAGATTTGGAATGTGACTAAATTTGGTCATTTATTAATCCCAAAGAAAACCCAGTTTATTTGTGGCTAGCTCTCGAGAAATAAACTCCACGCATTGCTGGAATTGATTTCGGAAATAAGAGTCGGGAAAGTGCCGAGGAATTTTGGCGATATGTGAAGCATGACGCGCTCCGCGCATCGCTTCCCCTAGTGTATCAGAATAATGCTAAACTATATACCGATTTATGGGAGTCATATCAACAATTTATTCCATCGAATAGGCATCATCCAAGTACCAAAAAAGTAGTCAAACAACTACGGAAAGTCGCGGCGCGGATTTTTTTCCGCGCCCGTGTCCTCTCAAATAGAAAGATTTAATAATACCCTCAGACAAAGATGTTGTCGTTTGGTGAGAAAAGGTCTTTCATTTTCTAAAAATTGTTTCAAATATGAAGGAGCAATACTCTATTTATCCACCATTATAATAGGGGTTACTATTGAATAGATCAACTTTCACTACATAAATAACACTACCAAGGCAAGAGGCTAAAGGCAAAAGTATTTTTTCCACCTTGTTTTCTTCGTTCCTACCTTTCGCGTTCTGTTGCCGCAATGCCCTTCTACCTTCTTGGTTAATCACTAGTTATGCTGAAAAACTACCGAAAGATTATTTGCTGGCATCTCGATACTTTCTAGCAAGGTGAGATTTTGTTGACTCGCTACTTCTGTCACCTCGTCGAGGTCACGCACCCCCCATTCGGGGTTTTGAGTGCGTAAAGCCTCATCAAACGCCGCATTACTTTGTGCAGTATGCACTCCACCCTGTTTAAATGGTCCATAGAGATAGAGAATTCCACCCGGTGGCAGAAGATGACCCGCCCCTGCCATGACTCCCAAACAAGCTGACCAGGGGGCAATGTGGATCAAATTGATACTGACAATCGCAGTAAGCGAAGCGGGAGTAAAATTAGACTTACTTAGCTCTTCAGGAAGCTTTCCCGTTTCTGGGAACCAAATCGGGGCACGCACATCTAGGTTAAAGGGCGGATAGAGATTATCTGCGGGAAAGTAGACTTGCCATGCTGTAATGCTGGCACGCAACTGCGGATTGGCTTCTGAGGGGAGCCAGTAACGCGGGCGAAGGCGTGGGGCAAAAAACACTGCATGTTCCCCTGTCCCACTGGCTACTTCTAGAATTGTGCCCTTGGCAGGCAAAACGCCCTTGAGGACTTCCAGAATGGGTTCGCGGTTGCGCTCAGTTGCGGATGCGTATTGTCGCACGTCATCGGAGAGATTCATTCACCTGCAAAATTAACTCACCGGAGCGGAAGGCGATCACACTCCCGCCCATTCCTAGGTTAAGTATAGCTGAACCAAATCGTGAACCCGATAAAAAAATCAAAGCTCCTCTTTGGGGTATACAGCAGCGCTGAAACAGGGAGACACGAACTCTCCCCGCCTTTATTCTGGTTAGAGGGCACTCAACTAGACTAAAAGCGGCATAGTATTTTAGCCTAAATAGAGCATCGATGCCGACCATGTAGTAACATAAAGTAGGCTTTTAGCTTCAGAGTAAGAACCACCCTACAGACACTTCCCAAAAACAGCGAAAAATAGCCTATAAACTAGAAGCTAGTAGCTGTTTAACGCCAACAAACTAAAATCGGCGATTATCAAACAAAATTAACCAAGAAACTCGATTATCCTATGAAAAGTCCTTTTCTTTCCCGCCTCCAAAGCCCAGAGCGCCCAGTCCTAGTCTTCGATGGTGGAATGGGAACATCTGTCCAAGCGCTAGACCTCTCCGCAGAAGACTTTGGCGACCCGAAGTACGAAGGATGCAACGAGTATTTAGTGCGCTCGAAGCCGGAAGCGATTGAAAGAGTGCATCGCGACTTTTTTGAAGCCGGCTCGGATGTAGTGGAAACGGATACCTTTGGCAGCTCCTCCACTGTACTAGCAGAGTACGACTTGGCAGACCAGGCTTACAGCCTGAGTAAGGAAGCTGCCCAACTGGCAAAGCGAGTCGCGGCAGAATACTCCACGCCAGAGAAACCTCGGTTTGTCGCAGGTTCGATGGGACCAACCACTAAGCTACCCACCCTGGGACACATCGACTTTGACACGATGCGAGATGCGTTTGCCGAACAAGCCGAAGGGCTGTACGACGGCGGCGCGGACTTCTTTCTCGTAGAAACCTGTCAAGACGTGCTGCAAATCAAGGCGGCACTGAACGGGATTGAACAAGTTTTCCAACGCAAAGGGGAACGCATCCCCTTAATGGTATCGGTCACGATTGAAGTGATGGGAACCATGCTAGTGGGCACAGAAATTAGTGCTGCACTGGCGATTCTAGAGCGCTACCCGATTGACATCCTTGGTCTCAACTGTGCCACGGGACCAGACAAGATGAAGGAACATATCAAATACCTCTCCGAGCATTCCCCCTTCATCCTGTCCTGTATTCCCAATGCGGGGTTGCCAGAAAACGTCGGTGGTCAGGCACACTACAAACTAACCCCGACGGAACTGCGCATGGAGTTAATGCACTTTGTGGAAGACTTGGGCGTGCAACTCGTAGGGGGATGCTGCGGCACGCGCTCCGACCACATTACCCAGCTTGCGGATATGACGCAGAACCTGAAACCGAAAGAGCGTCATCCCTATTATGAACCCTCAGCAGCATCTATCTACACTCCCCAACCTTACAAACAGGAAAACTCTTTCCTGATTGTGGGTGAGCGCCTCAATGCCAGCGGTTCCAAAAAGATGCGTACCCTCCTGAACGAGGAAGACTGGGATGGTCTTGTCTCCCTGGCAAAATCCCAGGTGAAAGAAGGGTCCCATGTGCTAGATGTGAACGTCGATTACGTCGGGCGGGATGGCGCTAAGGATATGCACGAGCTAGTGTCACGCTTGGTGAATAATGTCACGCTGCCCCTAATGCTCGACTCCACAGATTGGCAAAAGATGGAAGCGGGGCTGAAAGTTGCCGGCGGGAAATGCATCCTCAACTCCACCAACTACGAGGATGGGGAAGAGCGTTTCTTCGAGGTATTAGATTTAGCGAAAACATACGGCGCGGGTATCCTTGTCGGCACTATCGACGAAGATGGGATGGCACGGACAGCAGACAAGAAGTTTGAAATTGCCCAGCGTGCCCATCGCCAAGCTGCCGAGTATGGGATTCCTGCCCACGAACTCTTTTTCGATACCCTGGCGCTTCCCATTTCCACCGGAATTGAGGAAGACCGAGTTAACGGTAAGGAAACCATGGAAGCGATTCGGCGCATTCGTGAAGAACTGCCCGATTGCCACATTATCCTCGGCGTTTCTAATATTTCCTTTGGCTTGAACTCCGCAGCGAGGGTGGCACTCAATTCCGTGTTCCTGCACGATGCTTGCGAAGCAGGGATGGATGCAGCAATTGTCCATGCCAGCAAAATCTTACCCCTGATGAAGATTGAGCAGGAGCATCAGGAGGTTTGCCGCGACCTAATTTATGACCGCCGCCAGTTTAACGAAGAGGGAATTTGTACGTATGACCCCTTAACGAGACTGACTGAGCTGTTCGCTGGTAAGAAGGCACAGAGCAATGCCTCCGACATGGAAAACTTACCGCTTGAGGAGCGCCTGAAGCGGCATATCATCGACGGTGAGCGCATTGGCTTGAATGACCTGCTCGAGAAAGCGATGGAAACGTATCCTCCCCTCGATATTGTCAATACCTTCTTGCTGGATGGCATGAAAGTGGTAGGTGAGTTGTTTGGTTCCGGGCAAATGCAACTCCCCTTCGTCCTGCAATCTGCTGAAACTATGAAAGCGGCAGTGGGTTACTTAGAGCAGTACATGGAAAAAGAAGAGGCGGGGGATAGCGCCAAAGGAACACTTGTACTTGCCACTGTTAAAGGCGACGTTCACGACATTGGCAAGAACCTCGTCGATATTATCCTCTCTAATAACGGTTATCGAGTGATTAACCTGGGCATTAAGCAGACCGTCGATAATATCATTGCTGCCTATCAAGAACACGATGCCGACTGCATCGCCATGAGTGGGCTGCTGGTGAAGTCTACGGCGTTCATGAAAGAAAACTTGGAGACATTCAACGAGCAAGGAATTAGCACGCCAGTAATTTTAGGCGGTGCGGCTTTGACACCCAAGTTTGTTTACGGGAATTGCCAAGATACCTACAAGGGTAAGGTTGTCTACGGCAAGGATGCCTTCTCTGACCTCAATTTTATGGAAAAGCTCATGCCTGCGAAGGCGGCGAGTAAGTGGGATGATTTCCAGGGATTCCAGGGTGAGTTTGCCGAAGACGAGGCAGAGGAATCTTCTAACGGTAAGAAGTCTTCCCGCAAAAAGGCAGCCACCGCAGAAGAAGGCAATGGTAAGGCATCCACAGCTACGGCGACTGTCTCCGAGGAAGGCACATCTAAAGAGTCGAAACCGGAACCTGCCCCAGTTGCCGATACCCGCCGTTCAGAAGCAATCACTCTAGACTTGGAGCGTCCTACACCGCCATTCTGGGGAACGAAGGTACTCACACCAGAGGACATTCCCTTGGATGAGATGTTCTGGTATCTGGACTTGCAAGCGCTGATTGCTGGGCAGTGGCAATTCCGCAAGCGCAAGGACCAATCCCGTGAGGAATACAACGCCTTTCTAGAAGAGACGGTTTACCCGATTCTAGAGAAATGGAAGCAGCGCATTAAAGATGAACAGTTGCTGCATCCCCAAGCGAGTTATGGTTACTTCCCCTGTAATGCGGAAGGTAACACGCTGCATCTCTATGACCCCGCAGTGATGCAAGAGGAGGGGAAAATTCCCGAAAACTTAAATCCCACCACCAGTTTTGAGTTTCCCCGTCAACGCTCCGGGAAACGCCAGTGTATCGCTGATTTCTATGCCCCCAAAGATTCGGGAATTGTGGATGTCTTTCCCATGCAGGCAGTGACGATGGGGAAGAATGCCACCGAGTACGCGCAAGAGCTATTCGCAGCAGACAAATACACGGATTACCTCTACTTCTACGGGCTAGGAGTGCAATCAGCAGAAGCGCTGGCTGAGTGGGTACACGCTCGAATTCGCAAGGAGTTGGGCTTTTCCAGTGAGGAACCAGATAATATCCGGGATGTGCTAGCGCAGCGCTATAGTGGCTCTCGGTATAGTTTTGGCTATCCGGCTTGTCCAGACATGAAGGATCAGTATACATTGCTAGAATTGTTAGAAGGCGATCGCATTAATCTCTACATGGACGAAAGCGAGCAGCTCCATCCCGAACAATCCACCACAGCAATTGTTGCTTATCACCCCGTCGCCAGATACTTCAGTGCTTAATTGAGGTAACTCCTCTGCGTTGGGGCGAGCCGGTGGCTCGCCCTTTCTGTACTGGGGATAAATTTATCAAGCCAATAATTCATCAACAGCAATACCAAAACCTGGAGGGCTCCAATTTTTGGTTTAATAGCTGCTATTGATAATGGTGTTCTATAGGTAAAGCGAGGAAAAAGTTAAAGGAGAGGATTAATTCCTATTGGGGTTTTTGAGTATCACGCCGCTAATTAATCTAAAAAAAGGATAAGTTCGGTAAAAACGTTGAGGGCGAGCATTATTGCCCACCCTACTTATTAATAGCTACTGAGTCACAGCAGATGGCTGCTTCTGCTGACTGAAGAAAGCCTCAAGGATTTGTTCAGCCATTTGGGAACTGGTTAATCCCAAATCTGCCTTAGCTTCCTCTGGTTTCGCATGCTCGACTAATCGATCCGGCACACCAAAGCGCTTGAGGGGAACCAAGATATTGCGATCCATCAGCGCTTCTGTTACCGCTGAACCAAAGCCACCCATGAGACAGCCTTCTTCTAAAGTCACGACGCGACCAATTTGTTCTGCCAAAGGCGCAATCAATTCCGTATCGAGAGGCTTGGCAAAACGCGCATTAATAACTGTGGCTTCAATGCCGTGTTCGCTGAGAATTTCCGCAGTTTGCATGGCTGGGTAAACCATTGCGCCATAACCCGTCAGCAAGAGATCATCGCCGTTACGCAGGATTTCCCCCTTACCAATCGGCAGAGATTCCCAACCTTCTTCCATCAGCGGTACGCCGTAGCCGTTGCCGCGCGGATAGCGCATTGCGATCGGTCCATCTGTGTGGTTCACTCCTGTCACCACCATGCGTTGCAATTCCGCTTCATCTTTAGGTGCCATTAGCACCATATTGGGCAGACAGCGCAGATAAGCCATGTCGTACATCCCCTGGTGAGTGGGACCATCCGCACCGACAATCCCGGCACGATCCAGACAGAAGAAAACAGGTAAGTTTTGGATGCAAACGTCGTGAACAATTTGGTCATAGGCGCGTTGCAAGAAGGTGGAGTAAATGGTTGCAACCGGGCGCATCTTTTCGCAAGCCAAACCTGCCGAGAGGGTAATCGCGTGCTGTTCGGCAATGCCTACATCAATGTATTGCTTGGGAAGTTTCTCTTGGAGTTTAGTTAACCCTGTCCCGCTTCCCATCGCAGCAGTAATGCCGATGATTTTGGAGTTATTCTCAGCAAGTTTAGTGAGGGTATGGGCAAATACTTTCGCGTATTTAGGTGGTTTGGGTTTGCTGGAGGGAGTCGCTTTACCTGTTGCTAAATTGAAGGGAGTTTGGGCGTGGTAGCTTACCTTGTCTTGTTCTGCAATTTCGTATCCCTTCCCTTTTACTGTTGCCACATGCACCAGGACTGGACCAGGCGTTTGATGGGCTTGTTGGAAAGTGGTGAGCAATTCTGTGATGTTATGCCCATCTAGCGGTCCGAAGTAAGTAAAGCCGAGTTCCTCAATCACAGCACCCACCTTCGGGACAGCGAGACGCTTCATTCCCTCCTTAACCCTTTCCACGTCTGGGGAGAAAGATTCACCCAAAAAGGGTAGTTGCTTGAACTGCTCTTCTAGGTTATCCGAAAAGAACTGGACGGGCGTAGAGAGTCGCGCTTTGTTGAGATAACGAGAGATCGCCCCCACATTCGGGGAAATCGACATTTCGTTATCATTAAGAATGACCAGCATATTGGTATTGGGCAGGTGTCCGGCATGGTTAATTGCTTCTAGTGCCATGCCGCCTGTGAGTGCCCCATCACCAATGACGGATGCCACCTTAAAGTCTTCCCCTTGCGCGTCTCGTGCCAGTGCCATGCCTAACCCGGCAGAAATACTGGTAGAAGCATGACCTGCACCGAAGTGATCGAAGCTGCTTTCATTACGATTGAGATATCCGGCAATGCCATCTTTTTGCCGAAGCGTGTGGAAGTAGTGATACCGTCCCGTCAGCATTTTGTGGGGATAACCTTGATGTCCCACATCCCAGATCACTTTGTCTCGGTCTAAATTGAGCGTTTGGTAGAGGGCGAGGGTGAGTTCTACCACGCCCAAGCCTGGACCTAAGTGACCACCGCTGGTAGATACGGTTTGTAAGTGCTTTTCGCGAATTTGACGGGCGATCGCCTCCAGTTGACGAATCGATAAACCGTGCAACTGATTCGGATGAGTAATTTCGCTTATGTGCATATCGGCATCTTCTGCAAAAGGCTACGGTCGTGTCTCCTCCACACTTTAAAGCCGCAGGGAGTAAGGTGGAGAAGTGGAAAAGTAAAAAAATTTAAAGGACGCATCAACTAGTGGCAACGAGGCAACTGGGATTTCAAAACTCAAAAATTGCAGTCCCTCAAGTTTTCGTGGAATCTATGACTAAGTTTCTTCTGAGTTGGGCGATCGATTTAGTATAGGTAAGAGATAAGCCACTAAAATGCCAAACATAAAGCCTAAGACGTTACGAAATAGAGGTAGCCACTCTGAGGTGCGAGTCACTACAGGTCCAATCCCAAAGGCGATAAATAGAATGCCCCACAGAGGCGAGAAAATCAGTGCCCATTGCCAAGCAAAGGCTTGACCCTCTTTCCGAGGAGTACCAGCAAAGCCAAGTACCAGTCCCCCCACCACAGAGGTAATCAGAGTGAGAATCCACTGCTCTCGCGGTAGTCCGGGAACTACGGAGCACCCGCTCTCACGCAGACAGTTTTTGATTGTTTCTATTGATTGAATAATGGCGCTGTTTTTGCCATTGTCATCGACAAAGTAAAGGTTGCCGTAGCGAGTTTGCAACTCCACCCAGAAAGTACGCGGCAGGAGTTGATAAATATCATCACCGACATTAAAGGCTAGAAGATTATTTCCTCGCGAATCTGCTACTAGCAGGATGCTTTTGTCATCCAGTCCCCAAAACTCTTTCACTGCCCGACCTGGGGTTTGATAGTACTGAGTTAGCACCCGTAGTTTCCAACCTGTTTCTGCCTCAAAACTTTCTAGGTCTTCTACCAGTGACTCTTCCTGAACAGAGGGGATGAAGTCAGCTAAATCAATCACAGGTGTCTGCGTATCTGGCAGGAGTTCTGGCTTGTCAAAACCCCAAGCTGAGTGAGGGGAAACTGCCCAGGCTGACAAGGCGAGAAGACAGGCTATTAGGGAAACTAGGAGTCTTCGCATAAGACAATACTGCATTGCGCTCGTAACGTAAATGATCAAGTTCGTGTAAAACGAAGTGTTTCTTTACACTTGTTGACCTTATTCTAAGATTATGACAGACCTGCTGCTAATGTTCTGCTTCAGTGGAATTTCCACAACTTGGACAGACGCAGAGACTCGGGTACACGGCAAGCAGGGGAGCAGGGGAAGCAGTGAGCGCGTGAGAGCGTGAGAGCGTAAGAAAGTTGGGAATAGGAATAAGATTTTCTCTCAAACAAGCCAACTCCTCACTCCTCACCCCTCACTTGGATAACCTTTATACCTGCAACCCTTACTCCTCACTCTTGTTGCTGATTATGAGGTGGGTTGCTGCGGTTCGGGTTGGTTCTGCGCTTAGTGGGATTGTTCTTGTTCTTCTGTTGATATGGCTGACCCTCAGTGGAGATCGGGTTCAAGGGTGGTTTGGTTCTGCCGCGAGGTTCTAAATTTCTGTTTTGAGAAGCTTGAATGCGCTCGATTGAGCGAGACTTGTCCGAAGGACGATTCCAAGTTTTCCAAGCCGCTTTAACGCCAGCAACGACACCTCGACTCTTATCTTGGACATTCTCCGCCTGTTCCTTGGTGCTGCTAACGCTTTGATTGGCTTGTTTGACTATCCCTGAGGCACCCTTAGCGCCTTCATTAATCTCGTCGGTGAGTTCGCTAATTTCTAATCCTGTTAAGCGAATCGCTTCTAGGGTGGGTGGAAATTCCCGTCCGAGCGTGTCGAAGAGCTTTTCGGCACTGCGAGCTGCCCTCGCTAGTTCCTGTAAGGCAGGGAGCGCGACAATCAAAACAGCCGTTAGACTGAGAGCGACTAGCATAATTGACAATCCGAGCCAAAATACAGGATCGATCATTTTGGTTTACCTCCGGGCACCCCCACCTTACTCGATCAGGTTAACACCAGAAGAGTTCGGAATTCGGAGTTCGGAATTTCAAATTTTCCTATCTACCTTTCGCCTTTTTACCCTACTCTGTTATTGTTTCCGCCTAACTCTAGTATTGCGATTGTTATGAATGACCCGCTACGCCGCTTTAAATCACAACCCTGGAAACCGCTATCGCAAGTCGCCGGTTTGACGACTTTGCTGGTGATTCTGATCGAGGGCGTTTTGAGCTGGATTTTGACGCAATCAGATCCTTTGCCTAGCTCTCTATCACCGCTATTATCCCCTCCTCTGGGGATAATTGTTACCGTTGCTGCCGCTGTCGGAGTGGGGATATTAGGCGTTTATATTTGCGAACGTTGGCAATCCCAAGCGATGCTTAACACGGCTAGTCTATGGGCGCTAATTTTGTGTCTCATCGTCGGTCTCGTGCTGAAGTCCCTGCTGCCACTCCCGGCTATACTGGTAAGGTTATCCTTCAATATGGTAGTTGGGGTAGTCGTGGGGGTATTTTGGAAAGGTCGTCCTTATTGGCGCTAATCGTGAGGGCGGGGGACAAGGGACAAGGGGACACAAAGAGCAGAGGAGCTCTCGGAGAGCAGAGGAGAGACGCGCCACACTCGGAAACTATTTCCCCTCAGCACCTCAGCACCTGGGCACCTCTGCACCTCCTCACTCCCTCACCTTATTCGCGATCGCTTAAGATTGGGCAAACACTCTCGAAGCCGCAGCGGCTCCTGCCCCTGGGGTCATGCTTTCGTGACCTAACTCTCGCAGGGTTAGTTCTAGGGAGGAAATTGTAGTCAGTAAGTCGCGATCGCTTACAAACCCTAAGTGACCAATACGGAAAATCTTCCCTTTGAGTTGATTTTGCCCCCCCGCTAGCTCAATATCGAACTGCTTTTGCATCACCGAGCGAATGCGATTGGCTTCCACGTTTTCTGAAGAAATTGCCGTGACGGCAGTGCTAGCAGCGTCATCTGGGGCAAGCAGGCTTAAGCCCAATGCCCTAATCGCTTCACGAGTTGCTTTCGTTACCCGCTGGTGACGCGCAAAAATGTTCTCTAGTCCTTCTGCTCGCATCATTCGCAGCGAAGTCTGAAGACCGAACATTAAGTTAATTGGTGGTGTGAAGGGAGTGCTGTTTTTCTCGGTGGCTTTGCGATACATTCCCAAGTCTAGATAATAGCGGGGAAGTTTGGCAGTTTCGTAGGCTTCCCAAGCTTTTTCACTCACAGCAACAAAACCTAACCCAGGGGGAACCATGTAGCCTTTTTGCGAGCCGGATGCCACCACATCCAGACCCCAGCGATCAATGGGCAGATTGAGCGCCCCTAAGCTAGTTACTGCATCAACTATAATCAGGCATTGCCCGTGGTTTTTCACGTGGCGGTTGATCGTTTCCAGGTCATTGAGAACCCCAGTGGAAGTTTCCGAGTGAGTAACAATCGCTGCTTTGATTTGTTTATTGGTATCGGCTTCCAGTTTTTCTCGGAACTGTTCTGGATCTAGGGGTTGCCCCCACTCAGCGGTAATTCTTTCTACATTAAGACCGAAGGCTTCACTCATCTCTGCCCAGCGATCGCTAAATTTTCCGTTGCAGCCTACCAAAACGTGATCGCCTGGGCTAAGGAAGTTGACAATCCCAGCTTCCATTGCGCCTGTGCCACTCGCTGTCAAAGTGAGAACATTATTTTCGGTCTGGTGTAGCCAGTTGAGATTTTCAGTTACCTCAGCGATCACTTCGCTAAATGCAGCGGTGCGATGA
Source organism: Cyanobacteria bacterium QS_4_48_99 (assembly GCA_003021505.1). GTDB lineage: Bacteria > Cyanobacteriota > Cyanobacteriia > Cyanobacteriales > Rubidibacteraceae > QS-4-48-99. Next base: position 4,295 of record PXPT01000030.1, on the reverse strand, counting down.
CCGATGGGGTGATTTGCCTGGGCAAGTAAGACTCGCTCTGGAACCGGTGTCGGTCCAGGAATCATCAACATATATTTATCATCCATAATAACCTCCGTAAGAGTAGTGAGAGCCAAGCCGTAGGCTCAGTTTTCTAGGAATTGCGGTATTAACATGCCTGGATTGGGCAACCGCTTCATCGGGACTATCGGTTGGGTTTGCTACGATTAGTTTATCTGAGATTGTGAAAAGCTTGGGCGATCTGGAGACAAACTTCCCTCCGGGAGAGACAACAGGCGCGATCGCTATCCTTTTTATGAATTAAGTTTTTACTCCTCACTCGAATAAACTGCAACCTTTAACCTACCCTACGGGAACAGCTACTCTACTCCTACCGAGAACGCCTGCGGCGAACGCCGAACAACTTTCAAGCTGCAACTTCTATCAATTATCGCCACAAAAGACTGCTAAGATTAAGCCAGTGACAAGCACCCAAATTCCTCACAAACATGTCCAAAACTGTTGCCGATGTCATGACTAGCAACCCGATTGTGGTGCAGCCCCAAACACCAATAAAGGAAGCAATTCAGCTTCTGGCAGAGCGGCGCATCAGTGGTTTGCCAGTTGTGGATGGAGAGGGAAAACTCGTCGGTGTCATCACCGAAAGTGACTTGATGTGGCAAGAAACCGGTGTCGATCCCCCACCCTACATCATACTTCTAGACAGCGTGATTTATCTGCAAAACCCCGCCCGTTACGAGAAAGAAATCCATAAAGCCCTGGGGCAAACGGTTGAAGAAGTAATGAGCGAAAAACCCATCACAGTCGAGCCTGATCGAGCATTAAAAGAAGCTGCTCGTTTGATGCATGAAAAAGAAATCCGCCGCCTGCCCGTGGTTGATGAACAAGGTCAAGTGATTGGTATTTTAACCCGTGGAGATATTGTCCAGGCGATGGTGACAGAATAAGTAGCCAGATATGATTAAGCTTACCATCTCGACGGGAATAGGGGAGCAGTAATTAGTAATTATGAGTACTACGCCTGAGTCAGTTCAAAAAATGCTAAATTCAGAGGATTTTGGCGAGCGCCTGAGTGGAGTTAATCAGCTACGTCAGCTTGAGACAGCGACAGCATTTAACATGGTGCAGCCTGCAATTGGTGATGAAAATGCTCGCGTGCGCTATTCTGCCGTTAGCCTCATGGATAGCTTAGGTCATCAAGATCTACAAACCTCATTGCAGCTATTGCGCGATCGCTTACTCAATGACCCCGAACCGGATGTTCAGGCAGCAGCGGCGGATGCGCTTGGGGCTTTGAAACTCTCTGATGCATTTGAGGACATGCAACGACTTTACCAGGAAAGTTCAGAGTGGCTGGTGCAGTTTAGTATTATTGCCGCCTTGGGGGAATTGGGTGATTCGCGCGGGTTGGAATTACTCAGAGATGCTCTTGCCTCGGAAAACCCGCTTGTTAAAACTGCTGCAATCGGCTCGTTCGGGGAACTAAGCGATCCCAGAGCTGTTTCTCTTCTTAGTCCCTATGTCAGTGATCCCGATTGGCAGGTACGTTCCCGAGTTGTACAAGCCCTCAGCCGCATAGGAGGCGCAGAGGCTCGCAGCCTTTTAGAACAGCTTGCCGATGATGAAGCGGAGCAAGTCGCCCAAGAGGCGACAAATAGTCTCGCTTCTGCATAGGAGATCTCTAGTCATCTGCCACGACAATTTCTAGGCAACTTTGATCGCTGCTGGATAAGCGGATTGGTTCAATCGAGAGATTCACCAAAGTGGGTACGCAGAGATCTGCCTCTAATAGCTCTGTAGCTGCATGGGTAATTGCCACTGCGATCGCTTTCATTCCCGCTGCGTGCGCTGCTTGAATCCCAACCGGGGCTCCTCAACCACTACGCATTGCTCTGGTGCTAGCGACAGCCGTTGAGCTGCTTTGAGATAACCTTCTGGATGAGGCTTGTACTGAGTCACATCATCAGTCGTAACCAAAACCTTGGGAACGGGTAAGCCCACATGGTGAAGCGATTCATTGCGATCACCTGATTTCCTGAAGTCACCACTACCTAAGCATCCGAGGCCATCGAAGCCACTAAAGAAGCTGCCCAGCCACTTCCCTCACGCCAGATAGGTTAGTAGCCTGACGCGCATCTAACTTTTCTGCCTCCGCCTCAGCACTAAGGTGAGGAGCTACTATCCGAATTGTATCGATAGTAGGACGACCATGAGAGATTTTCCAAACTTCTGCACAACATCTAAACCTTGCTGCATCGCCCAGGTCGCCAGTGCCGCTCTACGAAGGGTAGAGTCTACTAGCACGCCATCAAGGTCAAACAACACCGCTTCACATTCCCATCTCAACGAAATTTCCTTCGTGATCGTGCTTTATACCGAGTCGCATTCATACAGGTAACTACGTTGATATCACTATGAACCAATTAGTAAAAACTGTGACAGGCGAGGAAAACCGTGGCAAGGCTCTAGCCAATGTAGCACAGGACGAGGAAGTTTCAGAAACAGCTCAACTATCACTAGCTGCGATTGCTTCATTCGCCTCGGTACAGGTACAATCCTGGAGTAGGATAGAGATTGTTGGGTGCGTAACTCAGTGGATAGAGTAGCGGACTTCTAATCCGCCTGTCGCAGGTTCAAATCCTGCCGCACCCGTAACCTGAAAGCCAGACATAGAAAGCAGGAAATGGGAACGGCAAACAGTCGGCAAGAAATTGGAGTACTTTGGGTACTTGGTGATTTCGTATCGATACGAAATCATATGACATCTATAGTAAGAAAGAGCTATTCTGTAGTTTAGTTTCTATGCAATACTAAATTCTTTTGATTACTAGAGCAGTAGTAAGCATTTAAAAAGTATTGATCCTTTATTGGTCTATCTCTACCGATTGAGAAGTTTACTACATTCCAGATTTTCCTAAAATATTTGCCACTCCATGCTTTGGCTCAGAGTATATTACAGTTACACCAGTCAAGGCAAGGGTATCAATCTCAAATAATCAGATATTATATATCAATAAACTAAGGTATCAATAATGGCTAATACACTATACGACACCGACTTCAACCTCTGGATAGACAAAACATCACAGGCACTACACCAGCGCGATGTTGAAAGTTTAGACTGGGACAATCTGATTGAGGAAGTAGAGACTTTGGGTAGGAGTGAAAAGAATGCTCTAGAGAATAATCTAGAAAAGGTATTAATGCACTTGCTCAAATGGAAGTACCAATCAGACAAACGTTCTAATAGTTTGCACTATACAATAGTAGAACATCGCAATCGCTTGCATAAAGCTTTTGAGAGCAGTCCTAGTTTAAAGAACTATGATCTAGAAGTCTTTAATAAGTGCTATAGGAATGCGGTCAAGCTTGCTTCTGCTGAGACAAGTTAATCTAAAATAGTATTTCCTGTTGAGTGTCCGTTTACGACAGAGCAAGCTTGGGATGATGATTACCTACCAGAAAATTGTGAAAGTGAATAATTATAATGTCTAGGGAGTAACATAGATATTGATAATAACTTAACTCATCCAGTTAAGACTGAGCTTAGGAATAATGCCAGAAACCTCTCCACTGTTAAATTGGCTTGCTATTGCTGTTGTCGGCGTACTTGTGGGTATAGTTGCGGTATTACTGGGGAAAGCGATCGCTACTTCAAATCTTTTTAATCGAGGAGTGAAATTATACCAAGAGAAAGACTATGAACAAGCAGAGGCAATTCTTCGTAACTGCATCGAGCGGCAACACAGCAATGATATGGCTCGCTTGCTGTTGGGAGATGCGCTAACTAAACAACACAAACTTGATGAAGCGATCGCAGTGTTCGAGGAACTAACTGCTCGCTCTCGGAAAAATGTCGATGCTTTTTTGAGCTTAGGAAAGGTGTTGATGGAAAAAGGGAAACTAGACGAAGCGATCGCTCAGTTTCAAAAGGCAGCAGCAATCAAGCCGAACCGATTTCCCGAACCGTACCGTGCTTTGGGACTCGCCCTCAAAGAGCAAGACAAAACAGAGGAAGCGATCGCCGCTTTAACTAAAGCCAGAGATCTCTATCAAGCCCAGGGACTCAATCAAATGGTTGAGGTGAGTGAGCAAGACTTGCAGCAGGTGAGCGTGCAGTAAGCTGTTATGTACTAGAAAACTCTTAGGGTCTGTCATCAATTAGGTAAGCTGGGGCAGGCAAACTGGAGTGGAAGTAAGCGACGGGAAAAGATGACTCCACCTTATGCCCTACGTGATCACCAGTGGGAGCGGATTAAAGATTTGCTGCCAGGGCAGGAAGGGAAAGTGGGAGT
>PXPT01000029.1 GCA_003021505.1 Cyanobacteria bacterium QS_4_48_99 | reverse complement strand
GGGTGGCGACGGGGTTCTTAAAGGCTTGAGGAAACCTCAAGCCACGCCCCCTCAATTACTTCGCCACCGTGAGCTGTCCGTTAGCGAAATCGAATTGAAGGATTAATCAATCGGCTCAAGCAATTTCGACGAATCGCCACACGGTATGAAAAGTACGCCAATACCTGACGATGTTAACTTTAGCTGACATCTTAATTTGGTTATAACGCGTGCAGACACACCCTAAGGCGGCTGCACTGCTGATAAACATCTTCCGCACCATTTCTTCATGGAAGCGAGGAGCAAACCCTGTGGACATGTTGTCCACGTATCCCCTATTCGGAATTATAAGTTTTAAAAAGAATTTGTGAGAGAATCCAGAAATCAGTTTGTAACTTAGTGCGTTACTATGTGGCTAAAGCCGTTGGTCTCTCCCCTGCCTACCTCACCGACTTGGTGCGGCGGCATACAGGATGAAGCGTCCATAAATGGATCATCGAAGGCAGCATGGCAGAGGCACATTGCTTACTTCTCAAGATGGAGTTGTCAGTAGCTCAGATTGCTGTTGATTTGAATTATCACGATACGGGTCATTTCATTCAGCAGTTTCGTCCGCTCCATGGAACCACGCCACGAGCGTGGAGAGTCACGCATCAGGGCAAACCCCATCTCCATTAACAGCTTACTCAATGATATAGTTCCAGTCATGAGTATCATAGTCGCGGGGGTGCCCTGCGTTATTTTGGTTGTTGTGAAAAAGTGATCACTAGCTATAACCAAGCGCTGACCCTACTACCTGATGAGGAATATGCCTGTTACAATCACGCTTGCTGCGCCGCAAAGTTAGACAAGGTGGGGCTGGCAGTGGAAAGCCTACAGAAGGCAATCCCACTTAACCCAGGTAAAAATCGGGATTGGCTCCCAAACTGACCCTGATTTCAACTCAATTCACCTAAACCAGCGGTTTCAAGCGTTATTAAAACCAGAATAAGGTGGAACCGCAGCTCCACAAACGGGCTACATTAACTGCGATGGCAGCAGTTTTATCAATAATTATATAGCGGTTCTTAGACTCATAAGGTACAAATTCAGAATGCGATCACTAGTCAGAATCGAGTTCAGGTGTACTCCACTTAAGTGAGAACTGCTATATTTCACATTTTTGTCCTATATTACTTGGTTATTGGGAATTATTAAGGGAGTTTCATGTCAGATTTAATCAATGCAATTCTCAACTCTGATGAAAAAAGCGATCTTGGGGAATTTATTAGTGAGCTCCGAGATGCCGAGCGGAAATATTTACTGCACAACGACATTCTGAACGCATTTTCTACCTTCTGTGAAAATCAGCAGAAGTCAGAGCATTATTATCAATATTCTCGTCTAAGCAGACTAATTTACTACACTCAAGAAATTCTTTTAGAAGAAGAAAGTATTTGCCTAATTATCCGAGCGGAAATTGCCAAACAAGAAGTTTATCGATTGTTAGAAGACCTCACGGTCGAACCGCTGACTACTGAGCAATTGCTCGATGTGCGCGATCGCTTCGTCAACCACTTTCATCCTGAGGAAGGGGACGTTTTTGAAATCGACTTCCAACCCTTTTATGACTACTCCCCAAGCATCCGTGACCCTAAAAATATTGGCAAAGGCGTAGAATACCTCAATCGCTTCCTCTCTAGTAAGCTTTTCCAAGACTCACAGCAGTGGCTAGAAGGACTTTATAATTTCCTCAATCTCCACAGCTACGATGGAGTAACGCTGCTCATCAACGGACGAATCCAGAACCAGCAACAACTTTCCGACCAAGTGAAGCGGGCTTTGGCATTTGTTAGCGACCTCCCACCAGATAGAGCCTACGAAGAATTTCGCTTCGATTTGCAAAATATGGGCTTTGAAGCCGGTTGGGGCAACACGGCAACTCGAGTGAAAGAAAGCCTAGAAATTCTCGACGAACTGATTGATTCTCCCGATGCCCAGGTTCTAGAAGCCTTCCTCTCGCGCATCCCCATGATTTTCAGCATTGTTCTGGTTTCGGTGCATGGTTGGTTTGGGCAAGAAGGCGTTTTGGGGCGTCCTGATACGGGTGGTCAGGTAGTTTACGTTCTCGACCAAGCCAGAAGCCTAGAAAAGCAACTCCAAGAAGAGATCCACCTCGCTGGGTTGGAAAGCTTAGGCGTGGAGCCAAAAGTGATTGTTCTCTCTCGCCTTATTCCCAACAGCGATGGCACCCGCTGTAACGAGCGCCTAGAGAAAATTTATGGCACAGACAATGCCTGGATTTTGCGCGTGCCTTTCCGTGATTACAATCCCAAGCTGACACAAAACTGGATTTCTCGATTTGAGATTTGGCCCTATCTCGAAACCTACGCCCTTGATGCCGAAAAAGAACTCTATGCTGAGTTGAAAGGGAAACCAAACTTAATTATTGGCAACTATTCGGACGGCAATTTGGTTGCCTTTCTTCTGTCACGACGCCTTAACGTTACGCATTTCAATGTTGCCCATGCCCTCGAAAAATCCAAATATCTCTTTAGTGACCTCTACTGGCAAGACTTAGAAAGCCAATACCACTTTTCTCTTCAGTACACCGCCGACTTAATTGCCATGAATGCTGCTAATTGTCTGATGAGCAGCACTTACCAAGAAATCGTTGGCAGACCTGATAGTGTGGGTCAGTATGAGTCTTACGAGAATTTCTCCATGCCAGACCTCTATCACGTTGTGCATGGAATTAACCTCTTTTCGCCCAAGTTTAATGTTGTGCCGCCCGGGGTCAACGAAACTGTTTATTTCCCCTACAACCGAACTGAAGAGCGAATTCCTGCCCGAGTCGAGCGCATCGAAGAACTGCTGTTTACTCTTGAAGACTCTAGCCAGGCTTTTGGCAAACTGGATGACCCCAACAAGCGTCCCCTTTTCTCGATGGCACGCCTGGATCGCATTAAGAATATCACGGGTTTGGCGGAATGCTTTGGTCGTTCTCAAGCCTTGCAAGAGCGTTGTAACTTAATCTTGGTGGCGGGGAAGTTACGTATTGAGGAATCCACTGATGACGAAGAGAAGGCAGAAATCGAAAAGCTCTACCGGATTATCGAAGAGTACAATCTTCACGGGAAAATTCGCTGGCTGGGAGTGCGCCTGCCCAAAAGCGACTCTGGAGAAGTCTATCGCGTTATTGCAGACCACGAAGGTATTTTTGTCCAACCTGCCTTATTTGAAGCCTTTGGTCTCACCATTCTCGAAGCGATGATTTCGGGTTTGCCCACCTTTGGCACTCAGTTCGGTGGTCCTATAGAAATTATCAATGACAAGGTTGATGGGTTCTACATTAACCCCACCCAATTAGAGGAAACAGCGGAAAAAATTCTCGATTTCATTTCCAAGTGCGACCAGAATCCTTCCTATTGGCAAGAATTTTCTAATCGAGCGATGGAGCGGGTCTACAGTAACTATACCTGGAAAATTCATACCACCAGGCTCCTCTCCCTGGCACGAATTTATGGATTTTGGAACTTCACTTCCAAAGAAAAACGCGAGGATATGCTGCGTTACATCGAGTCGCTGTTCTATTTAATCTACAAGCCTCGAGCAAAGCAGTTGTTAGAGCAACAGATGCAGCAATAAAGAGAGAGAAGCAGAGGAAGCACCGTTCCCTACTGTCGCTAGGGAAGTAGGGAAGAAGATTTCTCCCCCATGCTGCCCCTGCCCCCTGCTTCCTCCGCTCTAGGCTTCACTGAGACAATTGACCAACGGTCGCGTGCCGTGCTCCGTCGTTTTACAAGCCCGCGTTGCCTGACGGGGCTTATAAAGGTCGGAGGGAACCTCCGACCACAGCCCCTTGGCTTTCCCCAGGCGTTTATGACCGGAAAAGACGCGGAGATGGGGAGACGCGGAGACAAGGACACGGGTGGCGAAGTGATTCGCCACCGTGAGATGTCCTTAGCGGAAAATGGAAGAGTATTTTCCCATCTCCGCAAACGGTCACAAGCCCCTAAATTGATTTATGGAGACAAAAAATCAAGGAAGAGAACGCGCAGCGTCGATTTCCTTGTATGTCCTTATTTGAATCCCCTGTCTTTAGACATGGGGTGTCCGCGCGTCCCCGCGTCCGCGCGTCTCCCTCAAGGACGTGGCGGAGTAATCTGCGACTAACGGTCGCTCTTTAGAGGGGTTGCGGGGTTGTCTTCCGGTTAGAGCTGACATATAGAGATTAGGGCAAGTCACTAAGGTGTAACTTTGAACTACTTTTTGATTACTTCCTCAGTATCGGACAGAGATAGTCAATTTGCTCGGGGAAATGCATGCGATCTCGCATGATCTGAAGATTTTTTGCGGACAGGTTTTCACTCAAGTCGTTGTCTTGGAATTGATGCATTCAGGCGTAAGCATATCGCTACCTACCACACTTTTTGATTACGATATAGCTCTTGTGCAGCTTATTTGCATAACCTAACTCCCATCAAATTCAGGGAGGGGATAGTCTAACTTAACAGTCCCATTGGTTAAGACAGAGGCAAGACTTTCACCTCAGTAATCAAAACCCCTGCTTTCCAAAAAGACAGGGCAACGAGTATTCACTAAACTCTGGGCTAGAGGACTCCTCCTCCCCGCGTCACTTTAACCACACTTGATATAAACTAAGCGTGATCGCCGTTTTCCCAGGACTGCTGGACTCTCCTCAGCCTCCAGCAACATTGTCAATGCAATTTAATTACACGGACAAATATCTAATTTTTTAGTCACTTTTTAAATTATTTTGTCGCGCTATAATTTTATCCAGAAAATTTTATGTTGAAAAATAAAATTGTCAGGAATTTCTAAACCATGCCCACCAAAAACTTTCTTAGCCAAAAACAAATCACAAAATTGCAAAAAGCTTTCCAAGAGAGCCGTTGCCATCATTTGAGAAAACGAGCTTTGATCCTACTTCTTTTGAACGATGGCAAAACTTACCGAGAAATTAGTGACTTCATCGGCTGTTCCTACCGTACTGTCGCCCACTGGTGTACCCACGGAGACCCAAACAATCTCGATAGCCTCAAAGATGGGCGAGAGAACGGAAACTTTCGCAAAGCCACAGATGAATATATCAACTTGTTGATAGAAGCAGTCAAGAAAGAGCCTTTTGAAGTGGGATATGACTATGGGGGATGGACAGGTAAACGTTTAGCTACTTATTTAGCGCAGAGAACTGGAATTGAACTAAGTAGCTCTTCAGTAAGAAGAATTCTGCGAGAAAAAAACATGCTAATTTCTAAAAAAATAAAGTATCGAATTAAGGCAAAACATAACATTAATCGGAATTGAAATTGGTCGCTTTTTGGACATATTAAATTGCTTATATTTGCTATTGATTGCCCCAACTTGTGGTTAAAATTTAAACGAAACTTTTTCAAATACGCTACGCGAATCATTAGAAATCCTAAGTGGTTTTTAATGTTTTGTGTAACTCGGATTAAATTAATGCGAGAGTTGGGGATTTTCTTTTCTAAGCGCTCTGGCGATAGCATCAGTAATAATAGCAGTAAAAATAGAGATTCTATTTTTAAAGATATCCAAGTAGATGAGGTGGTTAAAAGTCTCAAACAAGATGGTTTATTTTTGGGGATAAACTTGCCTCGGGATAGTTTGCAGGATATCCTAGATTTTTCTAGTTCTGCCAGTTACATGGGGAACGCAAACCCCCGACTTTCTTTCTCTCTTTCTGAAAAAGAAAAAGAACCACGAAGCTTCGTGAGTGGTCATCACTTAAATCCTTCTTTACTGTGTCCAGCTATAAGAAAGATCGAGAATGACCCTAAGCTTTGGGAAATCGCTGCTCAGTATTTAGAGACAAACCCCGTGCTAATTGAGAGTAGACTGAAGTGGACTTTTGCAGTCGGGGAAGCAGTGAGCGAAAACATGAGCGGGTTGTTTCGCTTTCATTACGATTTAGAAGATTATCGCTTCATCAAATTTTTCTTTTACTTAACAGATGTGGATGAGTTAAGCACCCCTCACGTATGCGTTAGAGGGAGCCATAATAACAAAAAGCTGCGCCATCAGTTTTCATTAGTTAGAGAGAGAAACGACGCAGAAATTATTAATTACTATGGCAAAGAGAATGTAGAGACAGTTTACGGGAAAGCAGGTTCAGGTTTTGTGGAAGATTTTTACTGTTTTCATAAGGGCACTCTACCAGTCTATAAAAATCGCCTCGTTTTAGAAGTAAAATTTGCCATGAACGACTACGGGATTCACTAAGCGCTAAAATATAGAAAGCCAATCTCTAGAAGAGGGCATTGCCGTGGAGTTAGCTACTGCTGGCTGCTTGTTTCAGCCAGTGCATAACTGTACGGTGACTTGTACCCGTAAAGCGCTTAATCCCCTAAAATTCCATGCCAACAATTGACAAAAACACAATTTTTTTTATTCTGTTACTGTTCTTCCCTGTCTCTGTGGCAGCTCAATTTTGGGAGTGGGGGGCGACAGTTGTTTTCATCACAGCCGGTCTAGCAATTGTCCCGTTGGCATCTTTTTTGGGCACAGCAACCGAAAAAATTGCTGTTGTCGTTGGTCCTAATTTGGGAGGACTCTTAAACGCCACCTTTGGGAACGCCACCGAACTAATTCTTGCCCTATTTGCCCTGAGAAGCGGATTAATCGAGGTCGTTAAAGCAACTATTACAGGCTCGATTCTAAGTAACTTACTGTTAGTGATGGGATTCTCGATGCTGTTGGGAGGCTTGCGCTATAAACAACAGCAGTTCCAATCGACTGCTGCCCGCATGAATGCCTCAACCATGAATCTGGCAGTAATTGCGATTTTGTTGCCAACAGCAGTAGAGTATACTTCCACAGGAATCGGAGAAATTACGCTACAGCGGCTTTCTGTGGCGGTGGCTGTAGTTTTAATTCTGGTTTATGGGCTAACGCTGCTGTTTTCCATGAAAACCCACGACTATCTCTACGATGTGGGTGTTGCAGACAGCGACTCAGATACCACCGACAAAAGCGAAGCAACCGAGGGCAAAGGAGAACAAAAGCCAAATGTTGGACTTTGGGTGGGGATATTGTTAGCGGTGACAGTAGTAATTGCAATTGAGTCGGAACTACTGGTTAACTCCCTCGAAGAAGCAACCTCTCAGTTAAAGCTTACTGCCCTTTTTACCGGGGTAATTCTCCTGCCGATAATTGGCAATGCCGCCGAACACATCACAGCCGTTACTGTGGCAATTAAGGATAAGATGGATCTTTCCATGTCGATCGCGGTGGGATCGAGCATGCAAATTGCTTTATTCGTTGCTCCGGTATTGGTGATTGCTGGTTGGTTCCTTGATCAACCCATGGATCTCGACTTCAACCCGTTTGAACTGGTGGCTGTGGCAGTGTCGGTGTTAATTACGAACTCGATTAGTTCTGATGGTAAATCCAACTGGCTAGAGGGCAGCTTGCTATTGGCAACCTACACGATTGTAGGGCTAGCGTTTTACTTCCATCCCGTCGTTCCCGGATTGGGTTGAAAGGACTTACAGGTTACAAGTTGCAGGTTGCAGGTTATGGGGATTAGCAATTGATGATTGGTTTGTTTTTCCAGTAGTCAGTCCCCAGTCCTTAGTCGCTACAATCTTCAACCTTTAAGGGACAAGAAGACAAGTAGCATCACAAGGCAATGCGGTGATCGCTCACCAACTACCATATAAGTTGCTGGCAGCCGCGCTAATGGTCGTTGACCATTCCTGATTCAGGCTTGAAGTTCCGCTCAAGGCGTGTAATTTTAGGGCGGCGGGGGAAGCAGGGGTAGAGATCAGATGGGGGCACACCTGCAAACATGGAAAATAGAGTATTAGCTGTTTTAAGAAAAGGGTAATTAATCATGCCGGAGAATTTTAGAAGTCAAGCCGTTACTCAAGGGGTGCAGAGAGCGCCGAACCGTGCCATGCTGCGGGCGGTAGGGTTTAGCGATCACGATTTCACTAAACCGATAATCGGTATTGCCAATGGCTATAGCAGCCTCACCCCTTGCAACATCGGGTTAAATCAACTTGCTACCACCGCAGAAGCGGGGATAGTTGATGGCGCGGGGATGCCGCAAATGTTTGGCACGATTACCGTCAGTGATGGCATCTCCATGGGGACAGAAGGGATGAAATATTCCCTGGTGTCTCGGGAAGTCATTGCCGACTCGATTGAAACCGTGTCTCAGGCACAGAGTATGGACGGGGTGTTGGCAATTGGCGGCTGCGACAAAAATATGCCAGGGGCAATGATTGCAATTGCTCGCCTGAATATTCCTGCTATCTTCGTCTATGGCGGTACGATTAAGCCGGGACATTACAACGGGCAAGACTTAACGATTGTCAGCGCTTTTGAAGCGGTAGGAAAACACAGTGCTGGCAGAATTGACCAAGCTGAACTCACCGAAATTGAGCGCCAGGCGTGTCCAGGGGCAGGTTCCTGTGGAGGGATGTTTACCGCCAATACCATGTCTTCGGCGATTGAGGCAATGGGGATGAGTTTGCCCTATTCCTCCACCATGGCAGCCGAAGATGCTGAGAAAGCCGAAAGTGCAAAGAAATCTGCCCAGGTGTTGGTGGAGGCGATTCACAAGCAAATTTTGCCCCGCCAGCTTTTAACTCGCAAGGCATTCGAGAATGCGATCGCCCTCACCATGGCAGTAGGCGGTTCTACCAATGCTGTCCTACATTTATTAGCGATCGCCCATACCGCAGGGATAGAACTCTCTTTAGATGATTTTGAAACCATTCGCAAGCGAGTGCCTATCCTGTGTGACCTCAAGCCCTCTGGTAGGTATGTCATTACGGAGTTGCACCAAGTGGGTGGCGCGCCCCAGGTGATGAAAATGCTGCTAGAGCACGATCTCTTTCATGGTGATGCCTTAACTATTACTGGACAAACCATTGCCGAAGTCTTGGCAGACGTTCCCGCCCAACCCCCTACTAACCAAAATGTTATCCGCCCTTGGGACAATCCCCTCTATCCGCAAGGTCATCTGGCGATTATGAAAGGGAATCTGGCAACCGAGGGGGCAGTGGCAAAGGTAAGCGGTATCAAAAATCGCCAAATTCAAGGGGGTGCCCGCGTCTTTGAATCCGAGGAAGATTGTCTAGATGCCATTCTCGCTGGCTCAATTAACCCAGGGGATGTCCTGATTGTGCGCTACGAAGGTCCCAAGGCGGGTCCGGGTATGCGGGAGATGCTTGCACCCACCTCTGCCATTATTGGCGCAGGACTAGGCAATTCTGTCGGATTAATTACGGATGGACGCTTTTCTGGAGGAACATACGGGATGGTAGTCGGTCATGTTGCCCCAGAAGCAGCAGTTGGGGGCGCGATCGCGCTTGTCCACGAAGGCGACACGATCACCATTGATGCCGACACCCAAAAGTTACACCTTCACGTCACCGACGAAGAATTAGAATCTCGCAGAGCCAACTGGCAACCCCCCAAACCCCGTTACACCAGTGGCGTGCTAGCGAAGTATGCCAAGCTAGTCTCTTCTAGCAGTGTTGGTGCCATCACCGATTTGGGGTTGGGTTAAATCAAGGCGCTCAGTTGATTAGGGAGCAGGGGAACTCCAGGAGCAGAGGGGCTCTCGGGGAGAGGCAACGCACTCCGAAACTTTGCCCCTCCGCACCTCCGCATCTCCGCACCTCCGCTTGTTTCCCCCTCTCTGCGTCAGCTTTCTATAAAAATTTCAATTTTGATGCTCCCTACTGTTAACTTTGGCTAGAGTTTTGGGAACCCTTGGACGGTCACTCCCCGAAATTTTTCAGTCAACTTGCTATAGCAGCGCTAGCTTGGAGATTTCTTTCACCTTTTTTTTACTCTCATTTGTTATAAACTGTTGACTGATAAACGGGATAGCGCAGAGAGCTTCTATGAAAGAAACGACACTTAAAGCCCAACTCAGACCAATCGTTAGACCCCTTAAAAGTGCCGTTAAAACAACGCTAGGAATTAATCAAAATCGCCCAAGCAATTACTGGGAAAAACGTAAAAATTTACGCTATTACCAGGAAGCGCTTAGACTAGCTAAAAAATACGCACCTGATGCCGAGACAGCAATTGATGTAGGCTCTCATAATTCGCAGTTGCTGGCGCAAGTCGATTGGATACCCTCTATAACTGCAATCGATATTAAGCGTGTGCCCGAAATCCCAAAAGCAACAAATATCCAAGGCGATTTTATGCAATTCGTACCGGAGAGTCGCTTTGATTTGGTATTTTGCCTGCAATTACTCGAACATTTAGAATATCCTGCCCCGTTTGCGCAAAAGCTACTAGATACAGGAAAAACTATCGTAATTTCTGTGCCTTATAAATGGCACGAGGAAAGCTGTGAATACCATATCCAAGACCCTGTTGACGAAAATAAGCTTTTAAGTTGGACGCAGAAATCATGGCTAGAAAAATTCGTCGTTCAAGACTACGGAGCAGCACGTATGGTTGCGGTTTTTGAAGGAACAGGAAGTTAACTTACCAGTCCCGTAAATTAATTTTAGATGACCTAACGTTAAAAGTAAGAAAAAGCATAACTCAATAATTACTAATTCGAAGGGGACCTACAGGGTTCTGAGCCAAGTTCATAACACAGCCCCTCTAATTCGTAGTTCGTAATTAAAGGGGGTACAAACCCCCACTACAATCTTTGATTGGATAGTATTCAACCAGTGGTGAATTCAAGCTCCCACGCTCTTGGGATTATCAATTACGAATTATGTTGGCACTGTAGGGGGGCTGTAGTTGGAAAATCAGCACAGAAACGGCTATTAGAGGAGTCGAGCGTGTCAAACTGAAAAAGAGTGAGTTAAAAAAATCTATGGCTAATCCGCTTCAAACTCCTCACAGTGGCTATCACTGGGATGGTAGTAGCGATCGCTTTTTTGAAGGTTGGTACTATCGCGTTACTCTACCGCGCGAAGGTCAGAGTTTCGTCTACATGTACTCTATTGATGACCCGATTGGGGGCAAACCCCACAGCGGCGGCGCGGCACAAGTTCTTGCTCCCGATGACGAGTATATCTGCCGCACTTTTCCGGAAGTGCAAGGGTTTTGGGCATCTAGAAAGAAGCTGGGGTTGGGACATTGGGGCAAGACGGATTTACCATACCCACCGCGAAAACTTAACCCAGCTCAGTTTGAGGATCATATCCAAGAAGGTTATCAGGCAACGGCGCGTTTAAATCAAGGCTTTATCCACGATCCCGCTAGCGATCGCTATTGCTGTTGGTACTACCAGATTCAATCCGTTTACGGCTGGGGCGATCCCCAGCGTACCCAGAAAGCCACGGCGGGTTTGTTGTCTTTTTTGCCCATTTTTGAGCCAGGATGGCAAATTTTGATGGCGCATGGTCTGGCAAACGGCTGGATTGAGTGGAACGGTCAACGTTACGAATTTACTAATGCTCCCGCCTACGGCGAAAAAAACTGGGGTCGTTCTTTTCCCAACCAGTGGTTTTGGGTGAACTGCAATCACTTCAGGAACAAACCTGACCTCGCTTTGACTGCTGGCGGGGGCAGTAGACAAGTATTGTGGTGGATGGAGGAAGTTGCTCTAATTTGCTTTCACTATCGAGGTAAATTCTATGAGTTCGTTCCCTGGAATGCTCAAGTTAACTGGCAAATTCAGCCTTGGGGCAAATGGCAAATGCAAGCTCGCAATCATCAGTATGAGGTGGAATTAACAGCGACAACCGATAAACCGGGAACTGTCCTGCGTGCCCCCACAGAAAAGGGGCTAATTCCCTACTGCCGCGACACCATGCGAGGTCAACTAACTTTGGAATTGCGCGATCGCTCTGGCAAAATTCTGTTGAAGGCACATAGTTCTGATTGTGGCTTAGAAGTTGGGGGCATCCCTTGGAAAGAACCGTGGTTGAAGATCGAGGGTTGAATGTTGTTCGCGTTCGCCGTAAGGCGTTCTCGAAGAGTAGCGTTCTCGGTAGGAGTAGGGTAGCGTTTTCCGAAGGAGTAGGTTGAATGTTGAAGGTTACATATAAGCCATTAACCTGTAACTGGTAACCTGCAACCTGTAACCTGAACCCCTAGCCCTTTGCTATCATAGCCTTACACTGGGGCTGTAGCTCAGCAGGATAGAGCAAGCGCCTCCTAAGCGCTAGGTCGCTGGTTCGAATCCAGCCAGTCCCGCCTATTAATAAGGCAGAAGCATGAAGGCAGTAGGACGGGGCTTAAAGGGTTCTCAAGGATTCCTTGGAACACAGCCCTTCCAGAAGGAGGCAGAAGTATAGAGGCACAAGGTCAAAATAGCGGTAAACCACTTCTGCCATCTGCCCTCTGCCCTCTGCTTTACTCAATTACGGATTCTTGCAGTAAACTTAGGCGGGGAGTTGCTTCAAGATACGACAGTGTTGTTAAAAATCGGTTCTCGCCGAAAAAAAAACGCTTTGACTAAATCTCAGCACTCTAGAGGAACAGGGGCACTCTGGCTGTTGCTTCTAGTGGCTGCGTTACTTTGGTGGGGTGGAAAGCAAATTTCTAGCTATTTTGTCGAGCCAGAAGCGGTTTTCGTCCTCGGAGGAGCAGAGAAACGAGAGCGCTTTGCGGCTGATTGGGCGCAGCAGCATCGGGAGCTACCCATCTGGGTTTCTTCCGGTAGTCCCGAAGGGTATGCTAAACGAGTGTTTGCAAAGGCGGGAATAGAAAGCGATCACCTTCACTTAGACTACCAGGCAATTGATACTGTGACTAACTTTACTACCCTAGTTGAGGAGTTACAGGCTCGGGGAATCGATAGTGTCTATCTAATTACCTCCCAGAATCATATGCGTCGCGCTCGCGTAGTTGGTGAAATTGTTTTTGGTAGCCGAGGGATTGCACTGAAGCCCATTTCTGTCCCTACTGCGCAGGAAACAGAGCCAGTGGAAAAAAGCATTCGGGATGGAGCCAGGGCACTACTGTGGGTGGCTACTGGGCGCAGTGGTGCCAGTTTATACAGATTTTCCGAGCGATTTAAGGAGCAGAACTAGCGGATTGCTCTTGCACTAGCACGTAGGGTTGCACGATTAAGGCGCTGAACAGCTTATCTGGGTTGGCATTCCAGTCAGAGAGCTGCTGAGTAGAAGGTTTATGGAGCTGCTCGTTGTTAATCCAACTTTGCACCACCGAAACATCGTCTTGGGCGATCGCCACTCCCACATCGAGCAAATTTAGCACTGGAGACACCACAAGCACAGCATCGCGCTTGGCATGGGGAAGTAGCCAATTCCACTCTGCTTCATCTAGACTTTCCGCTAATGCTGCTTTGAGATCCTGCATGACGAAACAATTAAAAACGAAGGCAAATGGCAAAAGGGAGTTAATTAAACTTTGATCTCTAGCATGCGTGCATGCGCGACCTTCCGATGAGCCTCTTACCTTACTTTGGCGAAAGCCTTATTAAATTTTATCGTCCCAAATTGTGCATGGCATTGACAGCAGCAGCACATTTTTCCGTAGTTGCTTGCAATGCTTCCCGCTTAGTAGAACTAGGAGGGTCGATTAACTCGCCGATTCGCACCGTCACAGGTACGGGTTGCGGCACAGAATAACCTTTCTGTAAAATCCTCTCTGTGCCCCACAAACTCACAGGTAGTAGCGGGGCTTTCGCCTTGGCAGCAATCATCGCTCCTCCGAACTTCGGGTTCGTAATGCGAGCATCGGGAGTACGATGCCCCTGCAAAAATATCCCGGCTGCCCAGCCCTCATTGAGAGCATCAACTGCCGCACGGATGGCACTCCTGTCGGCTGCGGAACGCTTCACTGGATAAGCCCCGTATAACCGAATCCCTTGCTTCAAAATGGGAACGTCAAACAATTCCTCCTTCGCCATGTATGCCACGGGACGCTGCACACAAGAGGACAAAATGGGCGGGTCAAAGTAACTGGCATGGTTACTTACTATCACCAGTGCTCCCGCTTGCGGTACTTTCTCAGCTCCATAAATTCGCCCCCGGAAGTAGGTTTTGAACATCGGAGCCAATACCGAATACTTGAAGAGGTAGTAGAGAAATAGGTTAACGAAAGGTTCTCGCTCTCTGCTCACGGGAAAGATTCCTTGGTTGCACCTACAGCGTTTTCCTTTGTCGGTTAAAGGGCAACGGTTTTGGGGTAATGGGGAGATTGCCTTTAACCTTTACCCATTCCCACTTTTCCTGATTCCAAACAGGTCTACCTCAAGGAGTCGAAAACTGCTGTAAATCCGCCACGCTGCTGACATTGTTTAACTCTAAATTAGAACAGGTTCTTTTGATCAAGCCAGTCAGAACGTTCCCGGGACCAACTTCAACCACCTGTGAAATGCCTTCTTCTGGCAACCGCAGCATAATTTCTCGCCAGCGGACGGGACTAGTCATCTGTTGCTTCAAGCGTTCTCTCAACTTTGTACCATCAGTCGTTGAGGCAGGCTCGGCATTCGAGAGTAAAGGAATGTTCGCATCCCCAAAGGGGACAGATTCTAAGATCTCTTGGAACTTCTCAGCGGCAGATGCCATCAGCGGAGAATGAAATGCACCGGAAACATTTAAGGGAGCGGCACGTTTAGCTTTAACCTGATACACCACCGACTCCACTGCCTCCGGGGTTCCAGAAATAACCGCTTGCATGGGGCTATTATCATTCGCAATTACAACATCTGGGGTTTTGTCAACCTGTGCCTGCAACTGTTCGCGGTCAAATTTCATTAAAGCCACCATCTTGCCCCCAGCAGCCGCATCCATTAATTCCGCACGGCGCTTAACCAGACGCAATCCTGCCTCAAAGTCAAATACGCTGGCGGCATAAAGGGCAACGTACTCGCCCAAGCTATGTCCTGCAACTAACCGGGGCATCATGCTTCGCTCCATCATTAAATCGGCGAGGATACACTCAATGACATACAAGCAAGGCTGAGTGTAGAACGTGCGCGATAATTGCTCTTGCTGTCTTTGGCAAAGGTCTAAAACTGACCAACCTAAAATTTGCTCTGCGAGTTCAAACCTGTTTTGAGCAGCCGGAATCTCAGTTAAATCTACTTCCATCCCAGCAGCTTGCGAACCCTGTCCTGGAAATACCCATGCTGTTTTAGTCATTACTAATTGTCCATTGCTAATTGTCGATTAGCCATAAGCCATTAGCCACTAGCCATTAGCAAAAAACTACCTTCCCCACTGGAAAATTGCCGCCCCCCAAGTCAGTCCGGCACCAAAGCCAGAAGCGGCGATGATGTCTCCGGGTTGGATCGTTTCTTGGCGCACAGTTTCATCAAGGGCAAGGGGGATTGATGCGGCGGAGGTGTTGCCGTATTTAGCGAGATTGCTGATGGCTCGATCACTGGAAATATTCAGGCGCTGTGCCACCGCATCCATAATCCGTTGATTTGCCTGGTGGAGTAGGAGCCAGTCTACTTGTTCGGCGGTAAGTTGAGCGCGGAATAGGGCTTTGGAAATCACTTCTGGCACTTTGGCGACGGCAAAGCGGTAAACTTCTTTGCCGTTCATGGTGATGGGGTAATAAGAGCCATGACTAATGGAAACATCTTTGAGGAGCGGTTGGGACTTTCCCTGATAAGTGAGGTTGAGACTTTGATTGTGAGTGCCATCACTGCACAGTTCAAATCCCAGTAGGCGATCGCGCTCGGGGTTGGCTTGCAGGACGACAGCGCCTGCCCCATCCCCAAATAGTACACAGGTACGCCGATCTGACCAATCTGTCCAGCGAGAGAGCAAGTCTGCTCCAATTAGCAAGACATTTTGATAAACGCCGGTGCGAATAAACTGGGAGGCGGTGACTAAACCAAATATAAATCCCGAGCAAGCGGCTGTGAGGTCAAAAGCCACAGCGCGAGAAGCGCCGAGTAAGCTCTGAATCTGGCTAGCACTGCCAAAGAGGTCATCGGGGGTGGAGGTGGCTAACAAAATTAAGTCAATTTCGGCTGAGGTAGTCTCCGCCATGGCGATCGCCCTCTCTGCTGCTTGGGCAGCAACACCCGCAAGCGATTCTTCTGGCGATGCCACATACCGCTGTTGGATTCCTGTTCGGGTGCGAATCCACTCATCCGAGGTTTCCACAATTTGGCTAAGGTCTTGGTTATCGAGAGCGACCTTTGGTGTTGCAGAACCGCTCCCGGCGATTGCCATCCCTGCCCCTAACTGTTTCAACGCTTTTCTCCATTGCTTGCGCTTGTTCGATAGCGGGGAATCGCGCTATCAGCCTTTCTAAGCATGCTTTAGTTATTTTACTCGGCAGTGGTATTTTCTCCCAATCTACCCTGGCTACCGGAGTCACTTGATCGTGAACTTAAGGAAATGGGCATGAACCCTTTTAGAGAATCCACAATCCACAATCCGAAATTCGCGTATCAACCCGATTCGTATTCTCCGGCTTTCGGATTCTCCGAGGCAGATGCCTGGCTGCTTTGATTGCAGTGGGACTGAATACGCTCTAGCACCTGGTTATCCATCGCGTCTTTTGCCGAACGAATGGCGTTAAAAATGGAGGGAGCCTGAGAACTCCCGTGACTAATTATACAAATACCAGCAATCCCTAATAGCAACCCTCCTCCACGTTCAGCGTGGTCGATGCGCTGCTTAATTCGCTTTAAGTGAGGTTTTAGAAGTGCCGTACCGAGTCGCCCCCTCCATCCTTTGGGCAGTTCCTCTTGTAAAATTTGCAGCACGCTATCCCCAACTCCCTCAGCAAATTTCAGCAAAATGTTACCCACAAAGCCATCGCAAACCACCACATCAAAGCGACCGGAGAGAACATCTTTGCCCTCAACGTTGCCAATAAAGGGAATTTGAGGATTATCTTGCAGTAGCTTGTGAGTGCGGATTGCTACATCATTACCTTTAGAAGATTCCTCTCCAATATTGAGCAATCCCACTTTCGGCTGTTCCACGCCAAGCGCGTACTTGCTGTAAATCCCCCCCATCAGGGCGAACTGTTCCAAGAATTTGGGGCGACAGTCCACCATTGCGCCGGCATCGAGAAGAATCACTGACTTACTGGCGAGCAAGGTCGGGAAAACTGCGCCAATCGCTGGGCGATCAATTCCTTCCAGGCGACCTAAGCGAAGTAAGCCTGCCGCCATAGCAGCCCCCGAATGACCGGCTGACACCACTGCTTCGGCACGATTATCCTTAACCAAGTTCATGGCAACATTAATCGACGCTTGCGGCTTACGTTTGATACCCACTAGGGGTTCTTCGTTCATGGAAATGATGCCCTCAGCCGGAACAATCTCGATGTGGCTGGAGGTGATATGCTCCCCGAGGGAGGATTGAATTTGATCGCGATCGCCTACCAGCAGAACATCCACGTCCAGCTCTTCGGTAGCTCTGAGCGCTCCGGCGACGATTTCATCAGGAGCATAATCGCCTCCCATTGCGTCAACTGCAATCTTTGCACGAGTCGATCTCATTGAGCATGCGTGATAGAAGCCTTAAAGATTTTAGCAGACGCACTCTTAGCAAAATTCTTCGCTGAATAGGAACTTAGTAATGTTGGAAGCATTGGGTTCTAGTTTAATTAGTTTGCTGTTGGGAATTCCGGGGTAGCAATCAGACTCTCCCGCAACTGCCCAAATGCTGTCGTGGCAGGAGTCAGAATTATTTAGTTTGCCCCCAAAACCCGACCCGGCAGCCGAAGCGATGGTGCAGAAGTATCTAGACGATCTGTCTGAGCAAGGCATTGTTACTGCAAATCAGGGAATCTGGATACAGTCAAATTTAGCTCAATTAGCTTCTCATCAGGGAAAAGACCCATCCCTGCTGCCTCTCTGACAAAAATTGCCACTACCTTGGCAGCGTTGGAAACCTGGGCGCAGATCACCAGTTGGAAACTCGTATCTACGCCACCAGTCCGGTTAAGGAGGGCTTTTGTAGGGAGATTTGGTGATCAGAGGCAGTGGCAATCCTCTGTTTGTTGGGGAAGAGGTGATCGCGGTGGGAAATGCACTTGATCGGCTTGGCATCTGCAAAGTTACCCAAGATCTAGTCATTACAGAAATTTTCTATATGAACTTCCAGTCCAACCCCTAGCTGCTGGTCGTTTATTTTAACAAGTCTTAAACTCTGAGGGCTGGTCGTCCAAAATTACTGCTGCCTACCAGCGCCTTCCGCCGGATACTCCTCGCTCTCAACTCGAAATTGCTGGCACTGTCCAGGTTCAAGAAAATTTAACTAATGAACCCATTTTGCTCCTACCTCATCAATCCATGACTTTGGCAAAAATTCTCAAGCAGATGAATATTTACAGTAATAATAATATGGCTGAGATGTTGGCAGAGTTTATGGGAAGTGCCCTGGTAGTTTCCCAGTTGGCAGCAAAATCGGCTGCTGTGCCTCCCGAAGAAATTCAGTTGATTAAAGGTTCGGGCTTGGGTAGATAATCGGATTTCCCCTCGTGCAGTCTCTCAGATGCTAATGGCGATTGGGCGCAATTTGCAGTCCCAGTCTTTGGGCATTGCCAATATTTTTCCCTTTGCTGGTATGAACCATTGTGGCACGATTGGCGATCAACCCTTCCAGTCGGCGCTACGGTTAAAACCGGAACTCTGAACCGAGTTAGTGCCCTGGCTGCTGTCATCCCGACTCAAGAACGCGGCAAAGTTTGGTTTGCCGTGATCAATCGCGGTAGCGCGACCGAAATGTTTCGATCCCAGCAAGACAAATTTTTGCAGAATCTTTCTTAACAATGGGAAGTGAAACCGCTTGCAGCGACATCCAAAAGCTTGGAATTGGGCTATCCTAGCCGAATTTTAGAGGAAGAAGAGGTGGAAGTAGGGGTTAGGAAGATGGGGGGACAAGGAAGCAGGGGAGGCTGGGGAAGCGGGGAAAGTTAGGGGAAAATCCAAAATTGGTTAGTCATCACTAAAGTTAAATAAACGTTAGTACTAATGACTAATGACCGATGACCAACGATTAAGGAACAATTTCTGTTACTACTCTCTCGTCGCTGTCGCCGCCACGAACCACAATATTTTCATTGGCGAGATTTCCTTTTGCTTGGGTTCCTGTGGTATTCAAAGGCGGGTCAGCTTGTCGGTAAATAACATTACCCTTAGCTTGCATCCTTGGGCTGGGAATTTTCCAGAAAAGCTTATTGGCGAAGAGTTGGGCTTGATTGCGCTTGCTAATCCCTTGGACGCCTCCGGTTAGATGAGCGACTTTGGTATCGAGGTTGACCTGTCCCTGATTCGCTGTGGCAGTGACTTTTTCTTCAGAATTGACAATTCGCACGGGTTTGTCTGATACCACGGTTTGGGCTTCGGGATTCCAAGTTGCCGATTCAGTGGCAATTTGCAGAAGCGGATCTAATGACTTTAGTTCCACATTTTGGTTGAGTTGCGCTATTTGAGTATTGAGATTCACTTGGGCATGGTCAGCAACCGCGCTGTCAGTAATGGTTTCCCCTTTGTAACGGTCGATGTGAGTAGTGCGATCGCTAATAACCAGTCCTTGCTGAATCTTCCAGAACAGATGCTCTGTTTTCATGTGCAGGGAAGGGTCTTGGGCAGTTGCCTCCACTTGACCGATTAACTCTAGGCGTTGTTTGGAGGTGTCATATTTTCCTTGGTTTGCCGATGCTGTGAGTTTAGGATGGCTGCCAGTAAAATTTTGGCGTACCAGCAGGAGGTCTTGTTGAGGACGCCACACCACATTCTCTCCCCGAATTGTTGCACCATTACGCGGGTCAGTAGCCACGAACTGATCCCGAAGAACAATTTCTTTCCCATCCTTTTTGACAGTTCCGCGCTTTGCCTCTACCTGGAGGACAACCTTGCCATCCTGATATAAATTTCCTGTAATGTCCTCAAGCTGGGCAGTTTTTTGATCGGGGCTGTAAACGGCTCGCTTGGCGTTAATTTTCCATTGTGTCTGGCCTTGCTGGTTAGGTTGGTTGATGGTGGCACTTTCTAAGACTAGGCGCTTTTGGGAATCGGCCGCAGCGGCGCTATTTGGTTGTGATCGCGACTCGGTTTGGCGTTGCTGTCCGCAGGCAGTCGCACTCAAAATCAAAACTAGTAGTACAGCTTTGACCAACCAGTTGCCCAACTGCTTTGTCTGAGTTTTTCCAAGACTTGGGTTCATTACCTTCCTGAGCTTGCTAGCGGGATCTTTCTTCATCCAACATACTCAAGCTGGGAAAGCTGGAGTAGTTACCATTTTGCCTAGATATTTTTTGAACCGAATCTTGGATCTGGTCAAGGTCGATGTAGCGATCAGCAACATTAATTAAACTATCGCTGGTCATCGAGCGCAAGCTCACCACTTCTATGCGGGCACCCCGATAACTAATGGCATCGGCGGCATAGGCGAGATCGCCATCCCCACTAACCAGCACTGCCGTGTCATAAGCACCTGCCAACGCCATCATATCAACAGCAATTTCTACATCCAGATTGGCTTTTTTTGACCCGTCTGGAAGTTGCACTAAGTCCTTGGCAATGACCCGATAACCGTTACGGCGCATCCAGAGAAGAAAGCCTTGTTGCTTCTCGTTGGTACTATCAACGCCCGTGTAAAAAAAGGCACGCAGTAATCTCGACCCAGAAGTCAAACGGTAAAGTAATTTGGTATAGTCAATCTCCATTCCCAGTTGTAGGGCAGCGTAAAACAAATTGGAGCCATCGATAAAAATAGCAACGCGACCGCGATTTTCTAGGACTTGTTCTGGCGTAAATACTGGATCTTGACCGAAATTATCTAGCATTTCTTTATCCTCGTCTTTTTTAAATAAAGTGTTGTAAAACTTGTTAATTTTGTATCCTCTCTTCGGAGAGAGTTGGTGGAATCTTATTAAGTGCCTTGGTAGTGCTTACTACAAAGCATTTTCTGAGGGAAGTTCCAACCGAGAAAAAATAGGTTGGGGGTTTCCTAATTTTTGATGGGCTGGTAAAAATCCCCACTGGGCATGTTGAGAAAAAGGCATATCTTTGCAAACTTGCGTTTTGTTATTAAAGTCATAAGAAAAGCCAAGCTGTTGATAAATGTCATTGCTTAAATTGGCAATGACTGGGGAAAGTAGGTAGGCAGAAAGCCTAACTGATTCTAAAACGGTGTATAATACAGATTCGACTTCGGTTTGCTTTCCCTGCTTGTATAAACTCCAGGGTGCTTGTTCGTCAAGAAATTTGTTACTAGCTCTAATTAGGGCGAAAATTTCCTCACAGGCTTGGTTAAAACTGAGGGATTCGTAGGCAGTGGTGACGCGATCGCTCAACTCTAACCCGATGCTTTTAAGTGTATGATCAGCCGCAATATCTTCTCCAGTTAAATCAGGTGTGCGACCTTGGCAATACTTATTTGCCATCTTTAAAGTCCGGTTGAGCAAGTTGCCCAAGTCATTTGCAAGGTCGGCATTGAGAAGCTTAACAAAGCGGGTTTCATTGAAATCGCCATCTTGTCCAAATTCTATTTCTTTTAGAAAATAGTAGCGCACCGCGTCCGAACCATATCTGTTGACTAAATCGACCGGATCTAAAGTATTGCCGAGACTTTTGCCCATCTTCTGACCATCTTTAGTCAGAAAGCCATGCCCAAACACCTTTCCTGGTGAAGAAATCCCGGCTGAGAACAGCATAGCGGGCCAATAAACAGCGTGGAAACGCAAAATATCCTTGCCGATTATATGTAAATTAATGGGCCACCACTGCGAGAGAGCGTTCTCCAGGGTAGGCTCGCTTTCGGGATTGAGCAGGGCAGTGACATAACCCAGCAGGGCATCGAACCAGACATAAATGGTGTGCTTGGAGTCAACTGGTACTGGAATGCCCCACTCCAGATTGATACGGGAGATGGAAAAATCTTGCAGTCCCTGCCTAACAAAGTTTAGGACTTCGTTGCGACGAGTCTCCGGTTGGATAAAATCGGGTTGTTCCGCGTAGAGTGCCTCTAGCTGTCGTTGATATTTCGAGAGCCGGAAGAAGTAATTTTCCTCGTCTCGCCACTCGGCTTTTTTATTGGTGTGAATGGGGCAGTAGCCGCCACTGACTAATTCGCGTTCGTCTTTAAATTCCTCACAAGAGACGCAGTACCAACCCTGCTTCTGAGCCAGATAAATGTCGCCATTGTCCCAAACGCGCTGGAAAAATTCGTTGACGATCGCCTGATGACGAGTCGCCGTGGTGCGGCTAAAGCGATCATACTCGATATTGAGTTTTTGCCAGAGAGCATCGAAACTGGCGGCAATTTGGTCGCATTGCTGTTGGGGCCCTAGTCCCTTCTCTTCCGCTGTCCGCTGAATTTTTTGCCCGTGTTCGTCCGTGCCAGTAATCAGTAGCACAGATCTTCCCTGTAGCCGCCCAAAGCGAGCCACGACATCTGCCACCATAGTGGTGTAGGCGCTCCCAATATGGGGGACATCGTTGACGTAGTAGAGCGGCGTGGTTAGCGCAAGTCGGCTGTTCTGTTTATTGATGCTGCCCATGTATTTCTTACAACTCCCCGATATAATCGCCTGTGATCAATGCTATTGACGAAGAAAGATGGAGCTGTTCGTTCCTATTTTAAGCATTTATACTCTAAAACAATTGTGAAGTTAATGTAAAGTAAAATTAAGAAGACTTCTTTAATGAAGGTAGAAGGCAAGAGGCAAAGGGCAAAAGGTGGAATGAAGAAACTTTCGCCTTTAGCATGCGCGCCATTCGCCTTCCGAGAAACCTTTAGTTTTTTATCTTTTGCTTTATTCTGCAAGGTAGATTGCATTAACTGAGAGCCGCTATCAACCGCATGTCTTCTAATCGTCCGCTCCAAATTTCTGACTGGTTCCTCAATGGAACGGGAGTACGGATGTTCATCTACTACGAGAACCGCATTCCTCAAGATGGGCCAGTGGTAGTAGTCAGCAATCATCGCAGCTTCATGGACCCCTTGCTGCTGATGAAAGGGTTGCGGCATCCCATTCGCATTGCCTGCCATCACTACATGAGCCAAGTGCCGGTGATGCGAGAGATTGTAGACCAAATCGGTGGCTTTCCCTTGGATACCCTGGAAAAACGGCGATACAGCTTCCTACGGCAAGCGACGGATCTATTACTATCTCGGCAATGGGTGGGGATATTCCCTGAGGGGGCACAACCGATGGTGAAGTTGACTTCGCCGAATGAAGTGGGTGAATTTCAGCGCGGTTTTGCTCACTTACTGCTAAGGGCACCTGTCCATAATTTGGCGGTTTTACCCGTAGCGATCGCCTCTGAGGAAGAAAGTGTCAGTTCTGCGTTGCCCCTGCGGTTTTTGCGCTTTTTTGACCCTTCAGAACCCCTATTTGATCAAGCTGGTTGGCATCCCATGGTGGTTTACAGCCGTGCCAAAGTTCTGGTTGGTCATCCCCATTGGATTACTCCCAAGCAGCGACAGCAGTACCAGGGAAAACAGGCGAAAAAAGTGGTAAACGAGTTAACCGGATATTGTCGGGAGGAGATCGCGGAGTTGCTCGCTTTGGGGAGTAGGGGAGACGCGGGGATGGGGTGATGACTAATGACTAACGGGAACGTGAGGCGTGAGGAGAGAGGGGAGGTGAAGAGCGAGGAGTGAGGAGCAAGATTGACTCATTTGAAACAAAATCATGTCTACTCTTAGCGCACTCACGCTTTTACGCACTCACCCCCTTTTGATACAAAATCTTATTGATGTTTCTGAGTCTCTCACGCACTCACACTCTCACACCTCACCTCTTATGACTAATTGAAAAATGCCAGAAGTTAACAGCTATCCTCGTTTCTTTGCCCCGAAAACAATTCATCCAGACTGCCCGCTGTTTGTGTTTTTGCCTGGAATGGATGGAACAGGGCAACTCCTGCGAACTCAAACCGATGATTTAGAGAAGTGCTTCGACGTGCGCTGTCTAGTGCTCCCGCAAGATGATTGGAGGGACTGGGACTCTCTTTCTCGCGCCTGCCTCGATTTGATTGAACAAGAACAGGTTCATCGACCCCATCGCCCCGTTTATTTGTGTGGTGAGTCTTTTGGGGGTTGTTTGGCGCTAAAAGTGGCGCTGCGTGAGCCGAAGCTGTTTGAGCGTATTATTTTAGTTAATCCGGCATCTTCCTATCGGCGGCGACCTTTATTCCATTGTGCCGCACGCTTCACTCGCTGGATGCCAGAGTCGCTCTACCGGAGTTCTGCCCTAGGGCTATTGCCTTTTTTGTCGGCTTTAGGGTGCATTGCACCGAGCGATCGCCGCACTTTATTCGATGCCATGAAGTCGGTTCCACCAAAAACTGTCTATTGGCGACTCTCTTTACTTGAGGTGTTTGAGGTGAGCGAGGAGGAATTAAGCCGTCTCACTCAACCGGTGCTACTTGTTGCGAGTGCTGCTGATCGCCTTTTGCCCTCAGTTGCCGAAGCGAAAAGTTTAGCTAGCGCTCTCCCTAACTCCCAGCTAGTGGTGCTACCTAACAGTGGTCATACCTGCTTGCTAGAAAAGGAAATGGATCTCAGTGAGATTTTGAACTCACAGAACTTTTTGGAATTTGAGGCTGCTCAGAAACTACTCACTTCTTAATCCCATTTGAGAAAATGAGAGATAATTTCACAAGTTTTTATAGCACTATAAGTATATCATAGAGAACGCAAATCAAGCTTAGATAAGGAGAAAACATCAACATGTCGGAGGCTCAAATGCCGCTGACAGTTCCGAGAGAGTTGCTTAAAGCTCCTGGTGGATTGAATCCTACCCTTTCGATGTTCCTAGGCGCGATCGCCTTAATAATTCTTTCCACTTGTGGATATTGGCTCTGGAACTGGCAGAGTTGGTGCTGTTTTGGCGTGAACGTTATGGCTTTGCACTTAGCGGGAACTGTCATCCATGATGCTTCTCATCGTGCTGCCCATCAAAACCGGATTATCAATGCCATTTTGGGGCATGGGAGTGCCCTAATGTTGGGGTTTGTCTTCCCTGTGTTTACGCGGGTGCATCTCCAGCATCATGCGAATGTTAACGATCCTAAAAATGACCCCGATCATTTTGTTTCGACTGGTGGACCGCTTTTATTGATTCCGGTTCGTTTTTTCTACCACGAGGTATTCTTTTTCAAGCGGCGTTTGTGGCGCAAGTACGAGTTGCTCGAATGGTTTTTGAGCCGCTTATTTCTCGCCACAATTATTTATTTGGCTTTGCAATATGGCTTTTTCAACTACGTGATCAACTATTGGTTCTCAGCTTCTTTGGTTGTCGGGTGGGCACTAGGGCTATTTTTTGATTACTTGCCCCATCGACCCTTTGCTGAGCGCGATCGCTGGAAAAATGCGAGGGTTTATCCCAGTTTTATTCTCAACCTGCTTATCCTGGGGCAAAATTACCATCTCATTCACCACCTCTGGCCCTCAATTCCCTGGTATAAGTACCAAAAGGCTTACTCTGCCACCCAGCCTCTGTTAGATGCCAAAGGTTGCCATCAATCCCTAGGCTTATTTCAGGGCAAAAATTTCTGGGGGTTTCTCTACGACATTTTTTTAGGAATTCGCTTGCGTGGCAGAAGGAAGGAGGAAGGATGAAGGGGGCAGAGGGTCACAGGGGCAGAGGGGCACAGGGACAGAGGGGCAACACGAATTCTGAATTCTGCGATGCTCGGACTCCGTCCTGCGCGTCGGTTCTGAATTTCTTTCCTCCACACCTCCGCACCTCCTCAGTGGTGATGATACTCCACCGGTTTCGAGGCAGGTGTACTGAATTGAGCCAAACCCCACTCAGGTCTAAGATTTTCTGCTTGCCTGAGATAGATATGAGTCATCGAGTGCTGGGGCTTGGGAGTATTGATGTGGATGAGTACTCGGATACAGCGTTCTAAGCTTCCCTCCACGTGCATCTGCTGGACATCTAACAGGGCAACGTTTTGCCAGTAAGGACGTTCCCTCGCGATCGCGGCTGGAAAAATCGCATCCAAATCGCGGGTAGTCGTAAAAATAGCACTAATCACGTCATCGGGTTGGAGTTGATTGTGCCTCTCCAGTTCGTCGAGCAGTTCTGTCACGACTTCTCGAATTGCCTCAACCGAATTTTGGTAAGCGGTCGTTGCCCCACGAATTGCTCGCACTTTCCACTCCACTGCAATTGTCCTCCGCTCGTTCGTTTTGGATATTAGATGCTTGCATCATAGATTTCACAAACATCTAAACACTAAAATCTGAAATTCCTCTGAAATTGCACCTAGGGTCGATACAACCACAACGGCTGACCATTGGTTGCCAGTTCAAATTCTACCCAATTAACCGCCGCTCCTAATCCTGTCCTTTGCTGCTCCCCACCAGATAGTAAGCGACTGAGAGGAGGTTTTTTGTCTTCGATGGGAACGCACTTGGTTTTGTCGGGGTCTAGTCCCGCTAGTTCTGCTGCTCGGCGGCGAGCATCTTCCTCGCTTCCGAGGTGGTCAACCACTCCTAGCTCTAGTGCCTGCTGGCCTGTGAAAATGCGACCATCGGCAAAGGTTTGAACAGTCTCTATCCCCATTTGGCGAGCCTCGGCGACAGTTTGGACGAACTGTTGATAGCTGGTATTAATGAGTGTCTGGAGTATGTCTGCTTCTTCGGAGGTGAGTTCTCTGTCAAACGCGAGAATATCCTTGTAGGGACCGGATTTGATTACTTTGAACGAAACTCCCACTTTATCGAGCAGGCGTTCGAGATTATTGCCGCGCACAATTACACCGATGCTGCCAGTGATTGTCCCTGGGTTAGCGATAATGTTTTCGGCTCCCATGCCGATGTAAACGCCGCCAGAAGCTGAGATATTCCCAAAGCTGGCAACAATTTTTACTTTTTCTTGCAAGCGCTTCAAAGCATTGAAGATTTCTTGGGAGTCGCCTACTGTGCCTCCAGGAGAGTCAATCCGCAGTAGTAGGGCAGGAAACTTTCTCTCTTCAACGTGTTTTAGAGCTTTAAGCACCCGCTTACGGGTACTAGAGGCGATAACCTCTGCGACTTCTATGCGAGCAATTTGCTTAGCATTCTTCCGTTTAAAGGGCCAGATCATGAGCGTTTAACAGATAATAACCGTAATTGTGCTAGAGGAGCAAGTATGCTCCCAGCTTCTAAAACAATGTGTTTGTCTTTACTCTAGTTTGCCTGATTTAAAGGCGGCGTGGAAGCCTCTCTCTTATAGAAGTAGCAAGGTTTCTTCGCCACGCCGCTGCTAAATGAGCTTAATAAAAGTATACAATTGAGTTAATTTATTTAGTGTTCGCGCACCTTCGTCGAGTGTCTTCATGCAGTTAAAACTCGCTAAATCCCAATTTTCCATTTTGCCCGTGCTAGTAATTGCCCCCTTCTTTCTCTGGGGAACAGCAATGGTGGCAATGAAAGGTGTCATTCCTAACACAACGCCTTTATTTATGGGTGGAGTGCGTTTGCTCCCAGCAGGGGTATTGGTTTTGGCAGCGGCAGCAATCTTAAAACGTCCTCAACCTCAAGGCTGGGCAGCATGGTTGTGGATTAGCGTTTTTGCCTTGGTTGATGGGGCAATGTTTCAAGGGTTTCTTTCGGAAGGATTAGTGAAAACTGGTGCGGGTTTGGGTTCAGTCATGATTGACTCTCAGCCGCTAGCTGTGGCACTAGTTTCTAGTTGGTTGTTTGGTGAAATTATCGGTTTGTGGGGTTGGTTGGGATTATTGATAGGCATTTTGGGCATTAGTTTGATTGGCTTGCCCGATGAGTGGATTTTCAGTCTAGTTAGCGCTGATGGAATTGCGATGTCGTCGAGCTGGCCAAATCTCTTCGAGCATGGGGAATGGTTGATGCTGCTAGCTTCCCTGTCAATGGCAGGGGGAACGGTATTAATTCGCTTTGTTGGTCGTTATGCTGACCCCGTAACTGCCACAGGCTGGCACATGATTTTGGGGGGAATGCCGTTGTTTATTTTCTCTGGTGTTTGGGAGTCTAATCAGTGGGTGAATATTGGTCTGGAAGGCTGGATGGCGTTGAGTTATGCAGCAGTTTTGGGAAGTGCGATCGCTTATGGTACATTCTTTTACTTAGCTTCAAAAAAGAATCTTACTAGCCTCAGTTCCCTGACGTTTTTAACTCCTGTATTTGCGCTGTTATTTGGCAATTTATTGTTATCAGAGGTACTTAGTCCCTTACAGTGGGCAGGTGTCGGTCTAACTTTAGTGGGTGTCTACTTAGTCAATCAGCGCGAGAAGTTCCCTCAACAGTTGCAAGCGCTGGCTACGAAGGTGAATTCTATCAAAAGTGTTAGCCCACCCGCGCAGTTTTCGGTTGCTGAGTCGGAATCAGATACTGTCGGCGACTACCATGATTAAACCACACTTTCCCCTAGCTTTGCTTCATTCTGAATTATTGGGTTCAAAAAGAGTTTTTCGCACGGTCTTCCATTGCGTGCCAGCCCAACTCGCTCATCAATCGGATTGGTCGGATGAAATGGTAGGCAAAATAGAGAGACTTAGGCAGCGGAAAAGTTTCCCATTCTTTGGCGGTGGGAGTAAAGGTAAGACCGAGAAGGTAGCGGAGCTTGTCCTGGGGACTTTCCCTTGCTCTTAAAAGGAAGAGGTGCTTTTCCATCTCGGTAGGCGGTCTTTCAAAAATCCGCTCGCGCACCTGCCCAGCAAGAGATTTTGCCTCAGTGTCTGCCTGCATCCTAGACAGAACTGCCTCTGGAAGAGTTACTCCTAGCAGTTCACGGGCAAGAAAAAGACCGAGCCAGAGCATGCGATCGCTACCTAAAACCTTAGCTCGTTGGCTAAGTTGCTCCCAATCAATTTCTGGATAAGTGTGGATTACTTCGGCGACATCGCAGAGCCATTTCAACTCTGACCAGCAGTGCTTGGAGCCGTGCATGCACAGGAACAAAAGCAAATCCTCTGGCGAGAATTGAAGGACGCTTGTGCCTGCGAGGGAAACTGGCTGAGTGTTTTGCCACAAATGCTTGAAATCAATGGGGAAAGGGAAATCCTTCTTAGTGAGCGACCAGTGAAGCTCCACAGCTACTTTTCTGTCCTTGCGAACCAAGTTGTAAGAGCCTTGGTATGGACCAGATTCCATAAATCGCTCGCATTGAAGGTAAGGTCTTTTCTGTGCCTCAGCAAGCTGGCTCGGTGGCTCGTATCCTTGAGAAAGAAGCAAGTCTGTGGCTTTTGATGTGTCTGACTCGTCTATGAGAATGTCTAAGTCGCAAAACTGCCGTAATGCTAAGTTGTCGTAGGCGGAAGCAGCAAGAATTGGACCCTTGAACGGGATAGCGGAAATGTTGTGGGAATCGAACAGATTGAGGAGTTTGAGCAGTTCCCTGGTTGAGAATAGCGTATGCTGGGCGTTGGCATGAAAGCACTTTCGGAGCTGATTGAGAATAGCTTCGGGAACGGCTTCTGGGCTGGTAGCATTGAGGCTCTGGTATAGGAGCGATACTACTTCGTGTTGGGACGCTATCTCGATGAGATATATCCAATCAATATCTTGCTGAAGTAAGGCTTTAATGCGCTCTGCCGTTGCGGTGTCTAGGTGAGCGTGGGCACAGCAGAGAAGTAGTTGAATTTCCGAGCCAGTGTTAGTTGGCGGCGTTCTCACAGGCGGTTGAATCTAGTTTGTTAGGCAAAGTGAACTAGCGAGTTTGAGTCGGCTTGCATTTGTGCTTGCCAGGACTGAGCATAAAGACTCCCTCTCTTGACTTGAGCAGTTGTTTATGGCTACCTGAGGCACAAATCTCACCATCGCGCATGAGTCGCAGAAATGCTTGTGCCAGGGCAAGGCGTTGCCATTCGCCATCGCTGAGTCGCCAGGAAACCGTTTCCCAGCAAAGAATCATCGCCTTTTCCCTTTTCCCATTCCCCCAGCCAAATATTTCTGTCGCAACTATATAAAATTGGTATTACCCTTTTTGGTTTTGGATATAAGTAATCATTTTCTAAGGGACAGAACCCGCTGCAATACTAACTGCATAAGATTTCGACCAAAAATAAGATTTCCAAAAGAACTTAGAGACATGATCTGCAAACTCTACTCTTACCTTTCTGGCGGAGACAGTTTTTAATTTTCCTTGTCTCTACAAAAATCAGTGTATTAAGTTCAACTCCAATGGCACTAAAGCACACATCAAAGTTTTCAAAGCTAACGAATGGAAATGGATTGAAGTCCTTATTGTCAGTAAACGATAGAGGCATTTTCTTCCCAATACCAAGAGGTTTCATAGCTAACAATTTAGAGAAATTCGACTGAACTTTTTTAAGCACGAAATTGAGTTTCGCAACTAGCAGTGTTGGCAAGGTCTTCCTTAACTAGCTTCACCAGTTCTGGGAGTGCCTCCAGAGAAATTTGCCTACTCAAGCGACAGGAGGATACATTTCTAATCAGGCTGCTGCACTGGCGCAGATGGGAATGGATAAACTCGGGAGCTTTGAGCAGATGAACTGCTCGGGTATGACGGACTAGCTCAGTAAAGGCAGCCTGGGGAGGCAATTGGGCAATATCGTGGTAAGTGCCATTGGCAAGCACATAAATCCGCTCAAGCGGCAGGGGAGTGTTCTGAAAACCGCCTGTAAAAGCGTAGGACAGTTTCTCTGCGTTAGGAAAGAGAGGAGATAGGCATTTGGAGTCGCCTCCCATCGAAGCTGCTGCTTCTGGGGAAAGTTTGAGTTGGGGAAAGCCAGGAAATACAATGGGATGAGGGCGACTTGTTTCCACAGCCATAACGTCATCCGTTAAGATGTCATAACCTTGGGCATGGAATGTTTGGGCTATGGTTGACTTTCCCCATCCCGAGCTGCCTAAAAAAGCAACAGCGGTATGATTAATCGCGACGCTGCTGGCATGGAGAACTAGCAGTCCTCGCTGCCGTAGCACCACTGACATAGCGGGTCCGAGGATGCTGGGGCGCAGCATCGACTCGTCTATCCCAGAAATAGGTTCGACGACAATTTCTCGTCCGCCCTCAATCAAGAATCTTCCCACTCCCCTCAATTCGCCGAGAAAGCGGTTGCCCCTGCCGCTACTCTCCTGGGGGAGATTGTGGAGCTTTCCTAAGCGTATAACAATCTCTGGGGTTCCTTCCGAGACTACAAGTTCGGGTAAACAAATTTCAGAGTGAATGCAGAGATTGTTGGCAGTATAGACGTACATGCTTCTACTTCCTAGAAGGGGCATTTACGAGAAGAGCCATCTGCCACCGAAAAACTTTCCGTGGTAATTTTTAGTAAGCAATTGCTTACTAATTACCCAAGTCGAGATCGCTTTTCTCAAAGTCGAACGAGCTGTTATGGCCACCATCATGCAGTTTATTTGCCTCTGGTATTGATGGGGTGAAACTCTGACCACCAAAGAAACTAGTATCGCTGGATTCACCCATACTAAATGGTCCCTGGGTAAGGTTCTCAATATTACCGTGGATAGTTAGTTTTGGTGTTTTGTAAGGCTTTTTCATTTTTTGATTATCTGTTTGTTTAGTTTGAATCTCCCGCGATTGAAATGGTTGGATTTGGGCGTAATGTCAAGGTTATAGACCAGTTCAGAATCTGCCCAACTTGCGTAGTGAGACTTATGATGTTACCTGGTTGCGGTTCAGCCATAGCGCTATAGTGATCGCCCGCCAAAGTACCATTATATCTGGATCATGGAGCTTTTCTCCTGATTGGACTTGTTGATAAGTTTTTCGCAGAAAATGTAGATTGACGTATTTTTCCATCTGCTGCGATCGCTGGAAAACCACCTGATCGAGAAGCTCGTGGTCGAATTTCAGTAGTCCGCGTTGAAAATTCGGTGTCATAGTCGTTTTTCCCCCGCGCCACTGAATTGTCTCTGGCAGAACGTCTGCTAGAGCGCGGCGCAGTACCATCCGGCTCCACCCTTGATACAACTTCTGCTCAGAGGGCAATGCTAGACAAAATTCAATCAGCCGCTTATCCATAAAGGGATGGCGAGCTTCTAGGGAAAAGGCTGCCGCATATTGGTCTAATTGTTCCAGGGCAAATGCTATCAGACCGGTTGTTAAGGCTTGCCAGTGATCCGCTCTAGCGGTTGTTGGTTGCTCTGAGTGCCTACCTAGCATATTAATACGCTCAGCCAAACTGATGCGCTGAGCAAAGCTGGGGTTGACAAGAGGGCTAACGGGGCTAGTCGGTTTTCCACTTCTGCCTCGGCGCAGCCGCCGCCTAATCTGGCGCATCCGTTTCGGAACTAATGCTTTTAAGCCATGTTTGATCAACAAGTGCCTGCGCGAGATATCCAAATGCTTGTGGAGCTGATGCACGGCTTTAGCAAAAGCCACCCAGCGGGCTTGCTTTGCCAATCCTTGTAGGGGCACAACACCGTAGCTGTTCAGCAACATTTGGGGCGAGATAGGGAAGTGTGCCGAAATTGCCTTAGCTTCCCGAGCAAAGCTTTCCCACTCTTGTTGGCGTGCTAGCTCCGCGAACCTCACCCCACCATGAGATACCGCAGTGTCACCATCAAAGCCGTCAAGAAAGACTCGAATACCTGCCTGCTGTGCGGCGCGGTTCAGCCCCCAGGAGAGGAAATGGTTGGGAGCAATCAAGGCTTCATCCTCGTACTGCCAAATCTGGTCTAGCTCCGACAAGGGACTGAGTTGGTCGGCATGCACGTAGTGAGGAATCATTTCTCCTTGAGCAAGGACGGTGTTAATGAAAGGTTGCTCGTCACATTCAGGGAGGTCTTCAAAAATGTTTGAAACAGTATGTAGTGGCGTATTTCCTGCCTGAGCGAGTAATTTCCGGGCGACACAGGTAACTGAAGAAGAATCGAGTCCACCGCTCAACTGGGAACCCACAGGCAGAGCACTACGTAGGCGGCAGCGTACTGCCTTCGTAAAGATTTCGCGAAATGCCTTAGCATAAGCTTCATCGCTGTCCAACTGAAGCTCGCGCTCAGGGTCTAGGCACCAATATGCCCACAACTGCACTCCAGACTGGCTCACGCTCATGCTATGGGCAGGCGGAAGCCGTAGGATGCTTTTATAGATGGTGATAGATTGGTCTTCCATCATCATTGTTAAGTAGTCGCCCATTCTGACCTCGTTGAGGCGAGGTGAGATTTCGGACACGCTAAGAAGGGCTTTCATTTCGGAGGCGAAAACGAAAGCTTGGTGGGACGAATAATAGTAGAATGGCTTAACGCCTAGATGATCCCGAGCGCAGAAAAAGGTTTGCTTACTTTTGTCCCAGATGGCAAACGCAAAGTCCCCCAAGAGTTGCTCTGGGCATTGCTCTCCCCATTGTTGGTAAGCAGCAAGGATGAGTTGGCTATCAGTAATTTTTTCAGGTATTCCATTGTCAAGTCCTAGTGCCGGGAGAAGTTCATCCCGATTATCAATCCGGGCATCAGCAGTAATTACCAAATCGCCGGTTTGACTAACCAGAGGTAACTTCTCAACAAGCGATTCAGGCGTTGTCCACAGCATGCAATGCCCTACACCTACAGAGCCTTCGCTCCAGATATCTGAGCCGTCTGGTCCCCGGTGAGCAAGAACATCCACCATCTCCTTAAGGTCTGTACGCTCTACAGACCGACCGTCGAAGTAGTGAATACCTACGATGCCGCTCACAGTCTGCCTCCTTCCAGCGATGGTAATGGAGTGAACTCGGATAAGTTCCTAAGATCGCCCATGACGACTTCTTCCTGACTTTC
This sequence comes from Cyanobacteria bacterium QS_4_48_99, assembly GCA_003021505.1. Classification (GTDB taxonomy): domain Bacteria; phylum Cyanobacteriota; class Cyanobacteriia; order Cyanobacteriales; family Rubidibacteraceae; genus QS-4-48-99. Next base: position 15,642 of record PXPT01000029.1, on the reverse strand, counting down.
CACCCAGGCATGAGCTTGTAGATGCCCTTCTTTTTCTTTAACAATGCCGAAGCGGAGATGGGATGGATAACCACATCGACTCAAAAGAATTTGTGTCGCCAAGGCGCGAGCGAGACATTTCACGCGACCAGGTAGATAGTAACTGCTCGCGTTGACCGCCCAGACAATTTTTTTTTGGAGGATTGCTCTACTTTCTGCTGCTGAGAAGTCACTTTATTAATTATTGCCAAGACTCGCCGAAAGGTGGGGAATGGCAGTAACCATAGCCCGAACCGGATTATTCCTAGTAAGATGAAGGTAATGAGCAGAAGTTGGCGATCGCTCTTACTCTGGTAGAAAAACTTACGGATTCGCTTCATTTTTGACCTCAATTAGCCCTTCGGCTGCCAATTGTTGGAGTAAGGGTAGGGTGTCGCTACGCAGTTGCTCAGGCTCCACTTCATACTCTTCTAAAAGCATTCCCTGGAGATCATTCACTGTTTTTTGCTGTTGGATTGAATTCCAGATCCGAGCCCCTACTTCATTCACCCCATAATAAACGCCAGAGTTGAGATGGAGAATTACCGCCTCTCCAGCCAGGTCAGAAGAAACCTGATCCTGAGTAGGTCTGATTATGGAATAGTTGGAAACTTTGTTTGGTTTTGCCATACTTGCTTATGCTAATAACAATTAACTTGACTAATTGCGGCGGAGGTTAGCCTTGTGTCTAGCTAACCTACAAGAGTGATTACATTTAAAAACTTAATCTACTGGGATTATTTTATTATCGTATAATTTTTTATAACTTCTAGAGGGGTGAAAAAGTGACCTAAAAGTGGTGATTTAAGGAATGCTAAAGGCTAAAGGCAAATGGCAAAAGTAAAGAATCAGGAAAGGCTAGAAGCAGAAGGCAAAAGTTCTTCATTGCCCCTTTTGCCTCTTGCCTCTCGCCTCTTGCCTTCATTATCCCATTCTGCATTCTCTGCTGGTAGAGTAGTATTTTATTTTTAGCAGAAATTTGGAGGGCGATCGCTTCTTTAACAAACAACTAAACTTGTTGTAGCGCCTTGTCCAAGGCAGCCAGCAGGGTTTCCAAGGAAAAATTAGTCCGTGCCTGAGTTCTCCCCCGCTCTGCCAGGGCTGCGGTCGCACTGGGGTCTGCTAGAAGCTCACGAATTGTTTTAGCGAGTGCCACTGGGTCATTAGGGGGCACTAGGCTACCAGTCACCCCATCCTGAATAAGCTCGGCTGGACCACCAGTAGCGGAAGCAACTACAGGTCGTTGGGCAAGCTGACCTTCGACAATTACCCTACCGAAAGGTTCGGGTTCAGTGGAGGTATGCGCCACAATGTTACAAGCCGCCATCAAGGCTGGTACGTCACTGCGAAATCCCAGCCAATGAACGCGACCTTCTAACTCAGGGGTAGAAGCCAGAGCCTTAATATGAGAGGTGTACTCCACTTCACCAAATAGTGCTTCACCCACGAATAGGGCGTGTACCTCTGGCAGTTCCCGTAGCGCTTCTAGCAGGACATGTTGACCTTTCCAGTAGGATATGCGACTGAATACACCTACCAGTGGGGCATCATTAATTCCTAGCTCAGTACGAATCTCTGCTGGCTTTTCCGGTGCTAAGTGATCAAAAGCATCTGACGAGAATCCGTTGTAGAGCAGGCTAACCAGTTTCCGACGCCCGCCAGCAGCGACAAATGCTTCACCCGTGGCACGGGAATTGACTAATACTAGAGCAGTGCGAGTATTTGCCAAGGAAACTGCGATGCGACGATTGAGGCGACTGAAGTGCCCTGCGGTCAGAATATCTCGCAGGTGCCAGACGACTGGGGGACCTCCCATCAATGTAGCCAGCGCAGAAGCGATGAGCGCTTTTTGCGAGTTGGCGTGTACTAACTCAAACCCCCGTCCTGCCTCTGCGACTTGACAAGCCATCCACCATAGGGCAGGTAAGACCTTGAGTGCGCTGAGTTCACCTGAGGCACGCATTGTTAGAGCAACTTCTGGGGCAGGCGCAACCTTGACGCTGACCCCGGCTGCTTCCAGCCGCTCTCGGAAGGGACCGTCGGTAAATAGAAGAACCTGGCTGGTTTCGCGATAGGCGGTGGCAATATCTAGTAAACTCAACTCACCTCCACCCATCACGGCAGTGTGATCAACAAAGAGAACTCGACGGCGCTTCATGCTAAGGAGGCTTGGTAGACCGATTTAATTTGCTGTGCGATCACATGCCAAGCGTAATTTTGCTGAATGTAAGCTTGACAGGCTGGGCTGCTGGGTAGCTGGCGCTGACCAGATAGAGCTTCTATCATACCTTGAGCTAGCTGCTCGCTGGTGTATCCCTCAAATACTAAGTCTTGAGAGAAGGGTTCCAAAATTTCGGGAATGCCGCCTACTGGCGTTCCCAAAACGGGCGTGCCAGCCGCTAGAGACTCGACGACAATTAGACCAAATCCCTCTAGGGAAACCGTAGGCACAACTGTCAAGTCAGCAGCGCGGTATGCGAGTGCCAGTTGTTCATCCGGGACATACCCTAATAGTCTGACATGCTCTGTGAGTCCGAGTTGTTCAATTTGCGTTTTCAGGGTTGAAGCCAGTGCGCCTTTACCAGCAATCTGCAACATAACTTCTGGATAATGGTGACGTACCTTGTCCACTGCCGCGATTAAATTTTCTAAACCCATGCGCTTTGCCAGCCGTCGCACAGTAAAGATAATGAAGCGGTCTTGAGACCAACCTAGTTTGGCTCGTACCTCAGTGCGGGACATAGTAAGGTCAAAGTGATTCATGTCTACACCGCCAGGGACGATATGAATGCGTTCCCACGGCACTCGATATTGTTGGTGTAAGATATCGCGGAAGGTTTTAGAGAGTACAATAAAGTTTACGGTTCGACGATATGCAATCTGCTCAATTGCTTTTTTCAGCTTGTTAGCAACACTTTTGTTGCTTTCTACGCTACTTTCGAGAGCCCAGGGACCATGAAAGTGCGTTACCAAAGGTCGCTGGCGCAATTCATCCAGCACGGGCAAGGTATACAAGGCAAAGTGGGAAACAACTAGTGGGTACTCTTGTTCAGCCAGCAGCCGATGAAATGCTTGCCGAACACCGTAGCAGCGTTGCCAGAGAGGAGACTCACTGGGGGCAAAGGCTTGGATTTGTCCATGGGAATCTTGGCAGACCTTAGAAGAGCCTGTAACTAGACCACGCATTTCTACACCCGCTTGGGGCAAGTAGCGGGTGCAATCGTAATAGAAGCGGTTGAGCCCGCCTGGTTGTTCGGGGAACCAGCCCTCACCAATTTGTAGAGTTTTGATTGCGCTATTCACTGCTTCCCCATTTTTCGGCTCGCGGATTAAGTGTTTTATATTACCATTTAAGCGCTTCCAGAGAAAAAAATAATCAGCGTGTGGGTGAGGAGATCAGTTTTTTGTATAACTACGTAGTTGACTACAGTGACTGCCTCACTGGTGGAGTGACAAAATTCAAGACGCCAACCTGTAAGACTTGATTGTAAACTCGCGCTCCAATTGTCTTTGCGTCTGCGAGCAAAGATTGTACAAGTCTGCATGTAGACTATCCATTTTGGAAATTTTTGTGGCATTCAGTGCCTCCCATCAACGGCATACGGAGCTTCCGCTCTACGTGATTTAGATCATCTTTGAACTCCTTAGAGATCACATCAAAATTACTTTTTGGTTAGCAGACTCATTGCTAGTTGATTAAATAAAAGAGGAGCAATGAGTTCAGTCGATGCGTCTGCTACAGATACACCTCTTCCTTTAACAATCGGCGAGACTAGTACCATCAGCGATTTAAACCACAACAGCCAAACCATTGAACTTCAACACAGCTACAACGACCCTGTTGTCTTTGCTCAACCCCTTTCCTACAATGGCAGCGATCCCGCCACCATTCGCATTGAAGATATCCAAAGCGACAGCTTCACTGCCTCGATCCAAGAACCAAACTACGAAGATGGCTGGCACACAGAAGAAAGCTTTAATTACTTTGTCCTTGAAGCAGGAACCTGGCAGTTAGACGATGGCACTCTACTGGAAGTAGGCACCACCGATACTAATCTCCTCGCGAGTGAGGGTTGGGAAACGGTCAACTTTAGCCACGAGTTCGCTGAAGCCCCCGTAGTTTTTAGTCAAGTTCAAACTAAAACTGGCAGTGACTTCGTGCGCACTCGTCAAAAAGAGGCTAGTGCTAGTGGCTTCCAGCTCACCCTGGAAGAAGAAGAAGCCCGAGAAAACTCCGGTCACACCACTGAAAGCCTGGGCTGGTCAGCTATCTCCTCGGGCGAGGGAGAGTGGAATGGGCATACCTATCAGGTTGGACAAACCGCCAATCGTGTCACTGAGGACTGGCACCAAATTGATTTCAGCGCCAACTTTTCAGAAGCGCCACAGTTTTTGTCTTCCATGGGAACATATGATGGCTCAAACCCAGCGGGACTGCGTTACCATAATATCGGCAATGATACAGTCCAAGTTAAGCTTGAGGAGGATACCAGTGCTGACCAGGAGACAAAGCACACGACAGAAGCGGTTAACTTCCTGGCTATGGATGACAGCAGCTCTCTTACTGCTATCCCAACCGATGGTGGGAAAGTAGATACAGGTATTACCGCGGGGGTCTCCGACACAGTTTCTGGCGATCCAATCTCCCGAGGAGAACCTGCTGCCGATACTAGCGTTAAGAGTCCACCTTTTGAACCAGGCGCTTGGGATCAGTCATGGGGTGCAGGACAGGGACTAGCGCCTCAGAACTGGTTCTGGGAAGAAGTACCCGCATATCAGGAAAAGAAGGAAACCATCAACAGAGTTGCCGCAGAGCATGAGGCGGAAGGTGTCGTACCTACAACGGGTCTACAACTATGGAAAAGTACCTTTAAAGAGTCCCAGCCTGGTGGAAAGTTCGCTGACAAAGAAGGTCATGAGGCTTGGGTGGAATGGATTGAAGCGCGTCCTGAGTTATTGGGGGTTAACAAAAACGGAGAAAATTTGGGATGGGGCTATGTTAGTCCCCTCGTACCACTAGATCCAAAGGATTTTCCGGAAGATTTCGAGGGTAAGAGCGCCTATTATGCCGATTGGCAAGCTGAACGGCTCGGTCGCTTGGCAGCTTTCACGGGAATAAACGGTTTCAGCTTCTCAGATTTTTTTGATTCTCATCCTGGTTCCGGTGTCGCAAACTACTTCAATGCCCGCATCATTGAGGACTTTGAGAGTAGAATGGATGTCACTCTCTCGTCTGGAACGCTGACAGAGCAGGCTGATGAGATCCGCTCACAGCACTACCAGGAGTGGATTGATTACTTTGTTGATCGCTGGGCTTACAACTGGGAAGCCCTTACCAGGGAAATTGGCGAGCACACGGATGAAGAGCCCTGGTTGGTTAGCCAGACTTCTTTTGCACCGGCTGCCATGCGTAGGAAGGGTGCTGTTGACGCGCGAGCCATTATGCAAAATGTGTCTCCTGATAACGTCCTTTTTAATGTTCAAACGGTGCAACCTTTCATGATGCGCCAGCTTTCCGTTCCAGAATCACGGGAGTCAGCCATGCTAGGACTGTATGCCGCTCGAGAACCCAGTGGGCGCTACGGGCACATGATCATGTCGTCGGAAGACAGGTACTGGAATGCAGTTGATGAGCTGTGGCCTAATCTGAGTGAAGAAGCCCAAGAGGAGCTAGGGTGGAAGCGCTTAAAACGAACCTGGCTTGAGTCAGGTTTAACGCACGTGGCGACGCGGCAGGGAGATGTGCGTCGAGCAACCGAATCCTGGACGCGTAGTTACCACGATCAAGGAAAAACTAAAGAGCCCTGGGTGGAGCTTCTCCGCGACATCGTTCCCACCCGTCCGTTTGGTCCGGCACTCTACTACAGCGTGCCTATAGAACGCGCTGTTGAGGCTAATGCAGGAGCGGATTCGAACCAAATAACCTCGTCATACCTAGGGCAGCATTTACAGCCAGTCACGGATCTTAAAGAAGCAGGCGTACCTTTCAACTACTACGTTAGTGATGCTGCACTGAATGAACTGCAGGATGACTTTCAACCTAGCGCTTGGATTATCCCTGACCGATACCAGGGCGGAGAAGATCTCCTTCCTGAAAAAGAACGTGCGGCTTTAGAGAAGACTGCACCTATTCTGAGCGAAGAAGAGGCTAAGACGTTTGACTACCCGCTGAGTTTCAGCACAGGTCAAGAGGGGAGAACGATTACTGGTTTTGGATTTTATGATCAAAATGATCGCTTGATCGTGGTTGCTAGCGATCACATCCAATTTGACGAGAGTAATAGCAACCTTGGAAAGGTTAAAGCGACCATTAATCTTGATCTGCCAGACGGAAAGTACACCGCGCGCGAACTGTTAACAGGTCAGGAAACGGACTTCAATGTAGCTTCCGGTTCTGGAGAATTTAATGCAACAATTAAAAGGTGGGATACGAAAGTTTTTGCAATCACACCAGTTTCGGGGTAATCGAGCCACCTCTTGTGGTTAGGTTCGTGAGAAAGTGGCGTAGTTAAACTGAGCAGGATTGAATAACCATTCAACGAGTTTAACTGTGCCTATTCCTCTGCCCGTGGTTTGTTAGCTTAATCATACCGTCAGGACAAAAGCAAATATTGCCGGTATGAATACTGTCTGAAGCTAGGAAACTGGAAAAGATAGTCATCCAGTCTTCTCATTAACCGATGTAAACGCCCTTTTAATAAATACACGGATGCCAAACCAAAAAATGCTAATTCTGGATATACTATATTAACAGAAAATTTTCTCTTCAAAAGTTCTCTTTATCCTGGTGTTAAAGGAAACTCATCATTATCTCCATACTTGGGGGGCACCATATTTTCCCGCCACGTTATCTCGAAACCAAATTAGCAAATCGCTAAAAGCATTGTTTTCGTGAAAAAATGCTCTTCCACCGGGAACGATATTCCAAAATAATTCGGTACTTATTGGTTCCTCCTGCTTTTGGCAGTTTTATGATTAATTATATATAAATTTGGTGAGCGTTGCACAACCACAATTATTTTCGGAAAAATAGCTCTTTATGGCTTCATTGTTTGTTGAGCAAACGCTTCAAACGTTCGATAAAGCTCATTGGCTTTCGCCAACAACTGGGCATTTTTCGCAGCAGCAAGTTCCTTCATCTTGTCTTGCTTGAGAGCATCGCGTCTGGCTTTTTCAGGATTGCGGGCTTTTACCCTGCTCTCTTCATTCACCGTGGCAGAGTCAACCAGGTCAAAGTTGGTAGAAAACTTAGCATTCACTACTTGCACTACGCGATCTAGATGTTGTGTGGTTTGCTCAAAAGTGCTAACAACGTAATAAGGGGCGTACGGCTTCAGCTTGGTGTAAAACCCAATGTAGCTTTTTAGCGCCTGGTTCGCAGAAACATGAGGCCAGCGGCTAGTAAGGGAAATAACTGTATCTAATGGTTCCCGTATGGTCAGCAAAACAGGGATACCCTGTTCAATAGCTCGTATAATCGCAACTGGTGCATGCCTGTGATGCAGAAGCTTTACATGCCGCGTCTGGCTCCGTTTAAATTCCGCTACTGCAAAGCTATTAGCCGATCCTTGAAACCCGTCAATGACCAGCTCGGTATCGGGGGTTACTATTCCTTCCTCGACGTCACCATAGTAGGTTTTTCGTTTCATCTGTCCCCACCAAAGATAGGGCTGGTACAGTATCCATAATGCAGGCTCTCGGGCTACTAGCGAACGAAAAGAGAAACTGAGTTGTCGAGGCAAACTCATCAGTGAACTGGACTGAATTTTCCAGATAGTTTCAAACATAATTGATTTACTTTAGATAGTGCGTCTACTTCTCGATTAAAAACATTAATTGAGTCTAGACGACGAAATATTAATCTATTGCAAAGCTTTCTCTAGTGTAAATTTTTAGTGCTACATCTTTGACAACCTCAAAAACTGCTCTGCGCTCTTCTAGCGAAAGCGAATCGCGGCGCATTTCAAAGAGGTTTGCACTATTTCTCTGGAAATCCTGAACTATTCCTTTTCTAGCTTCAGTAGAGCGATTGCCCTGCGTCAGTTTGAGAATTCTACGTTTAACCGATTCAGACCACGGCAAATCGAGTACCTCGTATAAGTGTTTGAAAGCCGAGACTGGATTTCGGCAAAGTTCTTCGTGCGTAACAACCTGCCAGTTCGGGTAGTTTCTAGCTTGCGAGAGCAATACCTTATGTACGGCACGCCAATAGGCTGCAGAGGCCAACATAGGGGTAGACCAGCTTCTTTCCATAAACTCGGTTTCGTCATAGAAATAATCCTTAATGAGCTGCTTGTCGGCAAGCTCACGAGGATGAGGCCACCAGTTTACGCGCTTCAAGCTAGCTATAAGCGATACTGGATGCTTGATGACGATAACAGGTTTTACTCCGAAATGGAGATGGAGGTACTCTGCTAGTAGAAGACCGATGGGATCTTTGATAATCGCTGCTTTATGGAAGACATTAAGCTTAGCTAACCGCAGGTAGAAGGGAGCCCTACTCCCTACAAGCCGCTTAGTCACCTTCCGGAGCCAAGGGTCTTTCTCAGGATAGTAACCTCTCAAGGTCAAATCATAGCTAAAGATCCGTTTGGTGAACTCATGGTATTTCTGCATTTCCTTAGTGTTGATGCTGGGTCGCACATAGGGAAACAAGTCAGGTCTATTGGATCTAGCACGTTGCTCCCCGTAGGGTTCGTGAATATAGTCTACTTCCACTGGCAAGCTCAGCACTTTTCCAGCAAACGTGGTACCGCTTCGGATAACCCCTGTAACAAAGATCCAGTTGTTAATTTGATCGACTGCAAGCTTCATTATTATCTCTACCCTCTCTCGCTGTGAGAGTTTTGTGGCAAAGGCTGTCTATATTCCGCACTACGTTGATGCTGATGATAATTATGAGCTGCCATACCTATCCCTAAAAATCCCCAAAGAACTATACCGCTGGTGTCAATCATGATGCTGTTCACGAATAGCCTTACTAAGGCACTAACAACAATAGCGCGGGCGGCGGCCGCAAATAGATCAAAGCGACTTTCAGAACCTTGGAACAAGCTAAAAACGATCAGGAACATTCCACCTGCATAAGGAATAGTTCCAAGCCAACCCAATTGCAAAAATATAGCTAAAAAGGCACTGTCAGGGGTTGACTCTTTGATTCCCTCCCCTACGAAACTGGTAAGTGCGGGACCGAGTAGTTCTGAGTATGTTGCTTGTCTTGTTTCAACACTGCCATCATCCTCGACGTTAGATAAAGTATCAAAGCGAGAATTAATTGGCTCGGAAAATTGCTCTAGGGTAGTCAAGGGAAGGACGCACACTGCCATCACCACGATGGTGATGATTATACGCATCTGGAGATTAGCCTTAAGAGAGTTGGCAAGAGTAAGCAGCCCTGCAAGCCAGGCAATCCAAGCAGAACGCACCGTAGATAATAAAAAAGCTAAGTAGCCAGCCACTGACGCGGGAAGACGTAATGCTCCTCGGTTAGTGAATAGCAGCAGCAGAGCAGCTACCATAACGGCTGCAAAGGGTTCGCCAGAATTCATCGTACTCCATACGCGGATCCCCAAGGGTTCTGGGCTTCCCGCGCTGCTTAATCCTGATTGTATAAGCCAGGAGCGATCCCATGCAGGTAATACTAAATACTGTACGATTCCATAGACTCCCATGACCAGCGCACCCCAAATAAAAGTGCGCTCAATATTTTGGCGATAACTTGGATAGTTTCGCCAATTCGCAAATAAGTGGAAACCCAGCAGAAATGGAGCCAGCCAAACTAACAAGGCTTGTGCAACAGTGAATGGTGATCTATGAATTAGTGCAACGAGAAAGCCATAGAACACACCTGCAAAACTCAAAACAAAAGGTAAACCACCCTGGCGATGGGTCTTGGGAAGATGTTGCCAGAGAGTAACAAGAGCTACAAACGTTACTAGGAAAGGGGCTAGTAGAATGGGACTAGGTTCGGTGTAGCCGCCACCCCGGTAATCCGCTAGGCGTCGGACAAGCGGCGAGAGAAACCACATCCACCAGGTAAACCCCACATAAAGGATGGGATACCGAAAATATAGGAATATGCCCACGCCTAAAGCTCCTACCGGGAAAGCGAGGTTCAACAAGCTGCCAGCGCCTGCAAGAATGCACAGTGCCGAAAAAAATGCTAGTCCTAATATTGCTGTCCAAGCTGGTGCTGGTTGCAAGCCTAGTTGGAGGCTCTTCATGGGAAACGTCCGTAGTGTTTTAACTTAATCAAGGCTCCAGTGAGACAAATCACGCCCCAGCAAATTACTTAGTCGTTCTACTTCTGGGGCAAACTGCTTCTTCAGATGCTTGCGCAATTCAGGATCCATAGGCTCGCGGCTTACTTTTTCTAGGGGAGAAGCTGGTCTCAGAATGCGGTTAATTGTTTTTAACAGGAGTTTCTTTAAAGGGGCGCGACCGGGAAACATGGGCACTAAACTGCCAACCGAAATAATCCACCTCTTTATTCTCTGCTTTCTACGTAACAAAGCAATGTTTTTGATTCGAGCGTTGGGTTTGTGAGTTTTAAAATCAGTAAACTGAAAGCTGGCATCTACTTCGAGAAATTCCAGCGTCTCTCGATAAACTCTGGCTATGTCGCTCTTAAAGTCATCAAAAATAATTACATATACCTGTTCGCGACCAAAGGTGTCAAAATATCTTTTAACTTGTTCAGAAAATTTAGCTACTTCGCTATATAAACAGTCTGCTGGTCTCTGAGCATCTCTAGGAATCCTTTTGCCTTCGCGACGATCAGACTCTGCCTCTAATGCTAATTGGAAATCTGGAATATCTTCCGCTAAATCCACTAACAATTGGCTATGGAAAGAATACAGAAAGTCTACCGGATTTCTAAGCATTATTATTATTTTTGCATCAGGATTAAGCTCATAAATGTATTTGGCAGCGACTTTCGAATATAGGTACCTAGTCGAACCTTCTCCACAAACTTTATTTTTTGCTCCTTCAAAAAGACTCAGATACTTTTCGAGAGTTCTACCTCTTCTAGGTTTAGCCGCCAAATCTTGACCAAAATAATGGGGTTCTTTAGGTTTAGAAATAAAAACGTCGGGGTGCTGGTCAAGATATTTGCATAGGGATGTTGTTCCACATTTGGGAGCACCAACCACGAAAAAATCTGGTTTTTTTCACTTTTGTTTTTCCCCTTGAATAATCGCTTCGTTTAGATAATATAGTTTATGAAATAACTTCAAAGCATTTCTTATACTTTGGCTGTTAAGGCAAGCGTCTGAGGAATATAAAACTTTAAACATCTTTACCCAATCTCGACTGTTGCCAAGTTTGCCAACCTTGCCGCCGCCCCTGAAGGGATGCCTGCAACTTCTGTGTTGCTAGGCTGCCTTGGCTAGGCATAAATCGCAACCACTGCACAAGACCTGGTTCCCCTCGCGTTCCCACTAAAATCGCCCATGTCAGGAAAACAACCCGTCGTGTCGATGGTAAGTGCTCTAGCAAAGCTAGAGTTTCATTGCACACGATGTTTTTCATAGCAATTGGATTAAATTTGTTTCGCTGATCCTCGTCAAAACGCTGTCCTGTATGGTGGTCCACTGCAACTTTAGGATCGTAGATTAGTTTCCAACCTGCTTTTTTTAGTGCTAGACAGAACTCTATTTCATGGTGAATCTGGGCGCTTGTACCTTGCATGCGTTGATCGAAGTGCTTGTTCTTAATGGCAGTCCATCGAAAACTCATGTTCACTCCTTTGAGTACATCTACCTCGCGAGCCTCGCCTACGCCGAGGTGATGATTTCCAATCGCCCGTCCAAACCACTGCACCTGACCCACCACTTCCTTGGCACCTTCTACCAAGTCAGTACCGTGGTACACCCAGTCGCGACCGCCTACACCACCCACACGGCTATCGGATAAAAAGTGAGGTTCTATACGTGTCAGCCAATCGATATGAGGGGCGGCGTCATCATCTGTAAAGGAAACGATTTCCCCAGACGCTGCATCAAGCCCTGCATTCATAGCGGCGATCGCTCCTGGAGCGCTCACCGTCACAGTCCGTAATGGCAGGGTTTCAGAGGTGAAGGTTTCCAGAAATATCCAAGTTTCTGCATCGGTATCGCGGACCACTACCAATAGCTCATCGGCTGGACGAGTTTGCTTTTTTAGCGCCTCTAGGCAGCGTGACAAGTCTTTCGGGCGGCGATAGGTGGGGACAATAACAGTTATCTTCATTATTTGACCATTTCCTCGCATAAATCCACATAACTTTGCGCCATACTAGTCCAGCTATGCTGCTCTGCTACAGTTCGGCTAGCCTTGCCCATGCGAACTCTCTGTTCGGGGTTACTTGCAAGCGTGTTTAGTGCCTGTACCAAAGCCTGGGTATCTTCTGAGTCGGGCATGACTAGACCAGATGCTGGCGTAATGATCTCAGCAGCACCTGTTGTGGTGGCAGTAATGACTGGTAGCCCGGAAGCCATTGCTTCCAACAAGACAAGTCCGTAGGGTTCGTAACGTGACGGGAAAACAAATAAATCCACTGCTTGCATAATCTCGGCAATGTCACGCCGATACCCTAAAAAGTGTGCCCGTTCACTCAAACCCAGCTTTTCAGCAAGCTGAAGATACGGACTACCTTCAGTCGTACCAACAATCGCTAGGTGTAAATCCGGAACTTGGACTAAGGCATGCAGCACCGTATCTAAGTTCTTGCGAGGTGTCCGAATATCCCCAGCAAAAAGTGCGATTGGTACTCCTTCAGGAAGATTTAATTTTTTCCGGTCAGCAATCCCCGGTGAAAATTCCTGTAAGTCAACACCATTTGTGATGACTCGAATGCTTTCTTTCGGAACGCCGATGTCGGTCAGTTCCTTTTTAACCTTTTAAAGCAGTGAAGAGCCACTGGTAAGCACCATACCAATCTTGACGTACCCGAGAAATGTGTACTGGTGATCGCAGCCAGGAACTGTGAACAAAATGCACGGCGTTGATATCTCCCGGTGCTTTAGTTATTGCCCCGTTAACCTTGACAAGGTCAAGCTCACAGCGGTGTTTACGCAACCAATTTGCACTCCGCCAGGAGAAAACTAGATTACGGAGAAATGCTGTTGGCCACCCTTTAACTGGAACGTAAATCCAGTCTACCTGGTCGCTCTGTTGCAGTTCTGGAGCAATCCGACTCGCCAATAAGGCGAGGTGATGACCACGACGGATGGCTTCCCGAGCAACCTCGTAGTTCACTCTGCCTTGACCTTCTCCTTTCATAACGCTGTGCGTAACGATGCCAAGTTTCATAGGTCATCATCCATTAAGCTTAATTGAGAATCCCTAACTTAGGATTGGCAGGCTAGGGTAGCAATCGCCTGCGAGCGATGATCTTAGTCCCACTTTTATCGGCTAGCCGAGTTTGCTGCTCTAGTTCCACTAGAAAACTGGCTGACCCTTGTGGGGAGGATAGGTCTAATGAGCGCTGCGATATCTGAGACACCCGCAGAGCATAGTGGTGTAATAGCTATCCGTAATTTTTCATTGAGGGAGTTGTAAGCTTAGGCAATCTTTTGCTATAGAGATTTATCGTCAGCAGACTCAAGTTTGCGAGCAGTTGCATCTGAGGAAGACCTCGGCAATAACTGTTGGATATGAGAACGTTGAATAATCTGAGGCCATGCCAGAAGTGCATGTTTTCTGGATAGATAAATATTCATATGAGTGAAGTAAATGGCTAGAAAAGCAACTAGCTTGAAAGGATTTGGAAACAAATCCTTGTAGCGTTTAATTCCGACATAGAGTCGCGCTGCATCAATGTGAATATTGTAATCCGTAAGGCTACCTACACTTGGTACAACAAGCGTTCCTTTTTTAAATGCAGTGTTCAAGACCTTTAGCTCTGGGCAATGCAAGATGCGGTAGCCACGCTTCAATGCACGCAGACACAGTTCCGCATCCTCATAACCGAAAAAGATGTTCTCGTCCCACTGCTCTTGCTCAAAAAACGACCGAGGGAATACTGCTGCATGAATAACTACAGCCTGGGGAATGTCCGCTGGACAAAAGTATCCACGAAAGGAGAGTTTTGAGGCAACCATCTCATGACCGTGTCCATCTCGGGATACTCCTGAGAGTATGCTGCTACTACTATGCTTTTGCTCCATCTGATTATATCGCTCTACAGCGCAAGCAATAAAGTCTGGGTCTACGCAAATGTCATCATCAATAAAGGCAACCAAGTCAGTATCGATAACTGCATTGACTGCATTGTTGCGATTAGCACAAACACCAGAACGAGGACCAGTCAGATAAGTTGTAGTGGGATACTTTTCTACAACCTGGTGATTTTTCTGCTGTACCTCATTTTCGCCTGAGTCATCTGAAACAATTACAGAATGTGGTTTGACGCTGGAATCCCAGATTGCCCGAAGACAATTCTCAAGTCTCTGGGGACGATTCCTGGTTGTAATACAAACCGATAATCGCATTGGTAGTTTACCTCTTAGTCATGGCAGTAATTATTGTGAGGAAACCTTCCTCATGAATTAGTACATCGTTCAATTAAACTTACATAATTTGGAAGAAGCATATCCCAACTAAAGTTTTCGTACACCCTTTGATGACGGAGATTGCATTTAGATACATCATGGGCTTCTGCTATGGCATGAATAAGCAAACCCGCTAAACTTCCTGTCAGTTCTAAGTTAGCTAAGTAGCCCTCATCTCCTAAAATATACCGGGTAGTATCATAGTCGTGAACTAAACATGGTAAGCCATGAGACATTGCCTCTATGCAAACGCGTGGAAATCCCTCTCTCAGGGAAGCAAGCACGAAAACGTCAGCAGCTTTGTAATAATCTGTTACTTGGTTTTGAGTAACAGTTCTAACTTTAAAGTTATCCGAGCCTAATAATTCATTACCCAGTTGAAATACTTCTGGTGATTCCGCATCTTGTTGGCCTAGCAGCAAAAGATAAGGACGCGGCTTGGGTAGTGTAGAGACCTCACGAATGACATAATCCATGCGCTTATGGTATTTGTTAATAGCTCCTACAGAAAGAACTAAAGGTCGCTTTTCAGGCAGTGCAAGTTTACGCCGCAGAGCTTCTCGTTCATCAAATGTCAGCATTTTAAGTTCAGAGGACATATGAATTGCATTAGGAACCAAGCTTTGTTTTTCAGTAGGAACTCCTGCATCTAAAGCCAGTTGCAGATGAGTTGGGGCTAGTTGCTGTACATGGTCAAAGCGAAATCTAAGTTTCTTGAGTGCTTCTCCTCCTGTAGGTCCTCCGTTGCGGTATAAAAGCTTGAAATTTTGGTTTGTCCTACGTCGCCAGTGCCAAAGCAGGCTCCCTAAACCGTAGTGACTAAAGTAAATTACATCAGGTTTGACGAAATATATGTGGGGCAAGAGACTTAAAAAGAATGTCCCTTCTTCAACTAAACTAGGATTGCTCTTATCACTGATTAAATTTAAAACTCCAACAAGTTGAGAGGTCAACCAATCATCGCGCTGCATATTCCATAAAGTGATGTCTTTTTTATAAGAAAACCCACCCCCCTTAAAAAGAGTGACATCAAGAGAGGAAACCTTTGATAAGCTATCAAAGCATTCTCGCGTAAAAGATTCAATTCCGC
>PXPT01000028.1 GCA_003021505.1 Cyanobacteria bacterium QS_4_48_99 | reverse complement strand
GCCTGATGGTACTGTAGGATGGCAAACCCTCTACACCCAACAGTTTCTTCCAGGCGAACCTTGGAGCCAGTCCCCCATGGAAAGGAAGCCCCGATTTCGAGCAGCTACTGCCTGGCTAAACCAAGCAAGACACCATTGCAGGGAGTGTCTTCTTCCTGGTTTGCGCCTACTATCTGGCATTTGCTCGAATACATTTACACAAGTTCGCTCATTTCTTCCATTTGTTTTTAACCAAGCATCCTTATCCTACCACTTAGAATAAAATAGCCCTGGGTCATTAGTCATTAGCACTAACGTTTATGTAACTTTACTGATAACGAAGAACAAAGGACGAACAACGAAGGACAAATAACTAATTTTTAATTTTTAACTTTTAACCGACGCGCAGAAATCTGCGACGCGCGAGCATCCTTTAATTGGTAATGGTTTTCTGTCCCACAACTGCGATGGTGGAATAATACACCGCCCAAGCATAGGAATCTTGTGAGAAACGACAATATTTTTCGACATCTTTGTTAGTTGCTTCTCCGGTGGCAAGATATTTTTCTTTTAAGTTGGTAGCAGACATTTTCATCATGTTTGCCACTTTTGAATTTCCCGGAGCTAATGGCGCATCGTTTTCTACTGAAATTGAAGTCAAACCCAACTTTTGAAAAAGCGCGGGAATTTGCAGACCCAAAGCATAATCCATATTTAAATTTGCGAACATACGGAAGATAGCCCGATTAACTTTTTTGACTGCGTGAATTTCTTCTTTCTTTCCAGCAACAGGACGAGCCGCCGAAAAATCAGGTTCTTCCACGACAAGCCAGCCACCAGGCTTAAGACATGCCAGCATATTTTGTAGCGCTAGCTCGTACTCTGGCAGATGCATTAAAACATAACGAGCGTGGACGAGATCAAAATAGTTCTTTTGCAACTCCGCATTTCTAATATCGGCATTTAATACTTCTATGCCAGAGGAGTTATTCTCGTTGAGAAACCTAGGATTAATATCCATAGCCACTACGCGACTCGCTTCGCCGACGATTTCCTTCATCCATTTCGCTATCGAGCCTGCCCCGGCGCCCACTTCGAGGCACTGCCAACCTAATTCTAGTCCGCTTGCTCGAAGTCGCTTTTGAGTGGGTGGATCGAAAATTTCTTCAATCGCTTGGAGTCGCTTCAGCTCATTTTTGTCTGGCGCATTGTCGAAAATATACTTTTGCTTTGACATTTTCTGCACATTGCTTAGACAATGATTTAATCTAGTAATTAGACTGTGGTACTGGTTAAAAACACCTTCCAAGAATTTTATATCGGGTTTTAAGGAAACTAGTTTAGCACAAAAAAACAATGACAGACCGAATTTTAGTGATCGGCGGTCAAGGACGAATCGGCAGCCAAGTTGTGCAAGATTTATGGGGGCATGTGGATGCAGAAATTGTTGCGACAGGGCGTCATAAAACTAAGCAACCAGAAAATCCGCGATCGCAATTTCTCGCCCTCGATTTGGATGATCGAGAAGGACTCCATCACGCCATTAAAAATAGCAATTTAGTTATTCACTGTGCAGGTCCCTTTCATCACCGCGATGGTCGCGTTCTCAAAGCTTGCATCGAACAAGGAGTGAACTATCTTGATGTTAGTGACCACCGCTCTTTTTATAATAAGGTGATCGCTTATCATGAAGAAGCTGCCGCTGCTGGAGTAACGGCGATTCTCAACACTGGGGTTTTTCCTGGTATTTCTAATAGCATGGTGCGCCAAGGAATTGAGCAGCTTGACGAGGCAGAAAAGATTCACCTCAGTTATTTAGTAGCGGGATCAGGTGGCGCTGGACTAACGGTGATGCGTACAACATTTCTGGGGCTGCAAAACTCCTTTGATGCCTGGATTGATGGTCAGTGGCAGAAAATACTACCTTATAGCGATCGCGAAACAGTAGAATTTCCCCCACCTTTTGGCAAAGCGGGGGTATACTGGTTTGATATTGCAGAGACTCACACTCTAGCTGAGTCTTTTCCAGTTCAAAGTGTCATTACCAAATTTGGCTCTATCCCCGATTTCTATAATCATCTTACTTGGATGACTGCTCGCCTCTTTCCTCACTCCTGGCTCCAAGATCCTAAAAAAATCGAGTTTTTGTCTCGCGTATCTCTCCAGATGACCAGTTTCACTGACCGCTTCAGTGGCATTGGCATCGCCATCCGCGCCGAAATTCTTGGAAAGAAAGATGGGCAAAGGACGCGGCATTGCTCAACAATGGTGCATGAAAACACGGCAGCGGCAACTGGCTTTGGTACTGGTAGCGTTGCTGAACTAATCCTGGCTGGTAAACTTCACAAACCCGGTGTTTGGGCAATTGAGAAAGCACTGCCCACCGAGTTGTTTATCCAAGCAATGGACAGCCGCGGAATTAAAATCCATCAACAGAAATTGCCTACCTGAACTCAGTATTGACACTTTCAACCCTTGAAGAGTAGAGATTCTCGCTTCTACAAGGGATTCTAGATATGATCAACGAATTAACCAAGTCCCCGATACCTTTACCCTCAGCGAGCCTTCTTCGGGACAGCCCGCCCCTACTTAGCTTCAACTAATTTGGTTGATTAACCCACTGATTGCGTAGAAGGTTCCTCCCTTACGGCGATCCTTTCAAGCGAATAATGGGATATTCCAATTATATTATTAAAGTCACCGAAGATCGGCGAGGCTTGAATCCCAAGGATCTGGTCAATAGTCATCTGTCATCGGTCATTAGAAAAACACGTTTATCTAACTTGTACGCGGGTTCCGGCGGCTCCCCCTCCTTGACTACAGACTGTGGACTAATGACTAACCAAGATTAGCTCTCTTCGCTGTTTTCTTTGTTGCTGCCTGGAGAATTATTATAGAGAGCATCAAGCTGTCCTCGTGCCTCTTCGACATCGACTGAACGCATCACCAATAGTGGTTCATCCGTCGGTTTACCGCTCTCATCCAACAGTTCTGGATGCTGCGCTGAACCAGAGCGAGAGAAACTAGGCTTTTCGGAAGAGCGTTTTCTGTCTGCTGAGGAGGGACGACGAACTTCTGTTCCCAAGCTCACCAAGCTGCGAATCAGATTACTAACCGCAATAAACGCAATGATTGTGAATGCAACAATGTAGAGTAGATGTAACACGATTACTTCCTCCTGAAGGAACTATGTAGGCTATTTCGGCGTTATATTTATCAATAAATTTGAAGTATTTTCATTTTATTAATCCAGATTACCAAGCGTGAGGCGATCTTTCCTCTCTCCTAAGAATCAATGGGAAGCTTGCTTTTTTTTATTCCTGTCAAGACCGCGATTACAGTTCCCGGCACAGATTAACAGCAGCTTATGACCCCCTACGATTAATATTATAGCTCTTTTACAAAAATTAACATTGTCTCAAGATATAGTTTGTGAACCGTCCGCACCAACATCAGTCTGACTTTCTGTCTAAGGTATAATCTTTAAAGAGACAGAGTGAGTGATAGTGCCTAACGAGTGGTGCCCAACAAAGCTCTGACTAGTTTGCCCAAACCTGAGCCATGCTGGTAGTGGCAGATTACTCTAGATCGGGTAACTTTCCTCGTTTCTTTTTGGTTGACAAAAGTTAATTTCTTTGCAGGGTTATGCCTACCGCCGAATCTGCCGTTTCCAATTCCCAGTCAGATGCGATGCAACTGCCTCGTACTAGTGAATCGCCGTCGCTCAAGAAAATTCGTCATACTGCCTCCCACGTGATGGCGATGGCGGTGCAGCGGCTTTTTCCCAAGGCACAGGTGACGATTGGCCCTTGGACAGAGTACGGCTTCTATTACGATTTTGAGAACCCGGAACCCTTCACCGAGCAGGATTTGAAAGCCATCAAAAAAGAGATGGCAAAACTCATCAAGCAGAAATTGCCAGTCATTCGGGAAGAAGTCAGCCGGGAAGAGGCGCAGCAGCGCATTCATAAAATTAATGAGCCTTATAAATTAGAAATTCTCGAAGATATAGAAGAAGACCCCATCACGATTTATCACCTGGGAGAGCAATGGTGGGACTTGTGCGCTGGTCCCCACGTGGAGAATACTGGGGATCTCAACCCAAAGGCGGTTGACCTCGAAAGCGTTGCGGGTGCTTACTGGCGCGGTGATGAAAATCGGGCACAACTCCAGCGGATTTATGGCACAGCTTGGGAAACCCCGGAACAGTTAGCAGAGTATAAGCGACGCAAGGAAGAGGCACTCAAGCGGGACCACCGCAAACTGGGTAAGGAACTCGGGTTATTTATCTTTTCGGATGAAGTGGGTTCTGGTTTGCCATTGTGGACACCCAAGGGAACGATTCTGCGCTCGACTCTAGAGGAGTTTCTCAAGCAAGAGCAGCTCAAGCGCAGTTATCAGCCTGTGGTGACACCCCACATCGCCAGGGTAGATTTATTTAAGACTTCCGGGCACTGGCAAAAATACCAAGAGGATATGTTTCCTCTGATGTCAGAAGACGAGCAAGCTGCCGCTGCGGAACAGGGGTTTGTCCTCAAGCCCATGAACTGCCCCTTCCACATCCAGATTTATAAAAACGAGTTGCGCTCTTATCGGGACTTGCCAATTCGGATGGCAGAGTTTGGCACGGTTTACCGGTATGAGCAGTCTGGGGAATTGGGCGGCTTAACGCGAGTGCGGGGCTTCACCGTTGATGATTCTCACCTATTTGTGACACCAGAACAGCTTGATGAAGAATTCCTCAGCGTGGTGGATTTAATCCTATCCGTGTTTAGTAGCCTGCAACTGAAGAATTTCAAAGCCCGACTGAGTTTCCGTGATCCTGCCGAAGCGGATAAATATCTCGGTTCTGAGGAAGCTTGGAATAAGGCAGAAGGAGCAATCCGCCGTGCTGTGGATAAGCTGGGGATCAACTACTTTGAAGGCATCGGCGAGGCAGCTTTCTATGGTCCCAAGCTCGACTTTATCTTTCAAGATGCTCTAGAGCGTGAGTGGCAGTTGGGAACGGTTCAGGTTGACTACAACTTGCCTGAACGCTTTGATTTGGAGTATGTCGATGAGGATGGATCCCGCAAGCGCCCAGTAATGATTCACCGCGCTCCTTTTGGCTCTCTAGAGCGACTGATTGGCATTTTGATCGAGGAGTATGTGGGAGACTTCCCCCTGTGGCTAGCCCCCGTACAAGCGCGATTTTTGCCCGTAAGTGATGCCCAATTGGGTTTTGCCAAGCAAGTGGCGATGCAGATGCAGGCACAGGGAATTCGTGCTGAGGTGGATACCAGTGGGGAGCGCCTCGGTAAGCAGATTCGCAATGCCGAAAAGCAGAAAATCCCGGTGATGGCAGTGGTGGGAGCGCAAGAGGTAGAAGGAAATAGCCTCAGCATTCGTACCCGTGCTTCTGGGGAACTAGGAAGTATGCCCACAGCAGAGGTGAGCGAGAAAATGAAGGATGCGATTGCTAATTACGCTAACTTCTAGGGACTGTCGCCAGGTTAATTACAGACAATAGAACAACTCCACCGCCGTTCACCCCGGTTGGTGATCGCTTCAAAAAAGGAATCAGCCAGGATGTAAACATCCCAAAACGTTTAATCCGTTTGGGTTGCGATCGCATTCATTTCTACTCTAATAGTCAGCAGTTTCAACAATCAGAGTCTCAAGTTGGGCAACGGATGGTTGAGCAGCAGAGGAGGGCGAGAAATGGTTAGTGATCGCGCTCTGGATAAAATTCGGTGTCCCCAATTTGCTCACTGGTGTATGGGCAATTTTTAGGAAAAGTCGAATCAGGTCAATTGGTTTCTTGCACTGCTAAATCTACTCCATCTTCATAGCCCTGCTGAACGGCTTCGGGGATAAAAGGCTTCAGACTGGGATTTTGTTGGAGTAATCGCTTAATGTGGCGACGCTGTTCTCGGATTGTGCCCACCCAACTGTTGCTTCCATGATTTGGTTGGTATTCCCACTTGAGCAAATGTCCCAGCAGTTTTCCCAAGCGATTGACTAGTTCTTTGCGCTCGCTTCTAGCCAAGCTCTCCAATTCCTCAACTAAATTCTCGATATCAATACTTTCCCATTGCTGGAAACGGATTTTCTCTGCCTGCTCAAGCGCCCAAGCATGATAGTCAAATTCGTAAAGTTTGTTCATTGGTGATTGCCTCTGCACGGGGCTTAGCTTTTCTACAGTACCAAAAAAGTGAAGTTCAGCAGGGCGTTGAGGTGGCTAATTGACTCGCGCCACAAGTGGATAGAGATTTACCCCCTAAATTCCGAAGTTAATACCGTTTCTCAAAAGTGACTGGAGACTTATCCTTGTTCTCTTAGAGCGGGATGGAACGGTGACACCTTGATTGTTCCTTGGCTGTATCCTTGGAAATTCACTGCTGTATCTCTCTAGCTACTTTTGATAACTGGTATCAGGTACTCTCACTGCTACAACGCCCAGATATAGAAAATACTTATTTATTTTATAGAGAGTCTTCTACTATGGCTACTCCCCGTAGTGCAAATTCCACAGTTGGCTTTATCTGGGATCATGGGTCTAAAACCTCGCCTTTATAAGGCGACTTAAAATTCACTCTTTGCCTTAACTAAACAATACGCAAAAGCTAACATATCATGGAAACATGATAAATCTCACGTACCAAGATAAGCTTGAGCCAACTAAGGCACAGAGCCAGACCTTACGACTGGTTAGAAACTAGTCGTAAGGTCTGGAACTATGCCCTTGGTGAGCGCAAGGATTGGTATAAGTCGAGATCATGTCGGATTCATGCTTGCTCAATTAAGAGTGAGTATGTAATCCCGGCGGACGTCCAACGTCCGACATTTGTTAGCCAGGCTAAAGCATTAACCCAAGCCAAAAAGACTAACCCTCACCTAAAGGCTGTTCAGTCTGCTGTTCTACAGCAAGTGCTTAAGAGACTAGAACACGCTTTTACGTCTATGTGGGAGCGCGGTTTCGGTTTTCCACGGTTCAAAAAGACTGGGCAGTTTCGGTCGCTAACCTTTCCACAACTAGCAGACAACCCGGTGCAAGGGAATAGAATTAAGATTCCTAAGATGGGATTGGTCAAGGTTCGCTGGTCACGTCCTATCCCTGATGGTTTCGTAATTAAACAAGCCCAAGTAGTTAGGAAAGCTTCGGGTTGGTATGTGATGTTAACCCTCCCATGGGATGTTGACGTGCCATCGCCAACTGCTAAAGGGAACGCTATTGGGTTAGATAACGAGCTAGCAGAAAACAGCAGGGTTCCAGTAACTGGAAAAAAGCACAACACAGGGTTGCCAAACTACACGAACATATAGCTAACTGCCGCCAAGATTTCTTCTATAAACTTGCTCATCGTCTCTGCGATAGAGCTGGAATGGTGTTTATAGAGGATCTCAACTTCATTGCCTGGGCTAAAGGACTCTTCTGGAAGCATATGCTGGATGCCAGCTTTGGAGAGTTCTTTAGGATTCTGGAGTGGGTTTGCTGGAAGCGAGACGTATTGTTCCTTAAGGTCGATGCTTCCCATACGAGTCAAATTTGCCCAGAATGTGGCACCCATACAGGCAAAAAAGAACTATTACAACGGGTTCACTATTGCCATGAGTGTGGGCATGAAGGCAACAGAGACGTGGCGTCAGCGCAAATCATAGCCCAACGCGGGCTTGCAGCGGTAGGACATACCGTCAAGATGCTTGGCGAGGGGTTAAGCGTAAGCTCCCCTACGACCCAAGAATCCCCACGCCTTTAGGCTGGGGAGTGTCAATACATCAGAAATTATCAAAAAAGAGGGATAATTTCTAATACCACCTTCCCCTATTCCCCAGCCAAAGATTTCTATCACAACTATACAAAATTGTTAAGGTTCTACCTTGGTTGTTAAGTTTGAATCCCTCGTTGAATCCTGGGTGCGCGATGCCGGAGTGGGAAATAAACTTTGAATCGCTTTCTCACGTAGAGCGGGTGACTTTTCTCCCCACTTCCAAAGACTTTCATAGAAAAAGAATGAAACTCCGTCAAAGTCGCGTTGACGTAGCTCTTCCACTTGCGACTCAATTTTGCTCATCGGGGTAGGGGAATTTTTCAAACCACTCAAAATGCCAATTACAACCGGAATATGACTTTTAGCTAGCTCAACCTCTTCACGCTCCAATTCGGTAATAAAACGCTGAATATCGGAGCGATACACTTGCAACACCAGCTCCTCGATGTATCCTCGTCTTTCCCAGCTAAACCAGTCCTGTAAATAGGCTGGTAAAGAAAAGTGCAAAGGAGTTGGGGAAAGGGAAACAATACAATCGGGATCAGTTGCTTTTACAGCATGAAAAACTCGCTCCATAAAATCATTAATTTTATCGGCTCGCCAGCGTATCCAAAAGGGTTTTTGGAAGTCATCGGGAGGAGATAAACCGTCTAACTCTTGCTCGTACCTTTCTACCGTTAAGTCATCATATCCAAAGGCAGCGGGCAACCCAAAATGGTCATCAAATTGAATGCCGTCAATGTTGTATTTAGCAACAATTTCTGTAATTAAATCGAGGATAAACTGTTGCACTTCGGGATGAAATGGATTGAGCCAAACTCGCTTGTGTTTACCTTGCTTTTTGATTGTCGTACCATCGCGGCGATTGGTTAACCAGTCAGGGTGCTGCTGTGCCAATTCGGAATCTGCTGGAGCCATGAAGCCAAACTCAAACCAAGGAATAACTGTTAATCCTCGTTGATGTCCTTCCTCAACAATTTCTTGGAGAACATCTCGCCCTTGTAATTTGGGATTGGGATCTAAAGACTCGCCAAATACTCGTTCTGCAACAGCACTCTCGTAGAGAGTATAGCCCCCTTGCCACACAGTAGGATAGACAGTGTTGAAGTTAAGTTCGGCAAGGCGATCCAAAGCTTCTTTGGTTTTTTGAGGTGAGAAGAGAACATCGCTGTCAACATTTGTAATCCAAACGCCGCGAATTTCTATGTTTTGCGTATTTTTAATAGTTTGAGTTGAGGCTCTTACAACTACGGTGATTGTAATTAATGAGATTAGTAGTAGTGCTAATCCACGCCGTAGTCTTTGGTATTTCGACATGATTTTCAAAAATCAACCTTGCATCTGGAAATTAAGCGCGAGCAAGACAAAGCCTTTACCTATCTTGCAAGTTCAGTCCACAAAGCAAAGACAAACCGTACTAGAATTTGCTCTAGATTTCTATCGCGCGAATTTGTTCACGAAACTCCAGTGCCGCCTCCAGGATGTCGGATGGCATCAGCGAGCTTGAGTCTATAAATCTTGCGAAATGCAATTGCCCGTTCCTTGATATAATTCTCTATCCTGACTACTGTAGTGTTTCTCAAGAATTTGCGAATTTGCATCTCTTCGTATGAGCCGAGGCTGGGATAGGAGAGTAGTTCGATCTCAGTTATTACTGAAACAAAATATTGTCCTGATGCTAATGGCTCTGTTAAACGACCCTCTAACAAGTATAGAATGACATTCGTATCTAGCAAAATCCAAGGAGCTGTCAATGCCACTCATTCTTGATTCGTTGCTGATACTACAAAGGGTTTTCAGTTAATTTAATTGCGCCTGCGTACTGGTTAATATTTATTCCTTCTTCTTTAGATTGATAGCTCTCTAAGAGTTTTTCGATCCTTTGCCAGTCCTGGTAATTGATCAATACAGCCACCGGACGGATGGTTTCGTCAGTAACAATTTTTTTCTTAAAAGCTAGCATGACGATCTACTCCAGATGTAATTTTTACTCTCTCTTACTCGCTATTGTGGCACTTAAAAAAATACTAAGAGTGTTGTTGCAATGACTAATTTTACTAAACAGCCCTGCGACCAAGAGGAAATCCGTTCTAAGCCTTGCACCTCTCCCTACACACCCAACACCAGAGTCTGGGTGCTGGTGGCAACATCCTGGGTTCCAGCATGGCTTTTATTGATGGCACAGTTGTCAATGTGGCACTGCCGGTGCTGCAAGCGGATTAGAATGTCACTGTCGCTGAAGTGCAGTGGATTGTGGAGTCCTATACCCTTTTTCTTGCCTCCTTAATTCTAGTCGGTGGATCGTTAGGCGATCGCTTTGGGCGACGGCGCATTTTTACTTACGGGGTGGCGCTGTTTGCGCTAGCTTCGGTGGAATGTGGTTTGGCTCCCGATGTGGAGCCACTAATCGTTGCTAGGGCAATTCAGGGGATAGGCGGGGTGTTCTCGTACCGGGCAGTCTAGCAATTATTAGCGCCTCGTTTACGAAAGAGCAGCGCGGCGGCGCAATTGGGCTGTGGTAAGGCTTCACGGCTATCACCTCGGCACTGGGTCCCGTTCTAGGAGGCTGGCTAGTCGAGAATGCCTCCTGGTGCTGGATCTTTTTAATTAATCTTCCCCTAGCGGTAGTTGTACTTGCCGTTGCCTTCTGGCGCGTACCAGAGAGTCGTAACGAGGAAGCCGCCAGGTTGGACTGGTTGGGCGCACTGCTGGCAGTAATGGGACTAGGTGTGATCGTTTATGGGCTGCTTGAAGCTGGCAGTCTGGGTTGAGCGATTCCCTCTCAGCGCCCTGGCAGTGGGCATACTCGCTCTGTGCGCGTTTATTTTCGTAGAGGCACGCACTTCCACACCCATGATGCCGCTTTGGGTATTCCGTTCGCGCACCTTTAGCGGGGCAAATCTGCTGACGCTACTGTTGTATGCCGCTTTGAGTGGGGTTTTGTTTTTTCCTTCAATTTGATTCAGGTGCAAGGCTACTCACCCACGGCAGCGGGAACTGCGCTTGTGCCTTTTCCTGTCATTATGTTCCTACTCTCACGTTGGTCTGGTAAGCTAGTGGATCGCTATGGTGCGAGGCTGCCACTGATGGTGGGTCCAGTGATCGCAGCGGCGGGATTTGCGTTGTTAGCTGTGCCCGGAGTAGGCGGGAGCTACTGGACAACCTTTTTTCCGGCGGTATTGGTGCTGGGTTTGGGAATGGTAATTTCTGTTCCCGCACTGACAACAACGGTTATGGGGGCAGTGAGGCAAAGTCATGCCGGCGTGGCTTCAGGAGTTAACAATGCCGTATCCCGTACTGCTGGGCTGCTCGCGATCACAGTTTTAGGAATTATTATCTTGAGCGCCTTTAATGCTAGCCTGAATGAACTCATTGCCCCGCTAGAACTTTCTCCAGAAGCGCAACAGTTTTTAGATGAGCAGCGTACGAGGTTGGCTGCGGCAGAAGTGCCACCAGGCGTGAGTAAGGAAGTGAGTGCGGCATTGCAAGAGGCGATCGCTTCTTCTTTTGTAGATGGCTTTCGCGTGGTTATGTTCATTGCGGCGGGATTGGCTATTGCCAGCGCAATTATTGCTTCATTTATGATTAGGACTCGCAAATCGCCGAGTCGATAGCGCCTCAGACATTGCCTAGCTCAAAATCTCTGCTAGCTCCAGCACAAATCCAGGCAGTACCTCCTCTCCTGATAGGCGAGTAGGGGATTGCAGAACTTCCACATTCTGCCCGAGGCGATAAATTTCCACCTGTTGATTGAGAGGCTCGATCAGCCAACCCATTCGCACGCCACAGTCAAGGTATTCCTGCATTTTTTGTTGCAGTGTCTCCAAGTTATCCGAAGCCGAACGTAACTCTACTGCAAAGTCGGGAGCCATCGATAGGAATCGGGTAGGATCTGGGTTCTGGGCTTCTAATCTTTCTTGTCTTACCCAAAAATCATGGGTCTAAGGCCCCTTCCTTTAGGAAGCTCTGTGATCTAGTTACTTCTAAGTAGGGACGGGCTGTCCCGAGCTCGCTGAGCGGTTTTGAGATCGGGGAAAGTGTATGGATTCAGTTCCGTGCTTTCTAGATTCTCCCGTAGAAGCGAGAATCTCCTTCCTTTAGGTAGGAGAGTGTCAACTACGACGCATCAGGAGAACGATTTGCACCATTAGGGAGCTTCAAACCTGTTGAAGAGTCGAAAGCAAGTCCTGTCCCATCAGCATCTGCCCAATTGCCTAAGCGTTGAGTTAGTTTGCTGTTCTGGTTTCCAGTTCCCCATCCCGTTGGTGGCATAAGAATTAATTCTCCCTCAGCCGTGCGCTCAACTCGCAAGTCTCGGTTATTCTGACAAAGTTGGAAGAACTGCTCATCTGTTAGCTCAACGGTGGGGGGGTAAGTTTAAGGTAATAGCAGCCATTTTTGCCTCTCAATCTTGCTAACCGTAGCACTTACCTATATTTTGACGAGTACGGTATTGCGAGGTGCGATCGCTTCTTCCTAAAAATGAATGCCCAACCGAGTCGCTGTACGCTTCGCCTGTAGTTGGTACGCCTCTATAAGCTGGTTTCCCATATGCTTTACTTGCTCTACTAAACCCTTTCCGGCATTTTCTGGAGAACCCGTGTTAAAAGGTGGTGCAGGGTTATATTCCAGCATTAACTGAATCATCTCAGCAGTCTTATCGCCACAGAGTTTAGCAGCAATGACCAACCCAAAGTCTATCCCAGCAGTCATGCCACCTCCTGTAATGCGGTTGCGATCAACCACTACTCTTTCAGTTCCCACTTCAACCCCCAGCATTGCTAACTGTTCACGGAACAGCCAATGGCAGGCAGCGCGGTAGCCTTGCAGAACTCCAGCAGCAGCTAAGATTAGAGAACCAGTGCAGACAGAGGTGATGTATTTGGCTGTCTTGCTCTGTTGCTGAAGAAATTCCAGCACCTCACTATCCTCCATCATTTCTATCACTCCCATCGCACCACCACCAACGCACAAAACATCCAAAGATGGACACTCATCAAAGGTAGTGGTGGGCAAAATCGTCATCCCCTCACTACTGGTCACTGGCTCGGTTGTCTTCCACAACAAATGGACGCGAGTATCAGGCATAAAGGCAAACACTTGATGAGGACCAGTGACATCAAGTTGAGTCATACCGCGAAAAATTACTATACCGATGTGATATTTTGTTTGAGCAGTCATTTCTAAACCTCTAACGCTTATATGAATTAGCGTAGAAGTGATACTCAAGCCCGCATAGTCCCCAAGTGGTACACTTTTAACAGCTCAATGGCAAATTCTGTTCATGCCCTCTTTCAGGCACTCGCCCATGCTGGCGATGAGCGCGAACTACGGCTGCGCTTTATGGATATGGCTGGCGAGCATTTTGGTGTGCAACGTTGGGGAATTTATCTTTTTGATGAGCAATCCCGCTTGGCTGCGGTTGATGTCTGCGGTGTAGCCAATGTTGATGCCTTCGTGGAGTGCTACGAAAAGGTAGGTCGCGCAGTTGATCCCGTGCTAAGCTACGTAGTTGAGCGCCATGCACCAGCCCATGAGGAATTGGTGCTACCCCCAGGAGGTTGGAAGCAATGCGAGCTGTATCAGCGTTGCTGCGCCTATTATGACCACGAACACATCATGACAGGTCCAATCGTGGGCAGCTGTCTGCACTCATTTGTCAGCCTGTATAGCAACACTACAGACCCGACAAACGAGACCCCATTCCCAGTTAGCCACTCGCCTAACACCGCGAGAGCTACAAGTTGCTGAACTAGTGGCACAAGGGTTAACGAATGCAGAAATTGGTGTTCAACTCTGGATTACGGGGAATTCGGTTAAGCAAGCCCTCAAACGGATGTTTCGCAAGTTGAATGTTTCCACTCGTACTGAGATGGTTGCATGCCTTCAGGACTCAATTCAGTTAGATCTACAATAAAGCAATCGCAGCTTTTTTTAGGTTAGTGATTTTCATTTCCCATTGCGAGCTATAACTTCCTGTTAAATCTGCTCTCCGTTTTCTAGCTCTGCTTTTTTTAGCTCATACGTGTTCTGAAGCCGGAGCCAGATATCAGGACTTGTACCAAAAAAGCAGCTCAGTCTGAGGGCAGTGTCAGCGGTAATCCCACGCTCTCCATTGAGAATTTCAGTCACTCGATTAGTTGGTACTTTTATCAGCTTTGCAAACTGGCTGGCACTCATCCCTAACGCTTCAAGATCCTCAGCTAGATATTCGCCAGGGTGAATTGGCGGAAAGTTCGGCTTAGTGGTAATCTGTAATTCTGATATTGTAAGCCTCTCCCGAATCTTTATCCCATTGAAAAACAATTCGCCATTGCTGGTTGATAGAAATGGAGTAGTAGCCTTTCAACTCCCCTGTCAGCGCGTGGAGTCGGTGGGAAGGTCTGTTAGCTAAGTCATCGAGAGTTTAGCTTCATTGAGGTAGTTAAATCGCCTTTGAGCCTGTCTCTCAAAGCTCTCAAACTCCTTAAATCGCTCGCCTTCCCAGAATCGCTTAGTTCTTTTGTCTCCTGTACCCCTAATCATAAATGCCTTATGTGTTACGTAAAGCCTAAGAAAACGAGGACAATCACGTCACAGTATAAGGTTCGCATTTTATTTTTTTATAACAAGATAGCCTCGAAATTTTTCAAAGTCTTTGCTGGTAAGAATCTCCGTTGTTGCAAGACTCAGGCTCAAGCAACTGAATCGCTCACTAGTGATTCTGCGGCAGGCGTTGTCACCTCGTCTTGATTTTGTGCTTTTAGTTGATCGATAATTTCCATTAACTCCCGCTCAAAGGTCACTTGGGCACGATTGGTTTTGCCACCAACGTAGAACTTATCGCCCTGCTGCAATGCCCAAATCTGGGAGTGGGAAACATAGCTCATCGCCACGCTCACCATCAGTAAGCCAAAGCCAGTATACACGATGGGTACGCCTGGGTCAGCTTTAATTTGCAAGCCCGTGCTGCCGATTAAATCAACCACTTTCAGGTTAATATCACTGACTTCTGTTGCCATGCCTGGACGCACTGCGCCCACCAGTTGACCTGCGGGGTCGTAAACTAGCAACGTTCCTTTCAAATCTCGCGCCAACAGCGAAACACCTTCACTGAGATCAGGTTTAATCGGAACCCAAGTTCCCCATAGACGACCTTCACCCCCGGTATCTAGCTTTGCCATCGGTAGTTTGAAGATGGGACTATTGTTTAGTCTGACTTTTACTGCCGAGATGTCCCAATTGGTTTGATAGAAAGTCACACCCCCATAGCGTAGCGGCTTGTTGACGTGAATGGTCTGACGGTCTAATTCCTGTCCTTGGAGATTGATAACGGAAAGGTCAGAGTAAAACTGGTCAATTTCTCCTTCAGGCGTATAGTCAATCCAGAAGCGATTCACCCGTAATCCCCAATCCTTGGGGACGTGGGGTTGTGCCAGGGGACCAGCCTCGATGATATTTCTGACTGCAAATGCCTTCCCACTGGGAACCATTTCCTGGGCAAAAAATCCGGTGAGTGACCCCCAAATTGCCCCCGCTAGGATAATTAACATACTAGCATGGACGAAAATGGGACCGATGCGTCCAATCAGCCCTTTGCGGGCATAGAGGGTATTATCTTCGCGAAAGACTTTATAATTGCGCTTTTCTAATAATGGTGTCAGCGAACTGAGTGACCCTGTTTCTAGTTCTGTACTGAGGGCAAGTTTCTCGAAATTGCGGGGTTTGTCGTAGAATTTCCAGCGGCGGGCAGCTTTGAGGGCAGGAAACTGGCGGGTAAATGTGCAAGCTGTCAGGCTGGTTCCAAATAAGACTAGAAGCGCCAAAAACCACCAGGTGCTATAAACATGGTCTAAGCCTAGCCCTAAAATCCATTTCCAGGTGAGAAACCCAAATAAGGCGGGGTTTTCGGGATAGTTTTGTTGGTAGAATGCGAGTGATCTCCCTTGCTCTATGAATGTACCACTAATACTAAAAAGCGCGATCACCAACAGCAGCACAATCGCCAAGCGCAAATCAGCCACTAAGCGCACTACTCGCCGCCGCATATGCCGCAGGGAACAGAAAAATGGTTTTGTTTGTGATGATTCTTCTAAAGTCACGTCGCTTCGCTCCGAATTTAAATGAAGAAAGTGAGGTGTGAGTGCGTGAGCGCGTTTAGGTGTGAGGGGACTAGGAATAGAAATAAAATTTTCTGTTTCATTCGAAATGGACTTTTTACTTTTCACCCCTCATTCCTCACCCCTCACTTCACTCTAAACTTTTAACCGACGCGCAGAAATCTGCGACGCGCGAGCATCGTTTAATTGTTTTGTCATGCAGTTTTGATTAAAATAGCCCTACGGGAATGCGAGAGAGCAGAGAAAATACACCGAATCCCACCAACAACGCCCCACTAGTGGGTGTAATCCAGCCTGCCCAACGACGCAGCGCCAATAATTTCTTCAAGGAAGCAGCAAACGTCCCAGCTAAGACTAACGGGAGAACGTATCCAGCAGTGTAGGAAAAGAGTAAGCCACCTCCTAGTATCAAGTCTTGGGTGGTTGCAACCCAAGCAAGTAGCGTTGCTAAAACGGGCGTGCTACAGGGAGATGCCACTAAACCGAAGGTGAAGCCGAGTAGATAGGAACGCAACCCGGCTGGTAAGTCTTGGGCAATCCACTCCGTACCACCGAAGGAAGGAAAGCGTAGTGGCAAGACTTCTAGCAAGTTCAGCCCCATCACGATTGCCACCAGAGAGACGATAATGGGTAGCCCCGCGCCAATCTGTCCGTAAACTTGCCCCACAGATGCAGCGATAATGCCGAGTCCTGCTAGCGTTGTTGCCAACCCCAGAGCAAACCAAGCCGATTGTGCCGCTGCTTGGAAGCGTCCTTGAGATTGATAGCCACCGATGTATCCCACAGTAATTGGCAACATGGATAGCATGCAGGGGGTCAAACTAGTAAGTAGCCCCGCCGTGAAGATAACAGCAACACTAACCCAACTGAGGTATGTCAGTTGCTCAGAAACCAGAGTATTGGCAAATTGTTGCAGTTCGTAGAGTCGGAGTTGCAGAGTTTCGAGCATGAAATAGGTAAAAAGCTGACTCTGCTTGCATCTTAGCGTATTCTAGATTCACTAAGGAGGAAGTAGGGGAGCAGAAGAGCAGGGGGGGCAGAGGGGCAGGAGGAAAGAAGTGAGAGCGTGAGGGTGTGAGAGAGTTGGAAATAGGAAGAAATTTTTCGAGCAAACAAGCCCACTTTCCCCCTCACTCGCTCACCCATCACTCCTTACTTCCTTCCTCCGCACCTGGTGCAACTCCGCACCTGGTGCAATTTCCACAACGGTGCCTGACAACGTCATCCTACTGTTCCAGCCGCCTTACTGCCCAGAACTCAATCCGATTGAGCAGGTTTGGCAGGAACTCAAACGATGGCTACAGTGGCGGCACTTTGATTCCATTGCTCTCCTTGCAACAAGCAATTAGTCGATGGGTAAGGAGGCTAACGCCTCAACAAGTGCAATCACTTACTCAATGGGGTTGGCTAGTCGATGCTTTATGTGTAGCAGGTATTTAGAGAATTGGTATTAGTAGAGGAGAGAGCAAACGAGGAAAGAGGGAAGCCAACAAGACAGTACGGAAAAGGCAATACAAAAGTACGCACAAGCCTCACGGGAATGCAGAAGGCGGCACAGGAAAGATGGAGTTTTTTTTTCAAAACAAGCTTTATATAGCAGTTCTCACTTAAGTGGAGTACACCTGAAGTCCACTCTGACCTAGTGATCGCATTCTGAATTTATACCTTATGAGTCTAAGAACCGCTATATTCGCAGTAAAAAATTATACCCAAGCAGTTCAGGCATATGTGGAAGCGACAAACCATAAAATCCAAGCAATGCGGGAATATTTGGCTCAAACTAGAAATTTTAGTAAAAATTCCAGAAACTTCCATAAATCATACTAGTTTTATTAATCCGTGAGCCAAATCAGTTACACCGGAAGGTGAGCCTGGAAGCTATCTATGATGAATTTCGAAGACACACGCAGCTTCTCACCTCAGACCCAACAAGCCTTGCGCAAACGAGCCGTCGCTGCTGTAGTGGAGCAGGGGCGCAAGCAAGGCCAACTCGCTCAGGATTTGGGCGTGACGCGCCCCGCCGTCAACCGTGGGGTACAACGCTACCGCGCCCGCGGCCAGAAGGCCCTAGCGGCGCGCAAGCAAGGCCGTCCCAACCCAACTGGGTCGCGACCAGGTGGCGACAACGACCCGTCTCATTCGAAACTATGCCCCAGAGCAACTGCAGTTGCCGTATGCGCTGTGGACCCGAGAGGCGGTGGGGCAGCTAATCGAGCAGCAGTGGGGCGTGCAGTTGTCCCAGAGTGCCGTGGGTCGCTACTTGCGCCACTGGGGGCTGTCTCCTCAGAAGCCAGCCAAACGAGCTAGGGAACAGTCTCTCCAGGCCCTCCGGCAGTGGTGAGTGCATCAAGATCCAGCGCTGCACAGGCGAGCCCAGCAGGAAGGGGCCCAAATCCATTGGGGTGATGAGATGGGACTGCGCTCGGACCACCAGGTTGGCACCTGCTGGGCGCCTAAGGGAAAGACGCCAGTAGTTGTACGCACTGGTCAACGCTTCAGTTGTCACCTCATCTCTACGCTGACCAACCGAGGCAAGCTTCGCTTCCAGGTCTTTGAGGGGAGCTTCACCAGCGAGGTGTTCCTAGAGTTCCTGGGTCGGTTGGTGCGCTCAAGCAAGAGCAAGGTGTTTTTGGTACTAGACCGCCATCCCGTACATCGGGCGCATCGGGTTCGAGAGTGGGTAGCCCAGCATCGGGATGAACTCGAGCTGTTCTATCTGACCTCTTACACTCCCGAGCGCAATCCGAACGAGTTCCTGAACCAGGACATCAAGGCCAATGCAGTGCGCCAGCAGCGACCGCGTGACACGGCCGAACTCAAACAGGCCCTGCGGGCTTACCTGCATCGCATCCAGCAGTGCCCCGAGCAAGTGAGCCATTATTTCTGGCCACCCGAGGTGCAATATGCAGGCATCTAACTGTGATCTATTTCACTTACGGATTAATAGCAAGAGCTGCGAAAAGCTAACTGCAAAGTTACAGAAAAGGAAAGCCCACCCCTTAAACGCAAGTGGAAGGGGTGGGATGTTTGCTTGCATTGAGTTTTATGCTATGGCGAACCGGGTAAACACCTTGGTATCCATGCTGGTTTTAGAGGCGAAACTCTACGGCAAAAACGGGCAGTACCAAGCTATAGATGAGGCAATTCGCACCTCTCAGGTCATACGTAATCAATGTATTAGACACTGGATGGATAACACGGGAGTAGGTAAGTATGACCTCAGCAACCTTTGTAAAGTTTTAGCTAGTGAGTTTTCTCTTGCTAAACGTCTAGGTTCACAAGCTAGACAGTCAGCAGGCGAACGCGCTTGGTCTGCAATTAGTCGTTTCTAGGACAACTGTAAAAAGAAAGTTAGTGGGAAGAAAGGTTTTCCGAGTTTTAAGAAAAACTGTCGGTCTGTGGAATACCAAACCGCTGGTTGGAAACTCTCAGATAACTGGAACTACATCACCTTCTCCGACAAAATGGGGATTGGTACACTCAAACTTAGATCGGGCTATCAACTCGACTGGTATCCAAAAGACCTAATTAAATGAGTCAGACTCTTCAAACGAGCAGATGGATACTATGTGCAGTTTAGCGTGAAGGTGGAAAGACAAGAAGAGGTCTCCCCAGCTAGCCGCAGTCTCGGTTTAGATGTTGGTATAGCCAGTTTCTACACTGAGTCAGAGGGAAACAAGGTTGACAATCCAAGACACCTGAGAAGGTCAGAAAAAGCACTCAAGAGATTGCAAAGACGAGTCTCTAAGAAGTTTTTGCTAGGTCAACCACAGTCAACAACTACAAAAAAGCGAAGAAAAAACTAGGCAGGAAACACCTGAAGGTCACTCGCCAGCGTAAATACTTTGCTGTGAAATCAGCAAGGTGCGTGGTCACATCGAGTGATGTGGTGGCGTATGAAGATTTAAGCGTGGCGAACCTAGCTAAAAATCGCAGGCTTGCTAAGTCCGTATCGGATGCAGCTTGGTCGCAATTCACTCAATACTTTCAATATTTTGGTGAATGTTTTGGAAAAATTCTGATTGCTGTACCTCCTGAATACACGAGTCAAGACTGTTTTGTCTGTGAAACTAGGGTGAGAAAATAGTTGCCCGTCAGAACTCACCAATGTCCTAAATGCAGAACGATTTTAGACCGCAATCATAACGCTGCGATTAACATTTTGATCAAGGCATTAAGGTTGGTAGGGATAGAAACAACAAATACCGTAGGGCATACGGAATTTCAAGCTTGGGGAGAGGAGACCGCTTTCAGTTCAGGTGAGAGTCTAAAATGGAAAGTCGCCTCTGCGAACCAAGAATCCAACGACTCCGGCTATTGCCTCAAGTCGTTGGAGTGTCAAGTTGTAAGAGTCCTGCTATATGTGTACTCATCGAGTTTGGAACCCTTGAAGCGATGGGCGCGTCTGAGAGAGTAGTACACGGTGCGATCGCAGAGCAGGTGTCGTGTATAGCGATACTCTGCTATCTTACTGGGATGGTAATTTGTTAGCGTGATCGCTGGTTTATGATAGTCATGTGCCTCGGTTCAGCCGTCTTGGTTCTTGCCTTCCAAGCCTAATCACCCAATTTACAGGTTAGCTGTGTTTACTAGAAGCCGAGTTCACGTTTCCTCTCACTCTGCCGATTTCACCCCTACTGAAGCTGGAGCCATCCACGCCCAAGGAGTAGAGATGGCTTTCCAGTCAGGAAAACAATCTTTTCCGGTACTCAAAAGCATTAACTGGGAAATTCCTAAAGGTAATATCCAGCTTTTAATGGGACCCTCTGGTTCGGGGAAAACCACTTTAGCGGGATTACTCACCCCCGCAGCCGGAAATATCTACTTACTGGATCAAGAAATTACCAGTATGTCTCGAAGCAAGCGGACTCAGTTCCGACAACGAAATATTGGCTTTATTTTTCAGAATTTTAATCTCTTTCCAGCGCTAACGGTGGCTGAGAATGTGGAAGTTGTGCTTAATCTTAAAGGCATTCGTGCCAAAAAAGCGCTACCTCAGGCCAGGTGTTGTTAGAGCAAGTGGGGTTGGTTTGCATGCCCATCAAAAACCGCAAGATTTGTCTGGTGGACAGAAACAGCGAGTAGCGATCGCTCGTGCCCTAGCAAATAACCCAGCTCATTATGGCAGACGAACCCACTGCTACTCTAGACTCCCAGAGTGGACATAACATTATTGACCTGCTGCGTGTCGATGTCGCTGACCGCATCGCATATCTAGAAGACGGGATTTTAACCTAATACCATTTTTCAAAAACAATGACCGACTTAATCAATTGGAAAAAGGTGGGCGAGAAATTCCTTTTTGAGATTTGGAACGACTGAAATGCTACTATTGTGGAGGTGGCATTTTAGCTACTCAGTGGGAGAGGTGGCAGAGTGGTTGATTGCGGCGGACTCGAAATCCGCTACATCCGTTAAGGGTGTCGGGGGTTCGAATCCCTCCCTCTCCGTTTGCAAAAAGTGCTAATCGTGCTCACTTTCTTTGGGCACGAACGTTTTTTTCTTTTGTGAGTATTTCCAAGCAACTCCCTCTGGATCTCTACTTTGACTCCACTCGGCAAAATCGGGATCAGATTTACGCTTGCCGACTGTGCTGGAGTGAACCTCAAGGCGTTTAGCCAAATCAGCCTGAATGAGAGATAGATGGGTGCTTTGAGCCTCATCTGAGGCATGACTCCCATCTTCTTCCTGTTGGGTTTGCTCTTGGGAGAAAATCCCTAGTTTGGAGTTTTTCTCAGCTAGGGTTGGTTCTGCAACTTGAGTATCGTAGGGAGTGCTGGATGGTTCCGATTCGGAACGATTAGGTATTTCTGTAGGAGGTTCTGCTGGTTCTGTCACTTGCTCAGTAACCGGTTCCGCCTCAGAGGTGTCACTTTCTTCGTGCGGCTCTACAGTGCTACTCTCTAGCGCTTGTTCAGCTTCCTCCTCCTCTTCGGCAAGGGGAGCGCTATCTTCAAAAAGACTCCCAAGAGCGCTAGCAGTAAGAAAATAGTAGACATTCCCTTGATTTTGGTAGACTTTGCGCTGTGCGCCGTATTCTTCTGCTTTTTTGTCGAGAAACCGCTGGGCAGCCCCACCAGTTAGATTTGCCTTCATCGACAAATCTACGGGAGTCAAACGCCCTTGGTTTTCTTGAAGGAGCTGATTGAAGAAGGGGTTGACTTGCTTGTTCCACTGTTTCCATTGATAGTGCTGCCAAAGCCTCAAAGCAATGCCTAGCACAATCAGTGCCAGTATCACTGGCCAAGCTTTCACCAAGATTAACGCTGTCAGCGCAAGGGGAATAATCAGAATGAGAGCGCCAGTAGAACCACTGTCTAGTAATTTTCCAGTCATATCTCTGCTAGCAATATGCGAGTTGAGGGCAAACCTTAATCTGCGAATGATCTCATCATCGCAAAATTTGGGTAATCGCACTTGCAGCGATCGCAAACTGTTAAGCAAAAGCTGCCTACCAATAGTTTAGGGGGTATTGCCAACAGTGGTTAAGCCGAGACGTTTCAACATTGCTTCCCGCGCACTCATTGCCAGCGAATCATCCAGTTGGGCAAGCGATACGGAGGTTTGATATTTTTGGCGAAGTGCTGTTTGAATGAGCCAGTCTGCCAGGAAGGGATTTTTGGGCAGGAGGGGACCATGAGAATAGGTTGCGATCGCATGGCGATAAAATGCCCCTTCTTTACCATCTTCTCCATTGTTGCCATAGCCTCGCATCACTCGACCGAAACATTCTGCTTCTCCTAAGTAAGTGCGCCCTCCGTGATTTTCAAAGCCAATCACGATGGGTGTTGTCCCTAGCATCGCTTTTAACTCTTCTGCTATGGGGAAAGCACTCACTTTAAACGCCACGTTGCCAATGCAGCGAGGCGCTTCCGCACCAGGATGCTCACTCACTAAATCAAACAATCCCAATCCCTCAATTCGCTGTCCGAATGCGGGTTCGTAGTAATGACCTAACAGTTGGGGAGAGCCGCAAGTAAACACGCCTGGGGTTCCCGCTTCAATTTGTTGACGCAGGGCATGGGCTTTTTCGCCACGTAAGTCACGCATGACGATTTCTTGCTGTCGATCTTGTGCCCCGCCTCCCACGAAGAGATCCACGCTTTGGAACTCGTCAGCAGAAGCATTTTGATCGAGATGAGTTACGTATGCCTCAATTTTACGTTCCCAAGCGCGATGTTGTAGGCAGATGACATTACCGCGATCACCATAGGTACTCATTAGCGTAGGATATAGCCAGCCAATTTTGAGCTTCATAGATTCGAAATTCATTCTGGTTGGCAACTCCGTTAAATATGTCCAAAAAACTGGTACTGATGGATCACGATGGCGGGATTGATGACTTTCTCGCCACTATCGTGCTGATGAGGATGGAGCAGGTGCAACCTTTGGGAATTATTGTCACTCCTGCTGACTGCTACATTCAATCCGCCCTCAATGTAACCCGCAAAATCCTTGACTTGCTGGAATGCTCCCAAGTGCCAGTGGTAGAGAGTACAGTGCGAGGCATTAATCCCTTCCCGGCTGCCTATCGACGGGATAGTGTCATTATTGACAATTTCCCCATTTTGAACGAGCGGGAAACCATTGACACTCCCTTGCTAAAAGAATCGGGACAGGCTTTTATGGTACGGATGTTGCAACATGCTTCCGAGCCAGTCACGCTGATGGTTACTGGTCCTTTAACTACCGTTGCTACTGCCCTCGACCAAGCCCCAGAAATCGAAACCAAAATTCAAGAAATTGTTTGGATGGGAGGAGCGCTAACTGTTGCTGGCAACGTCGAGAAAGCCTTTGCCCCAGAACATGATGGCTCTGCCGAATGGAATGTTTACTGGGACCCCATTGCTGCGGCGCGGGTTTGGCAAACCCAGATTCCGGTTGTGGTTTGCCCCCTCGATGTTACGAATAATGTTCCGCTCACGCCCGAATTTATCCGTCAACTAGCAAAACAGCGCCACTATCGCTTATCCGATTTAGCAGGGCAATGTTACGCCCTCGCCTTACCTCAGGATTACTACTGCTGGGACATTCTGGCAACGACTTACCTAGACTGTCCTGAGTTTTATCAACTCGGCGAAAGAGAGACAAGAATTGTCGCCACTGGCAGAAGTCAAGGTCGCACTAAAATTGAACCTGGAGGACGTAAAATTCAGGTTATGGAGGCGGTGGATAAAGAGCGTTTCTATAGCTATTTGTTGCAGCAATGGGGAGAATAGTAAAACACTCAATGAGTACGATTCACTCGCCGATGGATGGTGGCATAATTATAAATTCACTAAATCCTCTTACCACTATGCGTTTTCCTGCGACCTTCAAAAAATGCCATGGTAAAAGGACTAACGATCATTTTAACTACATTATTATACTCTGCTTTTGTTATCTCCGTATAAAGCGCATTAAAATTCGGGATTTTATTCAAATCACTTTTAATTACTTGTATGTTAAAACACTTTGTCTCAGTACAGCAGGAACCCTATAGTTACAACAGTTGTGATAACATTACGGGGAGAAATTACACTTCTAGGCAATCATGGAACTAAAAGTAACCAAGCGCGGCAACTCTCTAGGTATAACCATCCCCAAAGAGATGCTGAACCAGTTAAATGTTAAGGAGGGGGATACCCTATACGCCACCAAGACTCAGGATGGTTATGAGGTGTCTGTACGTAATCCTGACTTTGCTAAAAAGCTAGAAGCTGCTCGTGAATGTATGAGGATTTACCGTAATACTCTAGCGGAGCTTGCAAGGTGAGTGAACCCATCTGGCTGGATGAAAAAGATATCCTTGCTTACCATAGTGAGCTTTTGGCAACTTCAGGAGGAACTGCGGGAATCTTAAACAGCGGTTCCCTTGAATCAACTTTAGGCAAACCCAAAAACCTGTACTATTACAGTGGCGGCAATGCAACTATGTATGACCTAGCAGCCTGCTATGGTTATGGGTTTGTCAAAAATCATGTTTTTGCTGATGGAAACAAAAGGATTGGTTTTACTGCTACTTACGTCTTCCTAAAAGTGAATGGCATTAAGCTAAACGCTTCCGAAGAGAATGCCGCCGCTTTCTTTCTAGAGATGGCTGCAAGCACTCAGAAGCAGGAGACAGAGATCGATAAGTTAGCTATCTGGCTGAAGGAAAATAGTTTTCTAATCTAGTCCTAAAATATAGAGGGCAAGACTTTTTCTGCTCCCCTAACTTCTAATCGGGCTGCACTTCCTTCACCATTTTGATGGTATCGATTTTCTCATCAAT
Organism: Cyanobacteria bacterium QS_4_48_99; assembly: GCA_003021505.1. GTDB lineage: Bacteria > Cyanobacteriota > Cyanobacteriia > Cyanobacteriales > Rubidibacteraceae > QS-4-48-99. The sequence continues at coordinate 7,450 of PXPT01000028.1, read as the reverse complement.
CCAAATCTTGTAGTAGTGGTCATCATTCGCGTCAAAGTCGGTTAATTGCTTGCAGTAGTCATGTTGCAGTAAAAGTGCGATCACCTCCTGAAGTTACTGTCTAAATCAGCTCTAAGTCTGTTTATTTTTGCGTCCTTTGCTTCTTTGCGGTTCACTCAAGTTCCCCGGCTACCCTGTAGGAGATAACTGGGCAATTACTTCATCCCCTTGCCCTGCTGCCCAACTTGCAAAACGTTTAGCTAAGGGTGGGGCAAAGAGTAGCGTGTTAGTGAATCCTGAAAAAACGTAGATGCCTGCAACGTTGCTGAGTGCCCCCACTACAGGAAGAGAATTCCTGCTGAAAGCAATGAGGCAGCGGTGCCAAGTTCCTGGTACATCCTCTAAGGCAGGTAGCACTTTGCCTACGCCCTTGCGAATGGCGGCTTCACTTGCTGCTGCGTCAATTGAGGCGTAAGGGTTAGTCAGAACCCGACTGAGTTGACCAAAACATAAATGTGCGTCGCAGAACTGAGTTGCACCAGGGTCAAGAATGGGGGGTGCTAGTTTATGACCAGGTTCATCCCACAACGGATCTAGCTCAGGCGTGCTAGCTTGGGATTCTAGAGCAACCCGCTGCATATCCGCTGGCATCAACAGGGTACGAAGCTTGAGATCCAGGGGTGGGGTTTCAATCAACTCCGCATGGGTAAAGTAGAGTGGAAGATCCACTCCGGTGGCTTGGAGTAGGGAGCGGCTGAAGCCTCCGGCACAGACGACTGTGTTGGCAGCATAATAAGTCCCATCTGTGGTTTTTACGCTTTCAATGCGATGATCACCTCTTGGTTGCAATTTTACAACTTCAGCAACTTGGATTTCCCCTCCAGCACGACGGAAGGCATTGCTGTAGGCTTGGGTAGTCTTGGCGGGATGGATGTGACCGTGAGGGAAGCGGATTGCCCCTGCGATCGCGCCTCGATTGAGCAGCGGTTCTCGCTCGCAAGCCTCTTCGACACTGAGCAACTGCGGAGAAATGGCAAATTGAGCGTATGAGCGTGCCGTGGCTTCGGGATCATCTTCCGTGTCAATGGTTAGCAATAAATCCAATTCCCGAAACTGGGTATCTGCCTCTAATTCCTCTGATAAATGGCGATGACACGCGATCCCTTCCTGGCACAATTGGCGCGTTAGCTGGGAAGTGCCTGACCAGTAGGCAAGCCCCCCGTAGCTATAGCGCGTAGCGTTTTGGAGGGTTGCATCTTTGTCTAATAAGAGGACACGAAAGTCCTGTCTCGCCAGTTCGTAAGCCAGGGCAGTTCCCGTAATGCCGCCTCCGACAACAATCCAGTCGTAGGTTTTTATCGACAATTTTTACAACTTTTTCTGATGGAGGTTTCCGAGTGGGGCGCTTTTTCTGATATGTTAATAATGTTAAGTTTTGGTAATAAAAGTAGTGAAGTTCAGCTATAAACAGAAATATCCCCATTATTTAAAATAGACCATAGCACAAAACTCACGAAAATCATAGCCAAAAATACTAACTGCTGCCGAGACTCCTCGACCTGCTAGCACGAACCTCGTGTTTTCGCCCTGCCGTAGGCTAAAATTCCCGCGCTGCGAAGGGAAAAGCAGTTAATGTATAAGGCGAACATCATCTCGGAGCCATTATAGGATTAACTGGGATAGGCTCAAAATAAAAGCCTTCATAATTACAAAGCAGGTTGAAAAGTAGGAATTGCCATGAGCTTGAATGTCACCCAAAAGCTAATCCAGTCTCATCTCGTCTCAGGTCAAATAGCAAGAGACGAAGAAGTCGGACTGCAAATTGACCAATCCCTGACTCAGGATGCCACCGGAACAATGGTAATGCTAGAACTCGAAGCAATGGGGCTAGATCGAGTTAAAACTGAACTTTCCGCTCAATATGTCGATCACAATCTCTTGCAAACCGACTACAAAAACGCGGATGACCATATATTCCTGCATTCGGCTTGCCAACGGTTTGGGGTTTGGTACTCTCGCGCTGGGAACGGCATCTCCCACGCGGTTCACATGGAACGCTTCGGCATTCCTGGCAAAACGTTGATTGGATCTGACAGCCACACGCCCGCTGCTGGAGGTATGGGAATGTTAGCTTTTGGCGCGGGTGGCATTGATGTGGCGATGTGCATGGCAGGGCAACCGATGTACATCAAAATGCCGCGTGTGCTGGGGGTCAAACTCACCGGAAAATTGCCAGATTGGGTGAGTGCTAAGGATGTCGTTTTGGAGATGCTGCGGCGCTACGACGTTCATGGCGGCAGAGGGCTGATTCTTGAATATTACGGTCCTGGGCTGGAAAATCTCAGTGCCATGGATCGCCATGTGATTGCCAACATGGGGACAGAAATGGGGGCATCCACAACAGTGTTCCCCTCAGATGCCGAAATTAAGCGGTTTATGACTGCTCAAGGTCGAGGGGATGATTGGGTGGAGTTAGTCGCTGATGAAGGGGCAGAGTATGACCTCTATGAGGAAATTAATCTCTCCGAGTTAGAACCGCTAATTGCCTGCCCCAGTAGTCCTGGGAAGGTGGTTCCGGTGCGAGAAGTTGCGGGAGGGGAAGTGAATCAAGTGGTGATAGGTTCCTCGGCGAATCCTGGGTTAAGAGATTTTTGGATTGTCAGTGAGATGGTTAAAGATCAAGTCACAAGCGATCACGTCTCGTTTGATGTTAACCCCACCTCGCGCCAGATGACCGAAAACTTGGCAGCAATGGATAATTCCTTCTTCCATCTCATCCACGCTGGGGCAAGGTTTCACCAAGCCGGTTGTCTAGGTTGCATTGGTATGGGACAAGCCCCCGCCTCCCATCAAATCTCGCTGAGAACGATGCCGCGCAACTTTCCTGGACGTTCTGGCACAGCAGATGACCGAGTGTATCTGTGCAGCCCAGAAACCGCTACTGCCTCCGCCCTGACTGGCAGAATCACAGATCCGCGAGAGTTAGAGCAACTCTACGGCATGAGTTATCCCCAGTTTGTGCAGCCCGAGAAAGAAATCATCAACACGGAAATGTTAGTGTCGCCTCCGGCAGATGGCAGCAAGGTGGAGTTGCAAAAGGGACCTAATATCCAATCTTTCCCTGATTTGGGAGAATTACCAAATGATGTGTCTGTGCCTGTGCTGCTGAAGGTAGAAGATAACACCTCCACAGACGAAATTTTGCCTGCAGGGGCACGGGTGCTGCCATTTCGCAGTAATATCCCCAAAATTAGCGAATTTGTCTACTACATGAAAGATGAAACCTTTGCCGAACGAGCGATCGCGGCGAAAAAGAAATTCGGAGGTCATGTGATCGTTGCAGGCGACAACTATGCCCAAGGTTCCAGTCGGGAACATGCAGCGATCGCGCCCCGTTACCTTGGACAAGTCGCTGTCCTTGCTAAATCCTATGCCCGGATTGGCTGGCAAAACCTGGTTAACTTCGGCATCATACCCCTAGAATTCCTCCACCCCGACGATCACGACACCATCGGCGAAGCTGACGAACTCGCAATCAGAGGCTTGCGCGATGCCTTAGAACAAGGCACTCCTATTGCCATCAAAAACACCAATAAGGGTCTCACCTATGAGATGAAACACCGCCTCAGCCCTCGCCAAGTCGAAATTATGCTCTCTGGCGGGCTAATCAATCGCGCTGCTGCCCAAATTCGTTCCACTTAAAAATAATTCGTAATTGATGTTTTTAATTACGAATTAGGAACTACAAATTACGAATTAACCGCTGGGCTTATTCCAGCAGCGTTGCAACCAAGTGAGGAGCTTCCCGCGAGGAGCTGTCAATTGCTGAGAAACACTCCAAAGCTGCACGGCTGCTAAGGGATTGTTAATCTCAACCTGTAGTGGCTGGGAAGTTTTGCAACTGCAGGGAATCGATAACTCGTGCAGGCGTTGGTATACTAACCAACGGTCTGTCCAGTTGATTTCCACAGTCTGAGCTTTCTGTTGCTGTCCCTCGGATGAGTTCATAAACCCGATTAGTGCAAGTAGTTTGCAAGAAAAATTGTATCTTATTACGAGTATTCCGCATCAGGTGGAGAAGCACTTCGTAAAAATTTGTAATTACTGTTCGTAAGCCCAGGGACCCCCAAGTAGAAAAAGCTTGCAATTATACCGCAACTTGCCACGCAGCGCCCACTACGGTCGCGGGTAAAGTTGATATACTTGCAAGTAATGCCGCCTATTGAGATGAAAGGAGAACACTACCATGACCACTACCAATGGCTTACGAATCCCTTTTGGTGAAGTTCAAGATAATCCCGTTCTGCTAGACAAAAGTGTCACGGAACCAGTTTGTGAAGGTTTGAACATTGCTCTAGCTAGCTTTCAGGCATTCTACCTGCAATACCAAAAGCATCACTTCGTGGTTGAAGGCGCGAACTTCTACGAACTGCACCAATATTTCCAGGAGAGTTACCAAGAAGTGCAAGGGCACGCCCACGAGACTGCGGAACGTTTGCATGGACTGGGCGGCGTTCCGGCTGCTAGCTTGAGCAAGTTAGCCGAACTCTGCTGCTTTACCCCCGAACCAGATGGCGCTTATGCTTGCCGCCAGATGCTCGAACACGACTTGGCGGCTGAACAAGCAGTTATCGGGCTGTTGCGCCGTCAGGCAGCGCAAGCGGAAAGTTTAGGCGATCGCGGCACTCGCTATCTCTACGAGCAAATCCTCCTCAAAACCGAGGAAAGAGCCTACCATCTCGAACACTTCCTTAGCCAAGATGCGATCACGCTGGGATTTGTCCAGACAGTCAGCAACTAATACAGGTTTTTCTCAACTAAGTTAACGACAGTGAAGCAGAGAGGATCCTCATCTTCTCTGCTTTTTTGTGTTAGAAATAATCATGCACGAGCATATTTTTAAACGAATAAGGCAGATGGCAGAGGGCAGATGTTCTCTCGTTCAGGTGGAGATTTCACCCCTCCTGTAATTCTGGAAACTTTGGTATCAAAGTGTGCAGCTACGGCTTACTCGACAGTGCCACGATGGAGCCTGCGGCGACTGCTGACAGCTGTATGCCTGTTCTCCTAAGAAGTAACGGCAACGATGCTTGGGTGTGCCCGACCCAAATGCTTGACCTTTCCGTGGTCAATGAGAGCTTCCAGGGCGATCATCGCTTCGTGTCCTTGCCCTTGGGTCAAGACAAACGCCATGGGTTTAGCGAAACCTTCACTCTTGATGTGAACTTTCGTAGTTAATCCTACTCGGCTACGCCCTAAAGCCTAGTTTGACTGCCCCTTTGGCACCAGCGGCGTGTTGATGAGCACCTACTACCGTGGTGTCTCCAGAAGGAACTTCCCAGTCTCTGCGCCCTTCTGCCTCGGCTTGTTGCATCAAGGTCTCCCAAATCTTTTGCCAAACTCCAGCTTGTTGCCATCGATAGAAGCGACTGGAGATCGTAGTGTGGCAACCGTATTCTTGTCTGGGAAGAACTCGCCACGGCGAGCCTGTGCGTAAAACCCACAAAATCCCATTAATCACGGTGCGGTGTTCCCAAGCTGGTCGCCCTGTCCTAGGTGTTTGTGGAGGGAGTAGAGGTGGAATTTTCTCCCAAGAAGTGATCGCTTAAATCTCCTCTTGCCATTGATGATCTTGTCCACCTTTTTCTTTTTTCCTTGTTCAACCCTAGCAGTTTGCAGACATGCCCTAGTCGTCCAAGCGCGCTTCCGCAATCAAGACTCCTTCTTTTTAGTCCACATCGAAAACCAGTCCCAGCCAGAAGTGGAATTTGGACGACGGATGTTTCACTACTTCGCTCGAGTGCATGAAAAACATGCCCTGCCCGTCTATCCCATCGCCCTCTTTTCCTTCGACAAGCCCCAGCGTCAGGAACCCCAGACCTACCGCGTCGAATTTCGGGATTGGTCAGTCTTAGAGTTCAACTACCGAGTGATTCAACTCAACCGTTTGAATTGGCGGGATTTCCTCGAGCAGCCTAACCCCGTCGCGAGTGCTCTCATGGCAAAAATGAAGATTGCCCCCAAGATCGCCCCAAGGTCAAAGCAGAGTGTCTTCGACTCCTGGCGACCCTAAGCTTAGACCCAGCGCGAATGCAACTAATTTCGGGGTTTGTAGATATGTATCTACGTTTAAACGCAGCAGAATCGGTTTCAAGCCGAGCTTTCTAGAATGGATGTAACCGAGCAGGAGGCAATTATGGAGATTGTAACTAGCTGGAGCGAACAAGGCATTCAACAAGGAGAACTCACTGGTCATGCAACTTCTTACTCATCGCTTTAGTCAAATCTCGCCAGAGTTAGAACAGCAGATTCGCCGTATTTCCACTGACCACCTCGAAGCCTTAGGTAAAGCCCTCTTAGATTTCTCCGGTATCACAGACTTGCAGACCTGGCTAGAAAATCATTCTCAAGCTTAAGAGCAATTCCACTCAGGAAGCATTTTGCGATCGCCTCGTGTCGGCAAGCGCGATCACCACACCCAAACCTTAACAACTGCCATTCACAGCCAACTAATAGCTATGAACGCACTCCCCATTCACATTCCCCCAACCTTTAAAGTCACCCAGAAACAATTTAAACAAATCGCCGCCGCTAATCGAGACATGCGCTTGGAACGCAACGCCCCAGGAGAACTCCTTGAAGAACAACTCTGACTCTGGAACCGCCAAACTAAGCTCGGCGTTGCCTTTAACTCCTCCACCGCCTTCTACCTTCCCAATGGTGCCAATCGTTCTCCTGATGCTGCCTGGGTGATTCAAGCCAGGTGGGAAACACTTACGCTGGAACAACAAGACACTTTCCCTCCCCTTTGTCCCGACTTTGCTATCGAATTGCGTTCTCCTACGGATAACATGGAACCCTTACGCCAAAAAATGCAGGAATATATTAACAACGGCCTGCGTTTAGGCTGGTTAATCGACGCCAAAAATCAAAAGGTGGAAATTTATCGACTGAATCAAGCAGTCAAAGTGCTAGACAATCCCGCAAGTCTCTCAGGAGAAGACGTCCTCCCTGGCTTTGTCTTAGACTTGCAACCAATATTTGAGTAAACTGCCGTTGATTTAGTACGCGCACGATTAGCCTCGGCAAGCGCGATCGCCACACCCAAACCATAGCACCACACCACTACACCAATCGCAGTGTCTCCCATGACGGTGAAGCCCTCTTAGATTTCTCCGATCTCACAGACTTGCAGAGCTGGCTAGAAAATTATCCTGGGTAGTCCTGAATAGTGAGGATAAGCAGATAGACGGAAGCTATTCGAGAGCATTCAGTTAGACCTCATGAACCGTCCTAAGTGTCATTCCACTCACCTGGTCAAACATGGACGCACCCACTACGCTAAAGAACGCCTGCCAGGAGTGTCATCGGCAGTTCGTGGAGAATCCACCCGTGACCCCATTGCCGATGAAAGCCGCGAACTCATCGACAAACTGCTTCAGGAGCGCCTCGCCCTAGCAGGGATTGCTCC
>PXPT01000027.1 GCA_003021505.1 Cyanobacteria bacterium QS_4_48_99 | reverse complement strand
TCGAGTGCATGGGAGTCTGCTTCCCGATTGCAGTTCTCGATTTCCAGCAAAGTCAATCCTGTCATTGCTATTCTAGCTTGGCGTTTACGAATCAGGTAGATTGCTATAGGTTCAGAATTGGGGAGAGAAGATTCTGCCATGTTGCTTGCCGAAGGAGATCATTAACAGTGTGATTTGATCTTTGCGCTCTTCTATGGTGATCGCATCTGCTTGCAGTTACGCTTAAACCTGTCAACCAACTAGTCAGAAGTACTCAGTTTTCTTAATTGCAGCATACGTAAAGAGACGAAATTTAACAATTTTCAACTTTTTCCTTCAGCCAGTACAGTAGTAAGTCCAATACCTGCTTAAATAGCAGGTGAAGCGACAAAATATAGTTTTTATGAGCAACGCACAAAATAACCCACAACAGCCGCCTCCTACCCCTACTCCACCGTCGATGCAAAAGCCCATGAGTGCTAAAGCTCTCAATGATCGGCTCAATTGGGGCGAACCTGCTTTCACAATTATTGATGTGCGCGATCGCAGCGCCTTCAATCAGTATCGCATTATGGGAGCTATCCCCATCCCCAGGGATGAATTGGTGGAACAGGTGCAAAATCGGTTCGATCCCAGACGCGAGATTTATGTCTACGCCGACGAGGACGGAGAAACCGAAAATGCTGCCGCCAAATTGCGGGAAGCTGGATTCGAGGAAGTTGCTGGAATCCAAGGTGGACTAAAAGCTTGGAAAGCGGTTGATGGTCCCACAGAAGGAACCAAAGAGCGGGCATAGAGCAATTTTTTAACCCGCTTCAGTTGGGGCAATCCTAGTAGGGTTGCCCTCACTCTAGAGGTATAAATTGCACCTCTGGGTACTCAAATTGAGATTTTAGTAAACAAAAATCGCAAAATATTAAGATTATTGTTACATTATTAATAATGCCAAACTGAATAGCCACTAAACGGGCATATTAGTAGGATGTTAAATTTCTTTCCTGTTCCTTCCCCCTTACAGTCACGCTCCCGTGCCTACGATGTCAAAGTTCGCTTAGATTGGGGAGAGCCCGCTCTAACGATTGTTGACGTACGTGATCGCGCCGAGTATAACACTAGCCACATCAGGGGGGCAATTCCTATGCCCCAGAGCGAATTAATCGAGCGCGCCCTCCACACCCTAGAAACCAACCGTGACGTCTACATCTATGGCGACACAGACGAAGAGACTGCTGCTGCTGCTGCGGAACTCCGCAAAGCAGGATTTAACAAAGTCTCAGAAATTCGAGGAGGATTAGCTGCCTGGAAGGCGTTTGGCTATCCCGTCGAGTCGGTTTTTGCTCATAGTATTTAAATCTGAATTAGTGTTCTAAAACATCCTTGTACTGTAGCAAGTCCAGGGATACGAAAGTAGGAACGCACGCGAAGCACTGTTGAGCAAGTTCCCAGCGCTCCTCTCGTTTAAGCATTGCGCTTAATTTTTGTCGTAAACTCAGCAGGTAGAGAACGTCGTTAGCGGCATAACTTAGTTGCTCTTCGGAAAGATGGGCAGCATTCCCCCAATCAGAACTTTGAGAACTTTTGTTTAGTTCCACTTGTTCTAACTCTTGCACCAAAGCCTTAAGCCCATGACTAGCCGTATAAGTGCGAGCTAGTTTACTGGCAATTTTAGTACAGAAGATCGGTTGGGTTTGAATGTCAAGATTGTAACTGAGTTGAGCAACATCAAAGCGTGCGAAGTGGAAGACTTTAGTAACTTCGCTTGCTTCCATGAGCTTTTTCAAGTTGGGAGAATGGGTTTGCCCTTTGGCGATGCGGACGACGGTGACGTAATTTTGAGCATCACAAAGCTGCACGAGACACAAACGATCGCGCTGCGGGATTAACCCCATCGTTTCCGTATCCACAGCAATCGCCTCGGCAGACAAATACCGCGATAGAGTTTCGCTAGGCAAATCGCGATCACAAACCTGAAAATTCGACAAATCCATCTTCAAAATTTCTCAACACCACTCTAGATTAGATCCGCGTCAGTTGCGAAGGAACTCACCGCGTCCCCGCGTCTCCTCATCTCAGCTACGGACATCTCACGGCGGGGAAGTAATTCGGCCCCCGTGTCCTTGTCTACCATAACTATAAGCGTTCAACCTCACTTGTTACTAAGCCTTGTCTTCGCATGGACGTGCAGGTAACATCGCTGATAGTCTACGGTACTCGGCGAGATATTGTTCTAAGGCGACAAACTGAGGCAAATTGAGACTGTAGTAAATCCAGCGTCCTTCTTGGCGAGGGTGAACTAGGGCAGCTTCTTTGAGAGTTTTGAGGTGAAACGAGAGTTTCGATTGAGAGACACCGAGGCGATCACACAAATCGCAAACGCAAAGTTCCCTTTTTCGCAGCATTTCGAGTACCTGGAGGCGGAGAGGCTCCGAAAGAGCAGCGAAGCCAGAAACAATCAAAGCTGAGTTAGTCTGGGAGGTTGTGGGCATCAACTTTTCTAGAAATTTGTCTTAATCTCCTATGTTAGCTTCTAGCGTGACACTGCCTATCAATCGGCGTTGCACAATAAATGGTAAGGGCTGCTCTAGAAGCAGATGTGCATAGGAGAAAAACTGTAGTCCAGTTATCTTCTTTGCAACTTTAACCTACAACTTCCCAGATCATCCCGCAACTACGCAACGCCATCAATCTTGCCTTCGAGCGTCCACCACTGTCTATACTCCTAACAGATGATAACGAACCCCAAACAACCATCCACCTCCTGGGCAACACTCTTAGAGCCTGATTTGATTATGGAAAATCCGGTTGTCGAGGTCACGCCAGAAATCTTAGAAAAACATCAACTCAATGGTTTGGTGTTGGATGTCGATGAAACCCTAGTTCCGGTAAAAGCGAAGCAGGCTTCTGAGGAACTCAGGCAATGGGTGACAGAGATTAAACAAGTTGCCACGCTGTCGCTGGTTAGTAATAATTTAAGCGAGGCTCGCATCAGCAGCATTGCTAAATCCTTGGAATTGCCCTATATTCTGGGCGCACGCAAACCTTCTCGCCGGAAGCTTAAGTTTGCGATCAAGGCGATGAATTTGCCTGTAGAACAGGTAGGAATGGTAGGCGATCGCCTGTTTACCGATATCCTAGCAGGAAACCGCCTCGGAATGTTTACCATTCTTGTTGAGCCAATGGTTAACCCTGGAGTAGCCGTCCGACGCTATCCCGTACGCACCTTGGAGGTTTGGCTGTCTCAGGGGTTGGGAGTTTCGCTCTCCAACACTAAACAAAACTTTAAATAATGGGGCAATTCCTAATTAATATAAAGAAAATTTTACGAAAAAGGATTACCTAGAAACTTTCGTGCCACTATAATAGTTGATTTAAATAGGGTCAGCTTATATAAAGACCTTAAATATAATAAGTCTACCTGCCTGAGAGCGCTTGTTCCAGACCATAATGGGGCAGGCGCTCTACAATTTTGTCTAGCTACTGCTCGCGTGAGAAGGCAAAAGGAACTAACGCTTACCACCCTATTGTTCCCCTTCCCTTTTGCCCTTTGCCTGTTGCCTTCATTCTTACTTTAGACTTTTTTGATGCCTCAAACCCTGGTTGTAAAAATTGGCACTTCTAGCTTGACGCAGTCGGCAAGCAGTCAAATGGCACTTTCGACAATTGCTACTCTAGTCGAGACACTTACCCATCTGCACTCACTGGGTTATCGCACTATCCTGGTATCTTCTGGTGCTGTTGGTGTGGGATGTGCGCGGCTGAATTTAACCGAACGACCTCGCAGAATGCCACTTAAACAAGCTGTCGCGGCTGTGGGTCAAGGACGGTTGATGCGGGTGTACGATGATTTGTTTAGCAGCCTGCAACAACCGATTGCTCAAGTTTTGCTAACGCGCCGTGATTTGATGCAGCGTAGCTGTTACCTCAATGCCTACAATACCTTTCAAGAACTGCTGGAGATGGGGATAATCCCGGTTGTGAATGAGAACGATACTGTCGCTGTCGAGGAACTAAAGTTTGGTGACAATGATACTCTCTCCGCCTTGGTTGCCAGTTTAGTAGAAGCGGAGTGGTTATTTTTATTAACTGATGTGGAGCAACTTTATTCTGCTGATCCCCGCGAAGTTCCAGATGCCCAGCCCATTAAGGTAGTCACTCCTCCACAACTGGCTGACCTACAAGTAAAAGCTGGCTCCAGCGGTTCTGCCTGGGGGACTGGTGGTATGGCGACAAAATTAGCTGCTGCTCGCATTGCTACTAGCGCAGGTGTAAAAGTTGCGATCACTCAAGCACAACATCCGCACAATCTCGAAAAAATACTTGCAGGAGAACCCGTAGGCACTCAGTTTGAACCCCAGCCTCGCACTGAGGCACGCAAGCGCTGGATTGCTTACGGTTTAATTCCTCAAGGAACACTCTATATCGATGGGGGTGCAGTGGTGGCGATTTGTCAGCGGGGTAAATCGTTGTTAGCAGCCGGAATTACTAGCGTGGAGGGAGAGTTTCAATCTTCGGAGGCTGTGCAATTATGCGATTCCCAGGGGAAGGGCCTTGCTAGAGGAATCGTTAACTATAGCAGCGCAGAGATTAGACAAATCCAGGGGCATCAATCGGAAAAGATTCCCCTAATTTTAGGGTATACCAACGCTGACACTGTTATCCATCGCGACAATCTCGTGGTGACAGCAAATCAATAAAAGTATAGGGGGGACCCTCTGGGTTGCCCAAAATGGAGCCGAGCAGAGTTGAACTGCTGTCCAGGCTGGATATTTCCCTACCGTCTTTGCACTCAATCGACCAGAGGCAATTAAAGTGCGCATCCGTTGGGGTTTTGTCCATAGCCCTTAACGGAGTCAGACTATGAACGCTCGTGCCTAACCAGAGGCTTTTAGGCAGCAACAGGTGCTGCTTTACGAGCAAATGGAACGATGTTGTTCGCAGTTACTTTTGAAGTTGAGCCTGAATTTACGAGAGTAGACTCACTCTCGACCTGCATCACGGGTCGGCTTTCACCAACCTGTCGAATCCGGGACGGCCCCGTGCTTCACTTTCTATCATAACTACCCAATGGGATTGTTGCAACCACAGCTTTCCATACTACGATTCTATGAATCTGATTAATCGTACTTTTGGTTGAGGCAGGTTATTATACTTAGTCGCGGTTTGTTCCAGGTGTTGAAGTTGTCCCAGCGCCTTACTACAGGGTAAATGATACTTGGCTTGGACGCGATCGCTCGCCGTCTGGAGAGCAGTGCGCGACAGGGCGATAAATTCCCCCAGTAGATATTCGCGATCAGCACTAAAGTATTTTTTCACCACCGAAGAAGGAGAATAGCAGCTTTCTTGAGAGCCATCTGGCCATTCAATCTCGAAATGCGTTTCAGGCATAAACTGAGGTTGTGTCACTGTCAATCGCTGTTGTCAAACCAATCACAGTAAAGTCAGTGCTTGCTTATTGAGTCAATCGCAACAAAAATTAGGTGGCTTCGCTGCTTATTCGGTGTCACCAGAAAATACTGCACGAGGAGTCAATAACCAAGCTAATCTGTTGCTACGGAGCGCAGCGGAATAGTCCTCAGGTGGATATCGTCTGGTTAGGCAGCGTTTTTACCAACCATAGCTTTCTCCAACCAGCTCGTACAGCGCCTGATTGTGAGGCAAAAAATAGCTGTTTAGATACTCATAGACTTCCGGCGGTACGTCACTTTTGTTACTTGCGACGTTGCGGGGATTCAAATCTTGAACATTAAATTCTGTATCCACTCCTACAAAATCAAACACTCGTTTAAGAGTCTTATCCGGTTTAGCGAAAAAATCTTCACTGTTAATGACGAGAATTTGCTGCCAGCTAAAGTAGTTAAGATACCTTTCCAATTGGTATTTGTACAAACCACGGCTTTTGTAAGAGTGACGTCTAAAAATGTCGTTTTTATAGTCTTTCTCTTTGATTACAGGTTCCAACCGTTTTTCCTCTTCCTGTAGAGCTTCGTAAATAGATAATGGTTCCGTGTTACCCCGCTGTTGAATAAAATAATGAGATATAGCCCGCTCTGTGGGATTTCTCAACACAGCAATAATTTTTACTTTAGGTACAAGATCAAAAATCCGTTTTGGAGCAATAGGATGGAAAATATAAAGAGGCGATGCTTCAAACGTTTTTTGATGATCACTAATATTTTTCTTCAATGGAAAATGAGCCCGATACCATGCTTGTCCTTTTTCAAAATTGTCTACACCGGGGGTTAACCCTCCATCGAAAAAATGGATTTCTTTCTTATACGCTGGCAAAATCTGAGGATGTTGAGTTAAATAGTAATGCAGGCTTGAAGTTCCAGATTTCTGTGCCCCAATTATGATGAAATCGGGTAAAGCCCGCCTATGCCAAGTTGCTTGCCGATATTGCCATTTCCATCTGCGTACGGGGGATTTCAACCGAGTTTGTATCCTCTGCTTTAAAGAAGGCATGACATTTAATTTTGTTGCTGTCTAACTATTTATCAAGCTGCATACCGTATATAGTGGTATGGTACTTTTATTTATTGACTTATACTGCGGTGTCAAGCGTGGCAGTTATTAAAGCAGTTATTAAATTTTTCGTCAAGTAGGAATTTTGGTTGTCGAAAATCCAGTCAACTCTTCCATAGACAAATCCCAGAACAAAACTGACTCTCGGTGGGATTGCAGAAATATTTCCTGAGTAGGCAGGACGACTCCCACTACCTGACAGGCTAAGTTGCGAGTATGAAATTGGGACTGCACCGACTCTACATTGTCGGGATGCACGCTAAGAAGAAATCCGTAGCTGGGGAAGCACAGCAACCAGCGCTCTAGGGACATAACCTCTGGACAAGAAACAGCATCTAGATTGAGGACGGCACCGCATCCCGATGCTTCCATCAGCATTAAGAGCGTGCCCAGAATGCCTCCCATACTGATGTCTTTGCCAGCATGACACAAGCCTGTCTGTGCCAACTGAGGCAAAATCACCAAATCTTCGCGCAACTGCATAGGATTTGCTTCTGTAGCAGCGTCCCAGAAGGGATGCTGGGGATGAGGTTTGCCGCGAGTGTCAACTGCCATGAGCAATTTGTCTCCCGGTTGGGCATTAAAACTGGTAATTAATTGGGTTGCTCGTCCTAGAATGGCAACCGACAAAGCATTATAAGGGCTGCTGCTATTCGTGTGTCCCCCAACAATCGGCACGTTGTAGACTTCCGCCGCTTTTTTTATCCCCGCCCAAAGGGGTTCGCTTTTCGCCTGAGACTGGCTCCAAACCGTGTCCACGACTGCAATCGGTTGACCACCCATTGCATAAATATCGCTAACATTGACGAGTACCGAACACCAACCCGCAAACCAAGGTTCGGTTTCAACTAGCACGGGCCACATGCCCTCAGCAGCTAAAAGGAGGTAGCCTTCCTGCTCCGGGATGGCGGCACAGTCATCTCCCAGCAGAATTTGAGAGTCTGGGGCTACTCCCAGCACTCTAGCTGCTACCTGAATGTCTTGCTTTTGCAAGATTCCTACTGACTGCCGAACTCGGGCTGCAAGTTCTGCTAACAAGCCTGCGTTTCTCTCCCTCGAGTGGGTAATACTGGGCGTGGTTCGCTACCGGGTGGATAATAATCTAAGTCTGCTTCCATGAGGTGATGGGGGCGCGAGCAAATTGTCAATTCCCGAAGAGATTGCCAATGGAGGCGCTGGAAGAATCGAGCGTTGGGCTTCTGCACTGTTGCTAAAAACTGTTTGCATCCCCAGGTGTTAGCTGTGGTAACTGCTTTGTAAATTAATCCCTTGCCAATGCAGCCCACTCGACGATAATCTCGATGGACTCCTAGTCGTCCTCCATACCAAAGTCCTGGTTCTAGTTCGTAGATGCGCACCACTCCTACTACGCGAGCATCAGTGGCAGTGGCTACAATCGGATAGGCAATTTCATCAAGTTCGTCTTCGTCGCTGCCTGTAAAAAGTCTTTGCTCCTCACAAAAAATCTGGTGTCGGAGTTGAAAATAAGCACTAACTTTGGGAGGAGACAGCGCCAATTGGAAACTGTAACGTTCTCGCAAGCTCAATTCATCCTTCATCACTCATCCTTCCTTCAAAGGTGGAGATAGCTGAACAAGCACCACATTTGGCACAGCCGGCTTTGAGGTTCTCGGAAGACATTCTTGCCTGTTTGAGCATTGCTCCTACCTCCTGGTAAAGGGTGTACATAAATTCACTGGTAGGAGGAGAGTGTTCTGCTAGGGGTGTACCAGTAATGGGCACAAAAGGTATGACAAAGGGATAAACGCCCAGCGCAATCAGTCGCTCGCAGGCAGCTAAAAGCGTTTCGAGTTCATCTCCTAGGCCTGCTAAGATATACGTACTGACTTCCCCCCACCCAAAGACTTTGACTGCTGCTGCAAAGGCATCAAAGTAATACTCTACCGGGACAGTTGCTTTCCCTGGCATAATCTGTGCCCGAACTGCTGGGTCAATCGCTTCCAAGTGCATCCCAAGACTGTCCACACCTGCTGATTTCAGGTGATCAAACCAAGTAAAGTCATCCGGGGGTTCGCATTGGGCTTGGATGGGGAGATCCACCCTGGCGCGAATTGCTTGGGCACATTCAGCCAGGTAAGCCGCACCGCGATCGCTCACGTTTGGGGTTCCAGTAGTCATGACTACGTGTTTAACCCCATCTAGGCGCGCTGCCGCCTCTGTTACTTCCGCTAGCTGGGAAGGGGGTTTGCGGGCAATGGTACGTCCTGCCTCCAAGGATTGACCAATGGCACAGAACTGACAGGCAGTTGCCGCATCGCTATAGCGCGTGCAGGTTTGGAGAACCGTGGTTGCTAAAACGTCATGGCTGTGCAGTAGAGCAATTTTATGGTAAGGAATTCCCTCTGCTGTCTTTAAGCTGTAGAATTGGGGTTGCCTGGGGAAATCAATTGGCGCAACTGCTTCTCCATCTAGTTCTAGGACAGTTTGCTGAGTTTGGGAGTCCACCCTGGCTCCATAGGGCGATCGCGCCGCATTGCCTGTAAAAATTGGCACCATCACTGTGGTATCGTCTACCGTAATTGCCTTGTGGTCTGATGGTCCAGCACCACCTTGGCGACCTGTAGCCCCTACTTCTTGGTCAATTAACCTTACTCCTTGAGACTGTAATTCTGTAATCAACTGTTGTTTATTCATAAGCTGTTGGCTGTCAGCTTTCTTCAAGGAAAAAAGTGAGGAGTGAGGGGTGAGGAGGTTTCTGTGCAGAGGTGCGGGGTGCGGAGGTGCGGAGAGTTCCTTTCTCGCTCGCTCCGCTCGCTGCGATTGCGACGCTTTTGGGACTGACGCGGAGAGATGATGACGCACGCCTAGCCGAGAGCGGAAAGTGAGGGGTAGTGAGGAGGTAGATGGGCTGGTTTGATAGAAAAATTTATTCTATTTCCAACACTCTCACGCACTCACGCTTTCACGCTTTCACTTCTTTCCCGCAGCTCCCCGCGTCCCCGCGTCTTCTTCCTCCCCTGCTCCTGGAGCCCCTTTGCTTTTTCTTACTTCCCTGCCCCTGGAGCTTTTTCTCACGCTCTCACGCGCTCACACCTCACTTCTGGTGGTGAATTGCTCTGCCGACTGCTCACTCATCCCATCGGAATCAGTGTCGCCCACTGCCGAGGTGTCGGTAGCTTGACCAGTCACCTTCAGATTGGTTCTCGCTTCCGTATTGAGCTGAAGTTGCAGTAGATCTGGGCGGGCATAGTGCCCCACCGAGTCCAGCATGCGCTTGCGCTTAGTAATGAGGGATAAGTCGAGCTCGGCGATCACCATTCCTTCTCCTTCGGTAATCGGGGTACAGAGGTGATTTCCCTCTGGGCTAATTATGGTTGTCTGGCAGCCAACCTGGAGAACCCGCTGCATTTTTTTATCTGTAGTAATTTGCCCTGCCTGCTCTGGCGATAACCAAGCGGTGGCATTGACTACAAAGCAGCCCGACTCCAAGGCATGATGGCGCATAGTGACTTCCATTTGATCGGCAAAGATTTGTCCCACCATCGAACCGGGAAACTGAGAGCAGTGAATTTGCTCGTGTTGGGACATGAGGACAAATCGCGCTAGGGGATTGTAGTGTTCCCAGCAAGCTAGAGCACCCACCCGACCAACTGCGGTATCTAGTGCTTGTAAGCCCGAACCATCCCCTTGACCCCAAATCATCCGCTCGTGGTAGCTTGGGGTGATTTTTCGCCGCTTCAGCCCAAGTGTGCCGTCTGCATCAAAAATGAGTTGGGTATTATAAAGCCTGCCATTGTCACGCTCATTCACGCCCAGAACCACTACCATTTTATGGGAACGCCCTACTCGACTCACCGCTTCAGTGACAGAACCGGGAACCACCACTGCTTCCTCATAAAGCCGCAGATGCTCCTTACCCGTTAGAACTGGCGGTTGAACAAATGAAAAGTAGGGATAGTAGGGAATAAAGGTTTCTGGAAAGACAATCAGTTGTACCCCTTCCGAGGCAGCATCCGCGATCGCTTGGAGGACTTTTTCTGTCGTTTTTTCCCGACTAAAAAGAACTGGACTAAGCTGCACTGCTGCCGCTTTGATTGTGCCAGAGTAATCCACAATCTTCCTCCTTGATCTTTTGTCTCCGTGAGAGCTAGAAGGTTGCAGGGCGCGTAATCACCTTCCAACATTCAACCTTCAACCTTTAACCCTAAAGTGTCCAGGTATCCATAATGAAAGCATTTTCCCTGCGATGCATCAGAATAATATCTAGGACATCGTAAGGATGAATCGGGCGAATACCAGGAATTAGAGAAGGTTCACCATGACCTCAGAGTGCTTGTAGGGCAAAGCGGCAGGCATAGACACTACCCCCCTCAGAGATAAACTTGCTAATTTGATCGTTCATTGCTTGATTACCAGGGAAGGCACTGTCGCCGATTGTGGGAAATCCCCGTTGAATGCCCAGAGTAACACCAGGACCATAGAGCAAAATAGTGGTGTCAAATCCCTTACGGAGTAGGCGAGTTGCTGTTTTAAGGTTGACTAAACCAATTGACCCTTCAAAGGCAACTGTATGAAAAGTTACTAAGGCTTTTGCCCCTGGTTCTGCTTTAAAATCGGGGAAAACTTTTTCTTCGTAATCGACAAAATAGTCGCCGGTTTGATAAGCAGGAGTAGTGACTTCTGGCATAATTTTTTCCTTTCAGTAAACGCTATACTAAGACCTGGCGCAGAATAATCGCCGAGACAAATTAATGCGCTTAATTTGCTGCACTAATGCTGCCCAAACAGTTGCTTTTAACGTCCTTGTCATGTTTAAAAACAAAAGCAAATTCTTAGCAGTTTTGTATACTTGACTACTAAAAGGACTCATCTAAGCATTCGCTTATTTTGATAAATAGAATTCACCCAGTAAAGGAATTTCACGAAACACCCAGACACAGAGGAGACCGAGAATAGAGGAGCATTGATTAAATTTATGCGGCAAAGGCAAGCGAGGACTGCGTAAGTTCTGATGAAAATACTTTGTCTGAGCAATGGTCATGGCGAGGATGCGATCGCGGTTCGCATTTTGGAGCAATTGCAGCTTCAAAGCGATACCCTGGAGCTAGCAGCATTGCCGTTAGTGGGTGAAGGGCATGCTTATACCCAATTGGGTATCCCCATGATTGGTTCCGTGCAGAAAATGCCTTCTGGTGGCTTTGTTTATATGGATGGTCGTCAGTTGTGGCGGGATCTGCAAGGAGGGTTACTCCGGCTGACGCTTGCTCAATACAAAGCTATCCGAGAATGGGGACTTTCCCAGGCAGAACCAGCAACAGTCCTGGCAGTGGGAGATATTGTGCCGCTGTTGTTTGCTTGGTTGAGCGGGCTCCCCTATGCCTTTGTGGGCACAGCGAAGTCAGAGTATTACTTGCAAAATGAAGCGGGATGGTTGTCTCAGACTTCCCGCTTGGAGCGCTGGTTAGGTTCGGTTTATATGCCTTGGGAGCGTGGGCTGATGCGTTGTCGGCGTTGCAAGGCGGTGTTTCCAAGAGACAAGCTCACAACAGAAGTTTTGCAGCAGTATTCGGTTCCGGCGTTTGATTTAGGCAATCCTATGATGGATGGGATTTCACCTAAACATCCTGGTACTGAAGTGAGCGAGCCGATACAACCACTTCGGATACTCCTGTTGCCAGGTTCAAGAGCACCAGAGGCTTACCGTAATTGGCAGCAAATTATCCAGGCAGTAGCTGGGGTAATGTCTACCTTCAGCGAGCAACCGTTGTACTTTCTCGGCGCAGTTGCTCCGGCTTTGGATCTCGCTCCTCTGTGCGATTATCTCACTGCTACAGGTTGGGCATCTCAGCCGAGTTTACCTGTTTCTACTCCCATTTTTGAGCCGAATGCCTTTGTTTTTACCCAGAAAAACGCCACGCTGTTGCTGACTCAGCAAGCTTACCACGATTGCTTGCTAATGGCTGATTTGGCGATCGCAATGGCTGGAACTGCTACCGAACAATTTGTCGGTTTAGGCAAACCTGCGATCACGATTCCTGGCAAGGGTCCTCAGTTCACTCCCGCCTTTGCCGAAGCGCAAGCACGCCTGTTAGGTTCATCTCTAATTTTGGTCGAGCAGCCTGCGGATGTAGCGAGCGTGATCCCATCCCTGCTGCATGACCCTAACCGTCTGCAACACATTGCCGAGAATGGGCGGCGAAGGATGGGAGAATCAGGAGCAGCCGCTCGGATTGCTCACTTGTTGGAGCAACAACTGCTCGCTGCTTAACCATTCCCACTACCCTATTCCCTGAAGAAACAGACTCATACTGAGTTTTAGATTTTGGATTAACGAAGTGGCAATTTTCTCGCATGGGAATGGGCGTGACCCCTTCTGGAAAATCTCAAATCCGAAATCCAAAATCCGCGTGTCAAGCTTAGGAACTCTGCTTGGTTAGCAAGCCCCAGATAAAGATAACGATAATTGCTCCGACCACAGCAGTGATAATACCCGGTATCGATAAAGAGCCTGTCGCTGCTGCGCCCACCCCAAACACAGATTTACCAATAAATCCGCCTAAGAGAGAGCCAACGATGCCGAGTGCCATGGTGGCAAGAATTCCACCACCTTGCTCCCCCGGATAAATCGCTTTGGCGATCGCACCTGCAATTAGACCTAAAACTGCCCAAATTACAATACCCATAGTATTTTCTCCTTAATTGAATCTTACTAGCCTAAGTATACCAAGTTGAGGAAGCGCTTACTTCTATCAGAAGGGAGAACCCAAAAATCTCATTTCCAAAGAAAAAAAAAGCTCCTGCACTGTAGCAGGAGCCCATCAAATTATCTAAGCTTTAGTTGCTCAAGAAATTGCCAATCTAGTCAAGGTCAGGCATGGACAGAGCTGGCTCCCTTTCGCGATTGATGCCTTTCTCAAAGCCAGCAGCAGCCGCCCTAGCTCTTCCTGCGTGCCACAGGTGGCCAATTAGCAAGAAGAAAGCTAACACAAAGTGAGAAGTCGCTAGCCAAGAACGCGGAGACACAAAGTTAAAGGAGTTAATCTCGGTTGCTACGCCACCCACCGAGTTAATCGAACCCAGGGGAGCGTGAGTCATATACTCAGCCGCACGACGAGCCTGCCAGGGCTGAATATCGTTTCTTACTTTGTCTAAGTCAAGACCGTTAGGTCCACGTAGCGGCTCTAGCCAAGGACCACGGAAGTCCCAGAAGCGCATGGTTTCGCCACCGAAAATAATTTCGCCAGTGGGAGAGCGCATTAGGTATTTACCAAGACCAGTGGGACCTTGGGCAGCACCCACATTCGCTCCCAAGCGCTGGTCACGAATAATGAAGGTCAGTGTCTGTGCTTGGGAAGCTTCCGGACCAGTGGGACCGTAAAACTCACTGGGATAGGCAGTGTTATTGAACCAGCCAAAACCAGTGGCAATGAATCCCATCAGTGCTAGTGCACCCAAGCTGTAGGAGAGGTAAGCCTCACCCGACCAGATAAAGGCGCGACGAGCCCAACCAAAGGGCTTAGTGAGAATGTGGAAAATCCCACCACCAATGCAAATCAAACCAACCCAGATGTGACCGCCAATAATATCTTCCATATTATTGACACCGACAATCCAGCCACTTCCACCAAAGGGAGAACTGAAGAGATATCCGAAGATGTCAACCGGGTTAAGGGTGGGATTGGTAATGGTGCGGACATCCCCGCCACCGGGAGCCCAGGTGTCGTAAACGCCACCGAAGAACATTGCCTTGAATACCAGCAAAAATGCTCCAATCCCCAACACGATGAGGTGGAACCCCAAGATGGTGGTCATCTTGTTCTTGTCCTTCCAGTCGTAGCCAAAAAAGGAATAATACTCTTCTAAGGTCTCGGGGCCACGAACGGCGTGATAGATGCCACCCAGCCCCAGAACGGCGGAGGAAATCAAGTGCAGCACTCCCACTACAAAGTAGGGGAAGGTGTCGATAATTTCACCACCAGGACCGACGCCCCAGCCTAGAGTGGCTAGGTGAGGCAAAAGAATCATGCCCTGCTCGTATAGGGGCTTCTCTGGGACAAAGTGGGCGACCTCAAATAGCGTCATCGCACCCGCCCAGAAGACGATTAGTCCAGCATGGGCAACGTGAGCGCCCAAGAGTTTACCAGAAAGGTTGATCAGACGGGCGTTACCAGCCCACCAGGCAAAACCTGTTGATTCTAGGTCGCGACCACTGCCTGTAACTGTTGTTGAAGTATTAGAGAGCGTTACCACGTGGTAGTACCTCCTCTGGGAATTCAAACTTCTGATGGGGTTGGTCTTCGGGAGCCATCCAGGCTCGCAGACCCTCGTTCAGCAAGATGTTTTTGGTGTAG
>PXPT01000026.1:10141-22713 GCA_003021505.1 Cyanobacteria bacterium QS_4_48_99 | reverse complement strand
AAGTTCTGCCCCAGACCTCTGAAGCTTTCATCTACGTGGCGAAGATTCGGTTAATGTTGCGACCTTTAGCGTAAGTCAAACTTTTCAGACATCCTCTTAGCCGTTTAGACTTCCATCACTACTTTTACAGGACTACCTGCTGGCTTGGTGGCAGGGGGTTCAAGGTGCGCGTTATTCAGCACACAGCCCCTTGGCTTTTTGTAGCCCTTGAGTTGGTGTATCTTTTATTACGCTTTTTAGTTTATTTTCAGGGCTGCCGTTAAGAGGAGCAGAATTCATATAGTATAGACTCGATGGGGACAGGCGCGATCGCTCGCAACCTGATCGTGCCCTGAGATTATGTTAGATCTTATAGTTAATCAACAATCTCAATAAAGTTATGTAAGCTTATAATTTAAATTAGTTATGGGGGCGGAGGGACTTGAACCCTCACGACCTAATTAGGTCAACGGATTTTCATCCTCTCACAGCTTTCGCTGCTGCCTGTAAAGGCGTTGAGAATTGGACCCTCTCTTTACCCTCAGCCTAACCTGTTAGGGCAGCTCCCGTTGGGTCTCTGCACCTTCCTCGCAAGGGTAGGGTCAAGATGTTTGACCTTTTACGAAGCTTGGCTCAGGGTTGCCTTGTCTATTCCCAGATTTAGGTTTCCCTGAATTTGAGAGCATTCACTTGAGAGATTTCTCCCCCAAGGCTCAACTTGTTTAAGTCCGCAGCGTCTACCATTCCGCCACGCCCCCATGATTTTGGGTTACGCCACTGTTCTATCATAACCATTGAAGCATTAACGGGGACAATTTGCAACCCGATATCCTTAGAGCTTCACGATACCATTCGCCGAATCAGGCAAGGTAAAATTGAATAAGTAAGCAAAAACAACGACAGACTGCTGATTGTGACGTTGAATTAGCGACTTTTTTGATTGCCCCTGGTGAAAACTATGTTGATGTTAGTTGCGCTGTTATACCTGGGTTTGGGTGGACTCTACCTCTTGGTGGTTCCTGGACTAACCTTTTTTTATCTAAAAAAGCGTTGGTACTTTGCAAGTTCCTTTGAGCGCGGTTTTATGTATTTCCTGGTTTTCTTTTTCTTCCCAGGAATGTTGCTGCTGAGTCCATTTTTGAATTTTCGCCCCAAGCGACGGGAAATTCGCACCGGCAGCTAGAGGCAGTAAGCAAAGACAAGCTATTGAAAATAGATGCGACGAATTGACGCAATTGGGATTGCTCTTGGTGTTTTTGCCGCAGGTGGCATTGCCTATCTACTGTTGCAAGTGGTAGGGCTAGACAGCTTGGAGGCAGGCATTTGGAGTCAGGTACTGTTAGTGGGGGGAGTCCTAGGTTGGCTGCTGACTTATTTGTTTCGGGTAGGAACAAATAAAATGACCTATCATCAACAGCTCCAAGACTACGAGGATGCAGTCCTCCAAAAGCGTCTAGAAGAAATGACTCCAGAAGAACGCGCCCAGTTAGAAGCGGAAGTGGAACAAGAGAAGCGCTCTCAAGCAGAAAATGAGGAACACTAATAACAATTAAAAATTAAAAATTGTTATTAGTCATCAGTCATTGCTCATTAGTACTAACCTTGACAACGCTTTAGCCACTAAGGACTACAGACTACGGACTAAGGACGCTCTGCGAAGCGACGTGACTACCAAAGATAGAGAATCGAAAACAGGATAACCCAAACCCCGTCCACGAAGTGCCAGAACAGGGTGCTTGCAGTTACGCCAAAGTGACCCTTATCGTAGTTTCTTGGCATGAAAGAACGGATTAGCATAATTGTCTGTAAGACGAGTCCGGCGGTGACGTGCAGACTATGAAAGCCCGTTAGCAAGTAGAACGTCCCCCCAACCAACCCCGTGGATAGTCGGAAGTCAAGACCAAGCCACTCTTTGATCTCACCATGCAGGAAGAAAGCTCCCATCGCAGAGGTAAGCAGCCATAGCAAGCGAAATTGGTTGAGTTGGTTGCGCTTACGGGACGCTCTGCCAAGTAGATGACAAAGCTACTAGCAAGGAGCACCACTGAGATAATAATTGTAGAGCTAGACAATTCTGGCCCCGAAACTCCAGGCGGTAGCCACGCTTGAGCACTCAAACGCAGAGCAAGGTAAGAAACGATAAAACTGAGGAAAATAAAGCTCTCCGAGACGAGGAACGTGATGAAACCGAACGTTAATTTTTCTTCCTCTCGATGGTGATGCCCACCGCCGCTGGGCAAGAACTGCCGCAAAGGTTTGGGTAGTTTTTGCCGCAAACGGGCTATATCAATCGGGCTTTCATCCCGATGAATCGGCTCTTCATCTTGATGAGTAGGACTTTCCATTTTTTTAGGCAAAATTAAAATTATAGCAGTTCTCACTGAAGTGGAGTACACCTGAAGTCCACTCTGACTAGTGATCGCATTCTGAATTTGTACCTTATGAGTCTAAGAACTGCTATAGCAAAGTGGGGTAATTTTTGAGTTTTTAATTAGAAAAGTGAGTGATCGCGTCTGCTACTCAACCTCTAAAAATAGCGTTTTTGCGATCAGTTTTCACTGCCTTTAAAAAAGAAACTATTGCTCTGTTGTGTGCTAATACGTCCTGGGTATGCCGTAGCTGTAGGGGGGGAGTGTCAACCTGCGGAGTTTCCTCAAAGTTATCCTGGGGTGGCGGTGAGGAAGTACACCATTCTAGCCCCGTAGCGTGCCAGGGATTGTCGGATGCTTTAGATCCTTGTAACCACGACACCACCATATTGGCGATAAACGGTAGCGTGGATACTCCTAGCAGGAACCCTCCCAGGCTGGCAATGACATTCCATCCCGCATATTCTGGAGCGTAGGAGGAAACTCGGCGCACCATGCCTTGTAACCCCAACGGGAACATGGGGAAGAAGGTGAGGTTAGCACCGAGAAAAGTCAGCCAGAAGTGGATTTTGCCCCAGCCTTCGGCATACATCCGCCCAGTCATCTTGGGAAACCAGAAGTAGATCCCTGCGAAGATTGCCATCGTGATGGTATTGAAAACCAGGTAGTGAAAGTGTCCCACCACGAAATGGGTGTTGTTGACGTGTAGGTCGAACGGTACTGCACCGAGCATGACACCAGTGATGCCGCCAAAAAGAAACATCACCACCCCTCCGAGGGCGAATAGCATGGGCGTTTCTAAGTGAAGCTTGCTCTTCCAGACAGTAGCAGTCCAAGCGAACACCTTGATGCCGGTGGGGACGGCAATAAGCTCGGTGGAGAACATGAACAACATCCGCATCCACTCAGGAGTGCCGCTGGCGAACAGATGATGCACCCAAACAAAAGAGCTGAGTACGGCGATGCCGAACGAAGCGAGTGCCACTGAGCGATAGCCAAACAGGGGGTTGCGGCTGAAGGCAGGGATTACCTCCGAGAAAACACCGAAGGCAGGCAGTGCCCAAACGTAAACTGTGGGATGGGAGTAGAACCAGAATAAGTGCTGGTAGAGAACTGGATCGCCTTGTTCGTTGAAGAAGTTTGTTCCCAGGGTGAGGTCACAAAACAGCATGATTGCTGCGCCAGTCAGGGAAGGCAGGAAAACTAGTTGGAGCAGTTGGGCACTTAGGACTGTCCAGACAAAAACAGGCATTCGGAATAACGACATGCCCGGTGCTCGCAGCCACAGGATCGTGGTTACAAAGTTCACTGCTGCCATAATCGAGGAGATCCCCAGCAGGATAATACTCAGACACCACAAGAGTTGACCGTTAAACAGTTGACCGGACGGGTTGAGAATACTGAGTGGCGGGTAAGACCATCAGCCCGCCTGGACAGTGCCACTAGGCAGCAAAAGAGGAAAAAGAAGAAGCTCGTCCCCAAATACTGAATCCCAATCACCTTATGGTCGGTGTTAAAAGTGAAATAGCGCCACCAGCTTTGAGATTTGCTGGGGGAATTTTCGGAGGAACCAGCGTCGGTAATGCCTTGAGCAGGGTGATTAGTCATCGATTATCTTTCTTATCAAAAGTAAGCAAAACCCACGTTTTAAAACGTGGGATGTAGCGTGGTTAGCTTGCTTCTAACGTGAAAACACACTTTTTACTGACAAAACTATCCCCACAACTGTGTTTCAACCATCTTAAAATATAGCTGTGGGTAGCGAAAACAACGTTAAATATCAGCTTGGTTGTCGAAAGACATCTGAACCTAGAAGGGCAACATAGATTTGGGGTTTTCTCCAGAAGTCCTACTATCTCGTTGGAAATGTAATTGATCTATGCGAGAGTAGGTGAGTAGCTTTTAAAAATTCTATCGCTACGAAACTACTGTCGGGCAGACAAAAAGTAACGCTTGAAGAGTACGGAGCATACCGTAGACATGAGCGCGTAAGACCTCAAGTAGGGCAACTGAAAGAGGCAATGTTCAGCTCAAGAATCCCACGACTTGAAGTCGTGGGAGTGTCAAACAATGACCCAGTTCAGCAGCAGTATATATCCTCTAACTCAGTACCAAGGGCTTTCGGCTGTTGGCTGCAACAACTTGTTAGACCGCGGCACTTCAACTCAATTAGCAGAAGTAGTCCGTGTCGCTAACCAACGCTCAAGCGATCGCTGGCTTTCACTGCTCCGTCTACCTGCTAACAACCCTTCGATCCCGATATGCTCGTCCAAATCACTCCACTCAATTACATAGCCATCACCCAGTAATTGCCAGTTTTGCCGTTCTTCAGAGGAAGCGTGCATCAAACGGGGATACCAGGCTAGGGGAACACTGAGGCTGCGACCGTCAGCTAAATCTACTATTAGTTTCTCATCAGTGACGATGACTTGATTTACGATTGGGTCTGTCTCAAGTGTCAAAGTAGTCACGCCATGCATCCAGCAACACTGTTTAATTTTCTTCTACTAACCTAGCAATTTGATTCAATTCATATTCCTGAAAGCCTCGGTTCTTCTCAACAGAAATAGGATGGAGCCAAAATTTAGCAATTTGCCGATCTCGCTTTACATGGATGTGAGCAGGCTCGCCCCGATCAGAGCTAAAGAAAATAAAACTGTAGGGACCAACCAGAACAACAGTAGGCATTAGCAGTATCGGATAACCTCTGTAACCCGTCAATATTGAGCATGAGTGAAATTGAACTAGATTTCAGTTGGAAGGACTGACAACGGGAGATTGGACTGGAGAGACAGTATCCCAGTTGCTCTTGAAAATTCTCTTGGTTGGTTGAGCGTGTTCGGTTGCCGCTCGATTAGCGATCACCTCGCTGCGAGTATTTGCCTCTGCAAGCCACTGAGTATAATCCTGCGGGGAATCGACGTATACATCTGCCTGCATCAGGGCGAAGTAGGTTCCGCTGAGTTGGGAATCTTGTAGCTGATACTTGCCCACACGAGTAGGAAGGAGCTGAAAGTCAATGGGACGATTAGGGATGATGTCCTGCTTGATGCGGAACGCAGGGACATAGAACCCGTGGAGAACATCCTCCGCATGCAACACTAGGCGAATGCGCCGATTCACTGGCAAATGCAATTCCCTACTGGTGACATTCCGTTTCGGGTAGCGGAAAGTCCAATCCCACTGCCTAGCAAATACCTCAATCTCTACAACGGGCTGAAAAGCATTGCTCGCTGGTGCAGCGTCAACTGGTTCAGCCCCCGCAGGCAGCTCTCCTAGCACCTGTATTGGACCCTCGATATCCATTTGCTGATAGATGTCAAAGCTGTAAACCGAAATCCACAACACCAGTAGCACTGGACCCCCTGTCCAAAGCGCTTCTATCTTGGCATTGCCCCGAGTGGAGTGACCTTCGCTATAGTCTTTCTGAGCTGCCCGATCAAAAATAATCGCGTACACAATCATGCCAATCACCCCAAAGAAGATGATTGAACTCAACCAAACCAGGAAGCTAAACAGATCGTCAATCCGTTCCGCATCCGTGCTTGCCTCCAAAGGCATCCAGGAGTAAGCTTGCTGTCCGAGCCAGTAGCTAACGACAATAATCGCCGCTGCACCAATAGCCAAGACTATATATTCTAAAATTCTCAACATCACCACTCTTGTTAGATCAATTGGCTGGGTTACTTGAGCTGTACGTTGGGATTTTTGCTGTTCTCGAGCAAGTTGGCAGCGGTGACATGAATCCCAAACTCGTCTCCCAATTGCGCTCCCAGCGTTCCCTGAACGTACATGATGCCCAAAATTACAATGCCTACGAGTAAGTAGCTCCACTGCACCTGCCTGGGGGCATTCCTGCGGCAGCGATAGCGCTGCAATCCTCGCCAAACAGCCATTGCAACAATTGCCGCCAACAGCAAGATTCCACCCAAGCCGTGCAAAAGCAAAGTCGCTTTCGCCCCGAATCCCCAATCACTCTCGACCTTAGCGGGCAATTTTGCCAGCATCGCCTCGAAAAAGCCCCACGCTACCGTGAAAAATGTGATAGCTGCTGAAGCTACCAGGTTGTACCAGCCCACCTCAAAAAAGCCTGAGCGGAGGGCAGGGAGACCCAAAAACTTTAGAATTGGTCGTTCTAGGGGAAAAAGAGCTCCTGCGATATCAAAGACAATGGCGATGATGAATAAACCTAGGGTGAAATGGACTAAATTCGGGTGCATGGGGATCTCGTAGGGGAGATTATTCGCACCCTGCTTCAATTCCAACAGCCCCATAAGTTGCGAGTTCATCGTAAGACTCCCTGCTCAGTCGCTTCCACAACGGGCTTGACGTGTAAACCATATTCCCAAACCAGTCGAGTGCCGAGATACACTTGCAAAGAAACTAAGCAAATTAAAAACGTGGCAACCCCCAAGTAAGCGAGTGGAATCTTCACTGGAGTGCGGTTGCGAATCACGAAGCGCCATGCAGTAATGGCAACAACAATTGCTGAAAGCGACCAACCTGTAAAGGTGTGATAATTCAAGACTGGCTGTGCTGCCTCGTAGGGGTTTGCCAAACCTGCTTCAAACTGACCGAAGATGACAGCAAAGAAGATAGCGATGGCAGCCACAAACATGTTCCAAAAACTCACCTCGAAGAAATGGTGTCTGCGAGTAAAATAGCCCACCAAGTCGCAGAAAAAGGAAAAAAACACCATTGCGATCACAAAGTGGACGATAATGGGATGGAGGGGATCAGGGTAGGGTAAATTAACGTCATTGAGAGTCAGAGTCGGCATTGCTTTCTCCTAAGAAAGTAAGGATGAGGGATGAGGGAGGAGTGAGGAGGAGTTAACCCGTAAGAAATCGACATCAAACATCGGCTCCGCACTCATCATTCTGCATTCCTCCTTCAAAATCCACCCGTAACCGCTACTTCATAATCCTGTCCTTCCCACTGGTCTTGATCAGTCCAGAAGAAAGTGAAGCGGATGGGGGTTCCTGACTGCTTGGGGGAGATGGGAATATCAACATACTCAATCGCGAGAGAGGTTTTCTTGGAGGGAGTGTCCTCTACCGTTTCCCACTCATTGGCTGACCAATGTAGGCAAAATGAGTTCGGATGCTGAATCCGTAGCGTGTAAAGCGGCTTCACTTTGCGAACTTGCCGATTAGGCTTCCAAATTTCGAGTAACTCGCAGGCTGTCCGTTCCCCATAACGCTTTTGCACCTCGGGAATCAACTCGAATACCACCCCATCAAAACTAGACCGCAACAGCTTGATATACTCCGAGTGTGCCCACATGAGCGGCGTTGCCGAACCAGTCGCATCTCCCAAATACATGTGAGCTTCGGGAATATCGGGGGCATCCCAAACCTGCTCTGGTAATAGACCTGTAGGTGAGGCAAATCCTTCCATTGCCCGGATAAAAGGTTTGACATCCCGCCCTGCTGCTAGTTCGTATTCTCCTCTTTCACCGACAAGCAGTGTCCAGGAACGTCCCGTTCCCCAGCCTTGCCAGGCACTCCCGTCATCTCGCTGTCCGTGACCATCGTGGTTGTAGCGCCGCCACACCGGACCTACCGGAGTTTCTGTTTTCAAGACTACATCCACCACTTGCAGGGAATCCACAATCAAGGGGTCATTAGGATTGCGAATGCCATAGCGAACCAGTTCTAGAAAGCTGGGGTCAACAATTTCCTTGGCGGGGAATTCCTGTTGCGCGTCTGGGTGGCGATGAGGAATGTAGAGCGTGCCTCGGTTGGGGTCTTCATCAGGTTGGGGGTCATTGACATCAGCCGGGTGAATCCGAATATAGTGCTGCTTAATCTCGGGAACGAGGGTTCCTTCGGTCGTTACCGTCCAGTCTTCGATGTGACACTCTAAAAAGTCGGCGTATTGCTCTATAAAATCAGCTGTCTGCTTGTCGCCCCTGTCCCGCGTCCAGCAAGCCGCACAAATTAGCGCCGCAATGCTTGTTGCGAGAGTGGCTGGGGAATACCCACTCGACTGTTCCCACCGTTCCTCTTGCGTAGCGGGACCATGCCGAATCAGGTAACTCGCGGCAGAGATAACCATGGGGTAGGGATCGAAGTTACGCAAGGCATCTGCTCGGTAAAGTCGCCATGCCAGTAAAATGGGGAAGGCAACTTCATCGAGCTGGACACCGCCTCGGTCTGCTTCGCCGTGAATCCAGAAGTTTTGGGGAAAGCCGCCGTCTGCTTGCTGCGAGGTGGCGAGATAGATCAATATCCGTAGGGGAGTTTCCTGATCCCCCGCTGCCAGTAGCGCTGTAGCACTATTAACTAAATCGCGGGGCCAGACATAGTGGTAGCCACCAAACTCGCCTTCATCTCCTTTGGCTTGTCCCCAAGGAATGGAAAGCGAGGCAATCATCGCGCCAGGATAGCTTTTGTCTTCGTGAGCAAGCAGGAGGCTAAAACTACTATGGTAGAGATTGCCTTCATCTTCTGCTGCTTTTTCCAAGGAAAGGATTTTGCCGCGAGTGCGTTCCCACTGGTCTATAAAGCGGCGTGCGTGTTGTTTAAAGGGAACGTCTAGGGATTGGAACAGGGTGGTTGTGGCTTTGTGGAGCGTTCTGCCAAAAGCGACTGCCAGAGTGAATTCATATCCCTGCGAGAGGTCGAGTTCCCCAGTGAGAGCGACATTGCCATCCAGAGCGCGATCAAATTCCCAATCCATCTCGAAATTATCTAATAAATCTTGCCCCCCATCGCTTTTGCCTACATAACCGCAAGAGAGGCGTTTAAAGGGAATATCTGCTGCTAGTGCCAGCCAAGTGCCCTCTTTTTCCGCCATCAGGATATCTCGACCAGCAACTTGAACTACATAAGCGTTGTTGCCCATGCCTCCCACTTCTAGGTGAGGGGCACAGAGGGCATAGAGCCGCAGACGTGAAAGTAAGGGCGACTCACCGAGTCTCCCCTCCATGTCGCCTGTTAGCCAAGTGCGTTGCAGGACACAAGGCAGATGAGGATCATTGATAATTTCTTTGTGGATGGCGTAACGTCTTTGGGGATCTCGATTAGTAATGCGGTATCCGAGGGTATGTTTCCCCATCCCTTCTACTGTAGTGTCGAGATGGCGCTTTTCTTCGTGAAAAAAGGTTTCCCCATCACTAATAAGATACTGCAAATCTCGCATCTGAGGGCGATCGCTGGTGGGATGATAGACCTCTGTCACCACACCATTCCAAATGGTGAACCAAGCACTACTGGAAACAGCATAGGCAGTTCCCACACCGTCTTTACAACCATGAGTCCAGCGGGGTTCAATTCCAGGATGCCCGAAGGCTTGACGTTGACCGCGAAATTTGGTCATAAATCAGTTGTTGAGCGGTTTAGCAGCTTACTCTAGAATTCTACAAGTCGATGGCGATTGGCGATCGCTCCTCAGCTTTCCGCAGGTGGGAGTTTGGTTGCTCCAACCATACAGTTCGCAGCCGTTGTCGCAGAAACCATTAAACATTCAAAATGCAAAATTTAAAATTTAAAGTGCGCAGGTTCCCATCTAAAACAATTAAAAAGGAACAATTAAAAAGGCAAAACCCGAATGGCGGTATGCGTCTCGAAAGGCGAAAGCACTAACGTTTATAGAGCTTCAGTAGAAGTTACTTTTGCTTTTTGCCTCTTGCCTTTAGCCTTATTCCAAATTTTAATTTTTAAGTTTCAATTTTTAATTTCTAGGAGTGGAGATGGTAAAGTTTCGCAGTCAAAAAAAGGCTTTTGGGGCACCGGGAATTGTGCCTAGATGGAGCCATGCCAACAAAGATGGAGTCGGAACTGCCTACCACACCTCTAGTCGCGTTTGGTTTACGCTCTGGAATGGCGTTATCACCGAAGTCTACTATCCTACAGTAGACCAACCCCAAATTCGGGATCTTCAGTACCTAGTCACGGATGGTCAAAACTTTTTTCACGAAGAGAAGCGCCATCTCCACTCCCTGGTGGAGCGTCTGTGGCCTGGTGCGCCAGGATACCGCATTACCAATCGAGACCCCCAGGGGCGCTATGCGGTCATTAAAGAAGTAATCAGCGATCCCCACCTTCCTTGCGTTCTACAGCACACCCGGTTAAGGGGAGGGCAGTCCATTCTTTCCCAACTCCAGCTTTACACTCTGTGTGCCCCCCATCTGGAGGTAGGAGGTTGGGGTAATAATGCTTATGTAATTGAAGTCTCTGGAAAAAAACTTCTAGTGGCTTGCAAAGGAGAAACCTGGCTGGTGCTAGGTGCCACAATCCCCTTTAGCCGTCTCTCCTGTGGCTACGTAGGTAGCAGTGATGGCTATACAGATTTGGCTGAGAATTTCGAGCTGGATTGGGAATTTGATTGCGCCCTAGATGGCAACCTTGCCTTGACGGGGCAACTGAACTTGGAGCGGAGTTACGAGTTTGTTCTGGGACTGGCTTTTGGTGATAGTATCCAAGCCGCTGTTTCCAAGCTTTTTCAGTCCCTCAACCTTTCCTTCCCAGGAAAGCGACAGCGTTATAAGCAGCAGTGGGAGCGCTCCAGTGATCGCCTCTTGCCCCTAGGAAAGGCGGCAGGGGATGAAGGCAACCTCGCCCACAGCAGCTTCAACCTGATTATGGCTCACGAAGATAAGACCTATCAGGGTGCCCTAATCGCGTCCCTTTCCGTCCCTTGGGGCGAAGCCAGGGGCGATCGCGATGATATGGGGTATCATCGGGTCTGGACGCGGGATCTGGTCAATGGTGCCACAGGTTTATTGGCTGCTGGAAATAGCGATACAGCTTTGCGATCGCTAATTTATCTCGCTACCACCCAGCAAGAGGATGGCGGCTTTCCCCAAAATTTCTGGATTAGTGGCGAACCCCATTGGACAGGCATTCAGCTAGATGAGGTGGCTTTTCCCATTCTCTTGGCTTGGCAACTGCGCCAGCAAGATGTGCCCTTGTACTTCGATTTCTATCCCATGGTGGCACGGGCGGCGGGTTTTCTGATTCACCACGGACCTGCCACGGAACAGGAACGCTGGGAGGAGAGTGGCGGCTATTCTCCCTCTACTTTGGCATCTAACATTGCTGCCCTGATCTGTGCAGCCAGCTTCGCCCGCCAACATGGAGATGAAGCAACCGCCCAGTTCATGGAGGAATATGCTGACTTCCTAGAATGTCATATTGAAGACTGGACAGTGACGACAGCAGGGACGCTGGTTCCTGAAATCGAACGCCACTACATTCGAATTACGCCAGCAGATGTGAATAATCCCCATCCCAACGAATATCCCAACCACAGCACCCTTTCCCTCAGTTTTCACTTGCCAGATGCGCTAGAGTTTCCGGCGAAGGAAATTGTTGATGCAGGGTTTTTGCAGTTAGTGCGCTACGGCATTCGCAAACCCGATGATCCCATTATTGTCGATTCTCTGAAAGTGGTGGATGAGGTTCTGAAAGTGGATACGCCCTTTGGTCCGGCGTGGCATCGTTATAACCACGATGGGTTTGGGCAGCGTGAGGATGGTGGTCCTTTTGTGGGTGGCGGCAAGGGGAGAGCTTGGCCTCTCTTGACGGGGGAACGGGGGCACTACGAGTTAAGCGTAGGTGGTGATGTCAAATCATTGATCCAGGCGATGGAGGGATTTGCCTCGGACACGGGATTGTTGCCAGAGCAAGTCTGGGATGAGCCGGATCGCCCAGAAGAGCACATGTACCTGGGACAGCCAACGGGTTCCGCCATGCCCCTGATGTGGGCACATGCAGAGTATATTAAACTGCTGCGCTCTAGCCTCGATGGTAAGGTGTTTGACTTGATCCCAGAAGTGGCACACCGATACCAAAGTGATCGCAGTGCGTGTAAATCCTTGGAAGTCTGGAAGTTCAACCGCCAGGTGAATGCTGTCAAGCGAGGCTACACGCTACGAATTCAGGCAGCGGAATCCTTCCAGCTCCGCTGGTCACAGAACAACTGGCAAACAGTCGAAGATACCACCGCTACTGCCACCACCTTGGGCATTGAGTATGTGGATATTCCAGTCGCCCAGGAGCAGCAAGATCCCATTCAATTCACCTTTTTTTGGATAGCAAGCGAGAATTGGGAGCAATGCAATTACACGGTTGCCATTGAGTAGGAGCGATTACTAGTCCGATTGGGATATCTTGACACCCCACGGCTCAAGCACGTGGGATTCTTGGATCACTGAGGAGCCAGAGTTTTACGACTTCCAGGTCGGAGCCGAGCCTCTAAGCAAGCATCCACCGTGTG
>PXPT01000026.1:0-10128 GCA_003021505.1 Cyanobacteria bacterium QS_4_48_99 | reverse complement strand
ATGGGCGTGGTGATAGGAAAGTGGGGTATCACGTTAGCTGAAGCTAACCACGCTACATCCCACGTTTACAAAACGTGGGCTTTGCTTCCATCTCTGTAACCAGACTGTTAATTTCTTCGGTAGGGGGAACTCGCCGATTCGCTCCTACTACCCTGCTCGTCTCAATTGTAAACTGTTGGTGCGTGAGATAGCGTCTTAGCGATACCGACAACTCTACCTATAGACAGGTTTTAACGAAAAAAACTTACACTACTATCGAGTTAAAACTCTTCCATACGGGAGCTTAGATTTCCCTACGTGAATTTGGAATTTTGAATTTCTTATGAGTTTTTCCCCTTACCTGCTTAAAGGTCAAAAAGCACTCATTACGGGTGGTAGCTCTGGAATCGGCGAAGCGATCACTCGCCATCTGGCAGGGGCAGGAGCCTCAGTTGCCGTCAATTACCATTCCCACTCCGAGAACGCTGAAAAAATTGTAGACGACATTAAATCCTCCCAAGGAGAAGCGACCGCCATTCAGGCTGACGTTAGCAAAGAAGATGAAGTCAAGGCGATGTTCTCCCAGACCCTCGATCACTTTGGCACAATTGACATTCTGGTCAACAATGCGGGATTGCAAAAAGATGCCTCATTTGTAGATATGAGCATTGACCAGTGGAATGCAGTCATGGGCGTAAATTTGACCGGACAGTTTTTATGTGCGCGGGAAGCAGCCCAAGAGTTTCTGCGTCGCGGCGTACGACCTGACATTTCATCTGCTGCTGGCAAGATCATTTGCATAAGCTCGGTACACGAGATTATTCCCTGGCAAGGTCGCATCAACTATGCCGCTAGTAAAGGTGGCATTAACATCATGATGCAAACGATTGCCCAAGAACTTGCCTCCCAGAAAGTTCGCGTCAATAGTATTGCTCCAGGTGCGATTAAAACTCCCATCAACAAATCAGCCTGGGAAACCCCTGAAGCAGAAGCTCAGTTGCTACAGCTCATTCCTGCTGGTCGAGTGGGTGAAGTTGAAGATGTGGCTAAAGCCGCTGTCTGGCTTGCCTCGGATGATTCCGATTATGTCAATGGCACCACCCTATATGTCGATGGGGGAATGACCTTGTACCCAGGTTTTTCGACTGGGGGTTAAATGAATTGGGAATTGGGAGTTCAGAACTAGGAATTATCAATTCCTGGATTAGGCATGAGGGATAAAGGTAGTGGGTGGAAACGGCTAACTCGTGGCGCTCCATTGTCAGTGTGGCTGGCAGCGGCACTGTTCGTTCTCTACAAACTATTGCCGATCCTGAAGCTGATAGCAGTGGCGTTACTCGTAGCCGTAGTTCTCCGAATTCTTTTGCAGTGGTTGGAGAATCTTGTCAGAGTACGCTGGGTAGCGGTGCTTGTCCTAATCGCTCTGATGGGAGGGTTTGGAATATTTCTGGCCTTCGTGGTCGTTCCAACTTGCTGCAAGAGGCTCAAGCTCTGCTCTCAGCACTGCCAGGCTATATAAACTCGTTAATAGAGCTATCTAAGGAAATCCGTTTTATTCCCGATCTTTCCGAGAGTTTGGGGCAACTGAGGAGCTTTATTTCCCGAATCGTAGGCGTGCTTCCCTCACTCTTACAGCAGTCTGTTGAGGCGATTCTTAAAGCAGTGGCAGTTTTAATACTAGCGCTCTATATCGCTTACGACCCTAATTTTCTAATCAAAGGAATCCTGCGAGTGACACCGCGTCGGCAGCATTCCAGAACCAAAAGGTTGCTCGGGTCCATCAATGTCAAGCTTCGTGGCTGGCTCGTGGGTACGGGAGTTGCCATGTTGTTTGTTGGTGTAGGAGCAACCCTGGGACTTGGGATAATTGGAATCCCGTTATTCCTCTCCTTGGGTATCATTGCAGGTCTTCTGGAGATTGTCCCCTACTTTGGCTCGATTGTGGGTACATTTTTGCCAGCATTGGTAGCAATTACAATTTCACCATATAAGCTAATTATAGTCTTAATTTTATTCTTAATTTTGAACCAAATTGATGGTAATATTATCCAGCCTCTAGCTATGGGACAGCAAGCGCATCTGCATCCAGCATTGGTGGTAATTGCCTTTCTAATTCTGGGTACATCACTAGGATTTATCGGGGTACTGCTAGCGGTTCCAGCCCTAGCAGTCCTACTGGCTCTAGGAGAGGAATTCACCTCAAAGCCTCCCGAAGACCACGATCAATCTAAAATGAAATGCTCATTACTTTTCTCTTTTCATGGCGACCGCTCCCCAACGCTGACTCAACCTTACGGGGATGATTTCCGGTATGAAGCTGTCGGATACTTGAGACAATTTGGCTTACCTAACAACGAGAGGCGCGATCGCGCACGGTGCTCGCCACCTGATTAGGATGCCAAGCACGAGGTTTTTCAAAAGCCCTACAAAGACCAAAACAATTAAAAGTTAAAACTTAAAAATTGTGATTTGGCATTTTTAATTTTGCATTTTGAATTGAATGGGACGGAAGCGAGTTGACCATTGAGTGGGGACGGGAAATATGCAGCAATTTAGAGGCGGCAGCCGCGCGAGAGTGGTTAGTCACCAATGGCACTGGTAGTTACGCTTCGGGCACAGTCGCAGGCATGCTGACGCGCTGCTATCACGGATTACTCGTGGCTGCACTGAAGCCGCCATTAGAGCGAACCTTAATGCTCACCAAGCTAGACGAGACTGCCTTGTATGACAAGTGCTGCTATCCGCTTTTTACGAATCGCTGGTCTGATGGCACTGTTGATCCGCAAGGTTACTTTCACCTCGAACATTTCCAGCTTCAGGGAACGATTCCCTTGTGGAGATTTGCTTGTGCAGATGCCCTGGTAGAAAAGCGTGTCTGGATGCAGCCCGGCGTTGATGCAACTTATATTCGCTACAACCTGCACCGAGCAACTCAACCGCTGACGCTCACAATTAGAGCACTAGTCAACTATCGCAACCATCACGGCAACACCTTAAACTCCGATAGTTGGCAGATGAAGATCAACGCGGTAGAGCAGGGGATCTGGGTAAGTGCTTTTCCCGATGCTGTGCCGCTGCATTTGTTAGCGGATCGCGGTAACGTTTCTGTTACACACCAGTGGTACTACGGATTTGACCTGGCACAAGAGCGCTATCGGGGACTGAGCGATCGCGAGGATCACCTCCACGCCGCGACATTTCAGGCAACGCTCCAGCCTGGAGAGTCTCTCACTTTGGTAGCAACTACCGAGAGCAACCCGCATTGGAATGGCAAGGCAGGACTAGAGGTGCGCCGCACCTACGAGCAAAAGTTACTAGAACGCTGGCAAGATACTCGGAACCAGAGGTTTTCTGTGGCAAACCATAGTTTCGCCCCTAATTCCCCGCGTCCCCGCGTCCCCGCGTCTTCTTCCTTCCCCTTATCCCCTTCTGCTCCCCAGTGGATACAGCATCTAATACTCGCAGCTGACCAATTTATTGTCAACCGCTCCCTGCCCGAAATACCCGACGGTAAAACCATCATCGCTGGCTACCACTGGTTTACGGATTGGGGTCGAGATATCGCCATTAGCCTACCAGGTTTAACAATTTCCACAGCTCGCTCAGAAGTCGCAAGCACAATTCTTCGTACCTTTGCCCACTACGTAAATCAGGGAATGTTGCCCAACTGCTTTCCCGATGGGGGAGAGCAACCTGCGTATAATGCGATCGATGCTCCTTTCTGGTATTTTGAAGCGATTCGCGCTTATTATGCCGCCACTGGAGACTATGACCTCCTGCGCGAACTCTTTCCGGTGCTAGCAGAGATCATTGCTTGGCACCATCGAGGGACGCGCCACCACATCCACCTGGATCACGAGGATGGTTTGCTGTATGGAGGGGAAGAAGGGGTGCAACTGACCTGGATGGATGCCAAAGTAGATGATTGGGTGGTTACTCCTCGCGTGGGCAAACCCATCGAAGTTAATGCACTTTGGTATAACGCCTTGCGAACCATGACTGCATTTGCTCAAAGGCTCGGGCTTGAGTACCAGGATTATGAGCGGATGGCACAACAGACAGAAAAAGGTTTCCAGCGCTTCTGGAACGAAGCACTAGGGTATTGCTATGACGTGTTGAATGATTCTCACGGACACGATGCCTCGCTGCGACCGAATCAAATTTTTGCCGTGTCATTACCTCAAACCCCCCTCACGCCCACTCAGCAGCGGAGTGTGGTGGAAGTTTGCTCTCGCACCCTCCTTACGTCCCACGGACTGCGTAGCCTCTCCCCCAACCATCCCCAGTATCAAGGTCACTATGGGGGCGATCGCCTCCAGCGCGACAGTGCCTATCACCAAGGGACAGTCTGGGGCTGGCTAATCGGTCCATTTGCCTTGGCTCACTTGCGTGTTTTTGAAAACCCTACTCAAGCTCACAGTTTCCTGGAACCGATGGCAAATCAGCTTAACGCACATGGTGTCGGCAGTCTCAGCGAAATTTTTGATGGCGATGCGCCCATGACTCCCCGAGGTTGTATTGCCCAAGCCTGGACAGTTGCCGAGGTGCTGCGTGCTTGGCAGGCGATAGAACGCTTTGCAAGAGGGAGAGGAGTTAACACTAAGTTCTAGCTGAGGCACAGGGACAGGGGAAATTCCGAATTGAGTTAGGCGATCACTCCTCACTGAAATCTTATGATTAAACCCACTCGCGCCCATTCAGAGACAACTCCACCCCCTCGCAAATGGTGGGCGATGCTCGGTATTGGGCTAGGTATTGTGATGTTTACCCTCGACACCAGCATTGTCAATATTGCCCTACCAACACTCGTACAAGCATTTGGCACAAGCTTTGCCACGGTTCAGTGGGTGGTATTGAGCTATACACTCGTGATTACCGCCTTGGTTCTGGTTGCGGCACGCTTGGGCGATATGTATGGCAAAAAGCGGTTGTACCTAACTGGTCTAATCATATTCACGATTAGTTCGCTGTTGTGTGGGCTTGCCCCCTCGATTACTGGATTGATTGGCTTTCGGGCACTCCAGGGACTAGGTGCTGTATTTATCTCTGCTTTGGGGGCAGCAATTATTACGGAAGTCTTCCCGGAATCGGAACGAGGAAAGGCATTAGGAATTATTGGCACAGTCGTCTCGGTGGGAATTTCCCTAGGTCCTTCAGTGGGTGGGTTACTAATTGGAATATTTGGCTGGCGCTTGATGTTTTTGGTGAATGTACCGATTGGTATATTCGCAAGTTTCGTTGTCGCTCATTTTGTCCCACCCTCGGTAAAGAACAATGCCCAACAACGCTTTGATGGGCTTGGGGCGCTAATTCTGGCAGCGACGCTAACCTGTTTCGCCCTAGGCATGACTCATGGACAAAACCAAGGCTTTGGCAATGGAACTACACTGATTTTACTTGCCTTTGCTGTAGTAGGAAGTGTGTGTTTTCTAGCAGTGGAAGCCCGCCTCAAGCAACCCATGCTAAACCTAAGCTTTTTGCAGAATCTTCCGT
The DNA here is from genome assembly GCA_003021505.1 of Cyanobacteria bacterium QS_4_48_99. GTDB lineage: Bacteria > Cyanobacteriota > Cyanobacteriia > Cyanobacteriales > Rubidibacteraceae > QS-4-48-99. The sequence continues at coordinate 4,656 of PXPT01000026.1, read as the reverse complement.
TTAGCCTGAGCTTGTTGGCATCGGTTCTAGTATTTATTGTTATCGCAGGGATAATTTTTATTCTGCCTTTTTTCCTAGAATTAGTCTTAAATTATTCCATCCAACATGTCGGGTTACTACTAATGGTGTCGCCTATCCTAACTGGGATTGTGGCACCTATGGCGGGAAGTTTGTCTGACCGCTTTGGACAGCGCCTCATCAGCTTTATAGGGTTGATCCTTATGGCGTGCGGGTGTTTAGCTTGTAGTACCTTTGATACCCAGTTGACCGATTTGGGTTATATTCTGCGTATTGCCCCTTTTGGGGTAGGACTAGGTATGTTTCAGTCGCCCAACAACAGCGCTGTCCTGGGAAAGGTTCCCCAGACGAGGCTCGGCATTGCTTCAGGGCTACTGTCTTTGTCGCGCACCTTGGGACGAACAACGGGGGTGCCGCTGCTGGGCGCTCTATTTGCCACTTGGACGATTGCTAGCGCTCAACTAGCACCGGGCACGGATGTTACAGCGGCACCTCCAGAGGCGTTGGTGTTCGGAGTACAGGGAGCTTTTCAGGTGGCAGCGTTATTCCTGGGCGTGGCTGCGGTTCTAATTGCAGTTGCGTGGAGAAGGGAGCGGAAGTAAGCAGAGGGGCAGGGGAGAGGAACTAACGTACTCCGAAACTATTTCCCCTCCGCACTTCTGCAATCTCCACGAGCCAGTTCCAAATGGACATCTCACCGATGCCAACGTTGTTCGCACCTCGTGTGCTCCTTAACACAGACTTCTGCTCCGCACCTCCGCACCTCCGCACTTCTCACTCCTCACCAGGGCACTAAAGTGTCAATAAAAGATTGAATTGAACTAGAACGCACCGAGTTGGGGAGGAAAGTGATTCCATGAGTAACCCAGTTTATCAGACAGTAATTGTTGGTGGTGGCTTCACTGGACTGTTTACAGCTCTGCACCTCAGTCATCAACACTATCCTCGCTCTGTGATCTTAATCGACCGAGAAGAACGTTTTTGCTTTAGACCCTTGCTCTATGAGTATGCCAGTGGCGAAATGGAGGCTAATCAGGTTGTCCCCCGTTTCGAGGAATTGCTGCGGGGTAGTGGTGTCATTTTTGTTCAAGATACGGTGCAATCGGTTGACCTCCATCAGCGGCAGGTGGCATTAGCCTCGGGAACTAGCTACGACTACAGCAACTTAGTGTTGGCTTTAGGCAGCGTAACGAACTACTTGGGCGTTGAGGGGGCAAAAGAGTATGCTTTGCCTTTACGCACGCAAGAAAATGCGATCGCCATTGACCGCCATTTACGGGATTGCTTGCAACAAGCTCGTGAAGTGGAAGATCACCAACAACGCCGCCAAGTGCTCACTGTTGTGGTGGTTGGTGCTGGTCCCAATGGTGTGGAAATGGCTGGGACTCTAGGTGATCTGCTCCCGAAGTGGTACGAAAATTTGGGCGGCAACCAGGAAGAGATTCGGGTAGTTTTGCTCAATCACGGTCCAAACATCCTTAAGGGTGACATTAATCAGAGTTTGCGCGAAGCAGCCGGACAGGAATTGCAAAAACGCACCGTGCCTGTAGAGCTGGTCATGGAGGCAGAAGCCACTGCTGTTCGTCCCAATGAGCTGGAGTATAAGCGTCATGACCAGACTGAAACGCTTCCAACCGCCACAGTAATCTGGACAGCGGGCACTCATCCCCATCCTTTGGTTAAAGACTTACCGGTTAGTAACGAGCATCAGGACAAACATGGTCGCGTCCTGGTTACTCGGACTATGCAATTGCCCGATTTTCAGGAAGTCTTTGCTGGGGGGGATTGTGCTGCTATTGAAGGGGAATCTCTACCACCGACAGCTCAAGTTGCCTATCAACAGGGAAATGCGATCGCGCATAATCTCGATGCAATCGCTTTAGGGCGTGAGCTCAAGCCTGCTCAGGTTAGACTCCGTGGTTCGTTTTTGAAACTGGGACTCGAAAATAGTGTTGCTAACCTTTTGGAGCGTTACAAAGTCACAGGCGAACCGGGGCATCTGATTCGTCATGGCACTTACTTAACTCTATTGCCCGCGCCGATTCACGATTTCCAAGCGACGACTCAATGGCTGAATGAAGAGATTTTCGAGCGCCATCTGCAACGGGTCAAAACAGCAGATGTTGTTAAATGGGTGGGTGGAGCAATTGTGGCTGCCGTTGTGGTTAGACAGTTGCTCAACCGAAATGGCAGCGCGGCAACGAGAAGGTCAAAACTAAAAAGTAAAAGGACAGGTGATCGCAACAGGAAGGACTAAACTTACTGGGACTGATACCAGTTCTCAAGCATTTGCGATTGAGTGGCGGAAAATGTGCCAAAAATGTTGTGCTGCAGCCATTGCTAAAGGTATTTTTTCGCCTAAGCAGTTTTTCAATCAGCTTCTGAGTCACTTCGGAGTAACCCTGGTTTTGGGGATACTGGAAAACTGACCCTTACTAGTCTAGACACTTGAAATTTTGCTAGGCTTATAAAATTCGTTCATAAAATTAAATGTCTGCTACCATTTGCCGGAAGGGTTCTTCGAGGACCGCCCCCACGCTCATAGCCATGCTCCAGCGCGTCCGCCAGATGGCAAGCTGACTCTGGGGACAGCCCCATCTAATGTACCCTTTTAGTGTTTGGTTAAGCCTACTCGCACCTTGCTCCAAAGCCAAGATTTAATCAGGCTACTGTGCAAACAGGTCTTACTAGCGATCAATTGTACATCGACCAAAGATAGTAAAGTTCCCAAACCAGTATTAAGTAGTTTTTAAAAGGTGAGCAAATAAAAATAGACGAAATTAAAACAAAAGTAGAAGGTATTCCGTATATGGACATAACTCAAGCTGAGACAATCACAAATATCATATTAGAAAAAAAAATTTAATAACATACTCGAACTTGGTTTTGTACATGGGGTATCGACTTGCTACATGGCAGGCGCACTAGATGAATTGGGTAGCGGAAAAAATACCACAATTGATTTGGAAAAGCCAAACCGACTAAAACCGAATATCGAGCAGTTACTAAACACGCTCGGTTTGGCTAAGTTGGCTACTGTATTGTATGAACTCGGTTCATACAATTGGCGACTAATGAAAATGCTTGCTCAATATCCTTCACCAAAATTTGACTTCTGTTATATCGATGGTGGTCATAATTGGTCTGACACGGGATTTGCTTTTTTCCTCGTCGACAGATTGCTAAAACGGGATTATTGTTTTTGATGATTTAGATTGGACTTACGATTCAATCCCAAACTTGAAAAAACACTGAAAAAGTAAACGCATGCCACAAGATGAGAAAAGTACTCCTCAAGTTAGAAAAGTTTATGAGCTTCTAGTTAAACCCATCCCTGTTACGATAAATTTATTGAGAGAGATGGGTGGGGTATGCTCGCAAGATCTCTACAGAAGCGACAGCACCATCCCATTAAATAAACATTTTGAAACAGACTGCTTTACTAGTAGTCTAGTTCCGTTTCCTCAAAAGTTTGCGTTGTTTTGAGGTGAAGTTTAGATGAGTGATGTTACTTTTTTGCGTGCATATGAATTACCACGAATGATAGGTGATCGCAACATTTCTGCCACGGAAGTTTTAGAGGCGTATCTGGCAGCAATTACCAAGCATAATCCAACTTGAATGCGATCATTGCGACCTTGAATAAAAATCAGGCGCGATTGAGAGCCCAAGAAGCAGATGAGGCGTTATCGCGGAGAAGGGGACCCCTGCACGGTGTCGCCATCACCGTTAAAGACTATTTTGAAACCGCAGGACTACGAACCACTTGTAGTTACAAACCCCTAGCAAACTATATTCCTAAAACCGATGCTACGGCGGTGGCGCGATTAAAGGCTGCTGGAGCGATCATCCTGGCAAAAATGAATATGCCCAAGCAAGCAGTGGGCTTTCAAACTGATAGTTCACTGTTGGGTCGAGCCAACAACCTCTGGAACCTGGAATGTACGCCTGGGGATAGTAGTGGTGGTGGTGCAGCAGCAGTGGCAGCCGGACTTTCACCCCTCGATCTTGGAAGTGATGGCGGCGGCTCAATTCGGATTCGTTTAGCTGCCCCTGAACCAATCGCTCGCTCACTGGAAGACTTACAGTTGTGCCTGTCCTTAATTGAGGGATGGGGATAACCGAGAGTGGGAAGTCCCGTCCACCATTCAGGAAAACTTGCCCCAGCGTTCCTTACAGGAGATTCGCTTTGCCTGGACAGACAACTTTGGAGGGGTTCCCGTCACTACTGAGACACGGGAGGTGTTGAAGAAGGTGGCACTACGTCTAGAGGAACTGCGATGTCACCTCGAGCAATGCAATCCATCCGATTTTGATTTTTCCGAGGCTTGGGAAACCTTCGGTGAAATTTGCGGCGCTCAAGTTGTTGCTCATGAGTCTGCCCTCGGTAAGTTACAGTATAAGCTGTTGGGGTTGATAGGACGCAGCCAAAACCAAGGTGCATTTTTGCGTGGCATCAGTAGGGGCTTTGGGTTGAATTTGAGGCAATATCTCGATGCACTAGAGCGGCGCGAGCCTCGCTTGCTCGCTGGAACAGTTGTTGTGCCAGTATGATGGATGGGTTGCCCTGTTAAGCCTGGTCCTGCGTTCACTCATCGCCAAGTGAGTAGCCCGCTTGGGTTCCCTTAGAAGTAGATG
>PXPT01000025.1 GCA_003021505.1 Cyanobacteria bacterium QS_4_48_99 | reverse complement strand
TTGCACTATCGTTTACCCGCATCAGACTCAACTAAAAAACGCTCGTACTCAGCCTTTTCTTCTGCAAGATAGCCTTCGATAGTAAGGTGAAGCTATAAACCTGTGCTAGGCTCAAATGTCTGTATTCTCTGGCAATCTCTTCTAGAACTCAATCCTTGCTTAGATAAAACCGCAATTGGCATTGCAGAGAGTCTCCTCCCTACAGTGCACGGATAATCAGTGTGCCGATATTAGTGATAGTTGACAGATTCGCCTCGCTTGGCTCGTATCTCAAGCGTTTTGCGATCGCGCGATCGCAAAGATCAGTTTATTATTTACACAGAAACTAAATCTCTTTAGAAACTTCCAAAGAGTACAGATGTGATGAAAGCTCCGTGGCGCGAGCAATATCGAGTTACGCACCGCCGTACACTGTACGCGAAGGCTGGGTGTTGAAACGGCTTCTAAGATGGCTAACCAAACCGCTCAAAAAGCTAAGTCGCCGGAAGCTCGTCACGGCAGGCAAAATCTCAACTTCTGTACCTAGCCAAAACTTTAACCTGTAAGAATTCACGCTTGCTTGGCAAGGCTGTGATGCAGAGTTGCCCAGTTTACACATTAGTCATCAAGATTACCCTTCCCAGACAGTATGGTCTACGCCTGCTGGTCAGAACTTTGTCAGTGGAGCGGATATTTACCTCACTATCGTTGCAGAACGAGCCTCTGTCGAGATTGACGAACACAAACAAGCACAGTTTTCCCATCGGATGGTTGACCGAATCGAGCAAGAAGAAGATGCCATAGCGATTTATGGTCGCCTCCAACGCTCACAACCTGCCAGCGATGAGCCACAGTATGTGCTTTCCTTACGAAGCCTAGGCTCAAAAGAACTCAATTTTCAGCTCCAGATTGCTGGTGACAAGGTAATAAGGTAATCAGGCTCAATTGCGATTCGCTAGCTCACCAGACGAACACTTCTACGGTTTGGGAGAGCAATTTTCCTATATCGACGGCGAATAAATAAACTTTTGGGACGTTAAGCGTCCCCTAAAGTAAAGTTTTCTGTCTAGATTCAACACTTTTGCTGATTTAGCGTAATATCGCTCTTCGTGAGCAGACAGTATTTAGGTAGTATTGGAAAAATCGACCGAGGAATTGTGTCGGTTAATGCTTACGGCTTGTATCAAGGAATGATTTTTCCTTTAATCGTTAAAGTTTTTAAGCCCAGAGGGACACTCAAAGCGGGAGACTCGTATCAAACCAAAATTGAATTAGCGACGGAAATCGCTACGGAATTAGTTAATTTTGGCTTTGAGATAGAAATCGGGTACTCTTAAACAGGTAAGGATGCGTTGTAGTAGTGGACAAAGTACCAAATGGCACCAATGTGATTGTCTAACTTCGAAGGAATTAGATAGGGTTTTTCTTACTAACCGAGAGATTCTCTGGCGCAGAGTGCAGTTAAAGCGACGGACAACTTACGGTGGCGAAGTAATTCGCCACCCGTGTCCTTCTCAATATAGCTAGGCAAGACCACTTTCCTTGCCCGCAACTTGATGCCGCTTACTGGGGAAAACTTCCTCATAAGCCGACCAGAAGTCGGTATAGCACACCGCGCACTGTCGATACACATTTGGTAAGGATTGCCATAATCCCTGCGCTCCATCTCGACTGCGATCGCCAACATACACTCCGACAATTTCTCTGGTTTTGGTATCGAGTGCCAACCAGAGCCACTGTTTGTTTCCTTGGTTGCTCACAAACGACCACATCTCGTCACACGCTCTTGCTCAGATGCCCCTTTTTTTTAGCCTCTATGTTAACGACTCGGGTCACACTCTGGTATTTCGCATTGACGTAGTTTTGGAGCCAAGGCTCTGAGACTCCCGCGAATCTTGCAATGCCAGCCATAGGAATTTTCTCTAATAGCAGTTTGTCAATTAAATCTTTGCTGGCTTGGTCAATGCTCTTGTTTTGTGGTGGGTCTTGTACAAACTGTCTGCCACACTCACGGCATCGAAAATTCTGTTTTCCATTATGGATTTTGCCATTCTTGACGGTCTGAATTGAGGCACAAGCAGGGCAGGCAGGCAGAGAAACTGACATCAACCAACAGTAGAGTGAGCGATCGCTCCTATAACTTTAGCTAACCGATAGAATCTGGACATGGACGCTACCCGTAGTCGTGCCCAGAGAGGTCTGCAAGTATGGTAAATCCCTCATTCCCAGAGCGACAGCCTCAATCCTCAGACTTGGTGCTTCCCACCCGCATTACGCTACGAGCTGCCACACCCACTAAGTCGCTTTACCTGTTAGCCTACTGTAGCTTCCCTGAACAAGTTGCCAATGCTATTAGCCGCACTATTCGGCAGGCTGGAGGAGTGAGCCTCTGTCATTCCGGCGAATCAGATAGATTCTCTCAACAGTTACTAATCGGGGCGCAGTTGCCAAGCCTTTCTCACTCCGAACTTGGAAAGATTCGCATGGCGATTCAAACAGCAGGCGGTATGGTAGATACAGTCCGACTAAACTATCAAGTCCGCCACCCTGCCAAGAGTCTTAATCAACGCCCTCCTGCCTGCGTGGGCTGCCACTATTACTACGGTAAGAGTCATGGTAACACTCCGCTAATTTGCGCCATGCATCCCTTTGGTCCGAGTGAGCATCCCTGCCGAGACTGGACAGCAGCATATACAATTCAAAATTAAAAGTTACAAATTAAAAATTAGTTAGTCATTAGTCATCAGTCATCAATAATTAGTCAAGTTTGATGAGCGTCAGCCACTAAGGACTAGTGACTACGGAATTCTTGCATTTTGAATTTTTAATTGCTTTGTTCAAGCCCCGTGGATAAAAATGCTGTATAGCGACAGTATAATCTCGACTAAAATTAGAATGACAATATACCACTCTACTCGCAGGTTACTACTGTGCTGCATGAGTTCCAAAACTGTTAGCGAAGTTCGAGAGATTAGCTCTAACTTACGCTCTAAACCGTGGTGACGCTCCCGAATTTCATATTCATCTTCCAGGCGCTGGTAGAGGTGGTCTAGCTCTGGAAACTCCCAGAGCAACTCCGGCTTATCAATCATCTCCACTCGACCCACAATCTTATGTTGAACCAACAAAGCACTACCGAGTTGACGTAGCAACTCCCTACCCTCGCGTCCATGGCTCTGCTCTTGCTGGAGACTGTCAGCAAACGGTTCAATGCGGTCAAAGAGGGCGGCGAGGCTAGTTTCGTAGTGGGCAAGGACGACACTTTTAGATAAAAGGTCGGCTACAATTTGTAGGCGTTCGAGAGTGAATTCTTGTAGTAAAACGATACTATCTTGAACTCGCTCACTCTTAGCTGGCTTGAGATGAATTTCGACCTCTTCAGTTTCGGGAGACTCGAAAGCACCACTGACTAACGGGTTTAGTTCCTTCAAAAAGGTGGATTCTTCCTCGGAAGTGAGACCAACTAGGACAACTGCGCCATAGCGGAACAGAACTGCACAGCCGCCAGTACCAACTGTTACTGTTAAAGGAAAGGTTGCCAAGCGATCACCAGTCTCTAGCACATCTATGTTGATTTTTTTTCCCAGAAATAATGCCCGAGCTTTGAGAGTTTCTTGGTCAGGAAAAAGTTTTTTTTGCACTTGGAAAACTAGTAATATGAGAGTAGCGTAGACGTGCCGTGGTTGGTCTAAATGACCCTAAGCAAAGTGGAAAAACAAGGCTGATTCAATGCAAAATGGCTAATGGGTAATGGGTAACGGCTAATGGCGGGTAGCAGCGAACGATTGACAATTAGCAATTGGCAGGCGGACAATTTTTAATTCTTAATTGTTTTGGTCAATCGGTGTAAATTGTCTCGTTTTCCTGATGCCAGGCAGGGTCAACAATGCACACAAATACTAGCGGTTCATCTCCACAATTGCGGATATACTGCTTGGCATTGGGTGGAATATACACCGTATCTTCCGGTTCAACCACCTGGGTTTCATCGTCGATGTGCATTTCGCCCGTGCCGCTAATCAGATAATACACTTCTGAGGTGGCAAGGGTATGGGGAGTGGAAGTTTGCCCTACCGGAACTACTGCATGAGCCAAACTATAGCGCAACTCTAGGGACTGCTTATCGGGATGTAGTATTTCTCGCAAAAGCGTCCCATCGCCAGCCACAAACTCCTCACAAGCTTTTAACTTTTGAACTAGCATGAGCAATGCCCCTCAAACGTTTTCCCATATGGGTAAGTTATGCAATTTCTAGCATATCTCGCATATACCAGAACCCCTGCGCTGCGGAACCGAGCTTGTATGTGTTTCTGTGGTTGGTTAAACTCCAGTGGATTAAAAACAATCGCCCGGAGTTTAATGCCCAGAGCAAGCTTTGCTGTGTTTAAGCTATATTAACAAATGTATAGCTTTTACAAACTCTTTTAAGCACAGCTAATTATTGAAGGTGAGCGAACGACGAATTCTAATCTGGTATCGCAACAACTTGCGGGTTCACGATTGCGAGCCCCTCCACCAAGCGCTAAAAGCCCAAGCTCAAATTATTCCCCTTTATTGCTTCGATCCCAGCGAATATGGGGAAACGTCCTTTGGGTTCCCTAAAACTGGTGCTTATCGCGCTCAGTTTATCCTTGAAAGTGTAGCAGACTTACGGAACTCGCTGCGATCGCTCGGTAGTGACCTCATTGTGCGTCGCGGTTCCCCCGAATCAGTCATTCCTTCCCTCGCCCGAGAGCTTAATATCTCTGCTGTCTACTTTCACGAGGAAGTCACCGCCGAAGAAGTCGCAGCGGAAGACGCTTTGGAGAATGCCCTCAATCAGCTTGGGGTAAAAATCCAATCTTTCTGGGGAGGCACTCTCCATCACATCGACGATTTGCCCTTCGAGGTTGATTCTGTTCCCACAACATTCACCCAATATAGAAAGCAGGTAGAAAAAAAATCCACTATTCGCCCCACCTTCGCTACTCCTGAGCATTTGCCGCCACTACCAGAGATAGAAGTCGGCGAAATTCCCATCGCATTGGGCTTAAAGCCACCCGTGTTTGATGAGCGTGCCGTTTTACGGTTCCAAGGGGGAGAAACGGCTGGGATAGAGCGGCTGAATAACTACATTTGGAAACGAGACAAACTCAAAATCTACAAACAAACCCGCAATGGTATGTTAGGGGCAGATTACTCCTCTAAATTTTCTCCCTGGATCGCCAGAGGGTGTTTATCTCCTCGCTATGTCTATGAACAAGTGCAGGCATACGAAGCCGAACGAGAGCAAAACGAGTCTACCTACTGGCTCATCTTTGAGTTAATGTGGCGAGACTATTTCCGCTTCATCTGCTCCAAACATGGCAACCGCGTCTTTTACCAGTCTGGGATACGAGGCTTGGAAATTGACTGGAAGGAAGATTGGGAACAATTTGCCCTTTGGCAGGAGGGTAAAACAGGTTTTCCGCTTGTGGATGCCAATATGCGAGAAATCGCCGCGACTGGCTACATGTCCAATCGAGGCAGACAAAACGTTGCTAGTTTTCTCACCAAAAACCTCGGCATTAATTGGAAGATGGGCGCGGAATGGTTCGAGTCGCTCCTGGTGGACTATGACGTTTGCAGCAATTGGGGAAACTGGAATTATACCGCCGGCGTTGGCAATGATGCCCGTGGTTTTCGCTACTTCAACATTCCCAAACAGTCCAAAACCTACAATCCCCAAGGGAAATACATTAAACATTGGCTACTGGAGTTGGCTCCCATTCCAGGGGAGCAGGTGCATGAACCTTGGAAACTGTCTCAAGGGGAGCAGAAGCGCCTAGGAGTAATTTTGGGAGTCGATTATCCCAAGCCTGTAGTGGGCTTGATGAAATCCCTCAAGGCGAATGAGAAGATTTACAACGCCGCTTTTTCTAAGTCGTAATCCCATTTAGTTAGAGCGAAGCGACATGACGAGCGCATCTTTAACAGCCGAGGGGAGCTGTCGCAGGATTTTACCTTTTTCGCGGTCAATTGCCACTAAAGTCACTCGTGCTGTGAGATAGAGGCTTTCTCCTTTTGGGGATTGAATCTGGTAGTCCCAATTAATGCGAACTCCTTGTATATCTGCCATGCGCGTTTTAACTACTGCGCTCTCTCCCATCCGTAGTGCTCGATGGTAGCGTACAGAAAGCTCTATCACCGGTAAGTCACAACCAAGCGCCACTAAATCGCTAAAGTCTACCCCAATTGAGCGTAAATATTCCACTCGCGCTTCTTCCATCCAGGTGAGGTAACAACCATGCCAAACAATCCCGGCGTAGTCTGTGTGGTGGGGATGCGCCCGCACTGAATACTCAAACCAATTTTCTGTAGTTGCCTGCAAAGCATTATCGGGCTGGATGGCATCAGTTGAGGGTAGCTGCGAGGGATGCTGTTGTTCTGACACTGGTTTAACTTTGCTATAACACTTTCTTTGGATTAGAAAAATTGCCCCACAACGGCGCTAAATTTGGGCAGAATCGGGCTAGTTAATTCATCGTCAGCATATAGAGTGGCAGTGAGTTTTAAGACGGCACAATCGCGTCGATACACTTCTAGTTTACGTTGCTGAGGATTCGCAATCCAATACTCCCAAACGCCATAGGCAGAATATAACTTCAGTTTAGACTCGCGATCGCGCTGCTCGTTTTTCTCGCCCGGAGACAGCACTTCAACGGTTAATTCTGGTGCAGCAATAAGGTGTCCAGCCTCATCAAGCATGGTTGCCAGTCGTTCGTGAGTTGCCCAAACCACATCAGGAACGACGCTATCAGTTTCCGAGAAAACTAAACCAGGGTTAATTGCTGCTTCGCCTAACCCACTCTCATTTGACCAGACAGTGAGCGCTGAGACAATTTTGGAGGCGGTATTTTGATGTTTCCAGTGGGGTGCTCTGGTCACAAATAGTTCTCCGTCAATAATCTCGTAGCGTCTCCCGTCATCCGGCAGCAATTCTAAGTCGGCAACTGTCCAGCGGACTGTTTCAGTAGAAGACATATGCAAATACTCAGCAGCGCTCCTTCATTCTAGTCATTAGAGAAACACGTTTATGTAACTTTACTAATGACTCACCAATTTCTAAGTTTGAATTTTTGGTGAGCGATCGCCCTCAACTGTGACTTACAATCAAGAATTGGTAGCTTGGAGCAATGGGTGCGATCGCGTTCTGCTGCCAAAGCAATTCCACAAGGTGAGCAATATGAAAGAGTTTCAATTGCAAGGAATCAACCATCTCGCTTTAGTGTGCAAGGATATGGCACGCACTGTGGACTTCTACACTAATACGCTTGGTCTTGATTTGATTAAAACCATTGCCCTACCAGGTGGTGGGCAGCACTTCTTTTTTGATATTGGTAATGGAGATGCTTTGGCTTTTTTCTGGTTTCCGCAGGCACCCGAAGCAGCACCCAGCGTTGCCTCTGTTAGCACTGACGCCTTTCAAACTGGCGATATTACTACCGCGCATGGCTCGATGAACCATGTGTCATTCCAGGTTCCACTGGAAAAACTTGAAGAGTACAGAGAAAACTTGCTCTCCAAGGGAATTAGAGTTACACCGATTCTACATCATGCCGATGTTCCCTCTGGTTTTGTGCCAGAACCAGATGAAAGCACCTTCCTCTCCTCTTTCTATTTCTTCGATCCGGATGGCATCTTGCTAGAGTTTGCCGCAAGTGTACGGGAACTTGGCGATCCTGCACGCGATATTCAACACGAACCCGCTACAGCAGATAGTCAAGTTGGTGACTCCCAAGGTTAGTAGCGAGGCTAAGATACCATTACTCCCAAAGCCAACCAAACAACTCTCCTACCGTAAGCCATAACTCACTGGCAAAAGAAGGTGTAAGAAGGTAACTCCTCTGGTTGATCAAACACTTGCGTTTGCTGCTCTGGCAGATAAACGAACACCGTTTGCTCATCTGGATCAATCAGCCAGCCTATCTGAGTTTTATGCCTTAGACAGTGCAGAATATGTTTCGTAACCTTGGTTTGACTTTGATCTGACGAGAGGAGCTCGATTGTCCAATCCGGGGCTGCATCGAAAGCATTGGCGATCGCACTATTCTCATCGCGGGGAATTCTATCCCAACTCAACACAGACACATCCGGTACTGTTGAGCGTTCACCAAAGGTACACCATAGTTCCGAGAAAGCTCGTGCAATCCGCTGAGGTTTAACGGCTGCATTGATAGCAGTGGACAGTTCTGTCTGAATAGTACTGTACTTCCCTTGTGGTATGGGCTTCTGAATAAGTTGCCCGTTAATGTACTCCCTGGCAGGTTTGTTTCTGGCAGCTTCAGAAACTCTTCCAATGTTAAGGATTGGGATGATGTACCATATCGCGTCGGCAACGCTTCCGAATTAAAAATTATCAATTCAAAATTCAAAATCTCATTAGTGGTTAGTCATCGCTCATTCGTACTAACGTTGATCTAACTTGCACGGGCCAGCCGCCGGCTCGCCCCTCCTTTAATTTTTAATTGTTTGACGCTTCTGCAACTGGTACATGTGGTTAAACAATTGCCAGCAATACTGCTCTGGCAGTCCACAGGTGACAGCACCTCGAAGAACGACTTGGGAATACCAGTCACTGGGAGGGATTTCTTCAGTTGATTTGTTAACTACAACATAAGTACGCACGTCTTTGTGCAAGCGCCCGTTGCTGTTCACCTCGACAGTTTCTGGTTGATAGCCCCTCGAGGGGACATATTCCCATGCGTCGAGGCGATCGCTTAACAGCCAGGGTAAGCGATACAGCACTCCATTCACTGAAGAGGTGGCATCTGGCATCACGTCAAGAACGCCACAGTAACGCCACAGTTATGACGAGCAGAATGGCGATAGAATCCCAGTCTGTAGCCTGGAAGGATGGCGGCTCCCACTACGTATGGGTGAGTATTTTCCCCGAGTGATCGCTTTAAGTCTACTGGACACATGCAATAACCGTAGGCAAAGTAGTAAGACATGGGCTCTATTGTCTGTAGCGGTTGCCCATTGCTCTCTACTAGCTAACCTTGTGGAGCGGAATCTTGGTCTAGGTATCCGGTTTGAGGGTTCATAAATGACTTGAGATGCTATCGATGTCTTCTCAAGTTAGACTCTGACTCTTGTTAAATAAATATAACATATTCCGGGCAAGAAACCGTAGATTCCGCTTGGGAAGCCCGACGATCACTCCAGGAGCGATCGCTCCTACTTCACCGTGTGTCCCTGCGATTCAATCATCTGCTTGATGGACTCTTCCGAGGCATCAGTTTCAATAGTGACTGTTTTCTTTTCTACGTTCACCTCTACTTTAGAGTTGGGTTCATGAGTCTTGATTTGTTGGGTAAGGTTATCTGCACTGTCTTGAGAGGCGATACTGGGGACTTGCAATTGTATTTTCATCTTAGAAGCCATTATTAAATGTTTTCAGCTAATCCAAAGCGTAACTTGCAAAAAGCTACCGCTCCATCTGTCTCTAGAAAGGAACTTAGCCTGAATAATTCTACCACCATTAGCTATACGAGTGAGGCGAAACCGTAGGAGACTGTAGCCGAAATATAAATTTTTCGCTTGTGTGGGGGATTCTGTGCAGAGGTGCGGGGGTGCCCAGGAGTGAGGGGTGAGTAGGTTTCTGTGCGGAGGTGCGGGGGTGCCCAGGAGAGGGATTGATCTGCTTGTTTCCCCTCTGCCCCTGTAGCCCCTCTGCTTTTTTTCTCCCCTGCCCCTGGAGCTCCTGGAGCTTTTTCTCACGCTCTCACGCCCTCACTTCTTTCCCCTCTGCTCCTCTGCTCCCCTGCCCCCCTACTTGCCTCGGGCATTTAGAATGCGAGGTTACATACCTGGAAGCTGTAGCCCATTGGTGAGTTCTTCCATGCGCGTCCGCATTGTCTCTGAGGACTTAGTGTAGGCATCTTTCATGGCTGCTGTCACCAACTCAGAAAGCGCTTGTGCCTCCTGCTCCATTGCTTCTGGGGCAATATCTACGCGACGGGGTTCCTGATTACCACTCAGCACCACCTTAACCAGCCCATTTTCGCTTTGTCCTTCGATTTCCATCTGCTCCAGTTTTTGCTGGAGTTCTTGGGCACCTTGTTGGACTTGCTGGGCTTTGCTGAAAGCTTCTCTAAGTTCTTTCATTTTGCCCAAGCCAAAGCCAAATCCTTGTCCTTTTCCGGGTTGTTCTTCAGTCATATCAGCTCTGCTTAACTATAACACTACCATTGCGAGCAGGTTAAAACTTTCCCAATAGTCTAACTTCTGGCTTTAGTGAGATTGACCAATGGTACTCTACCTGCTCCTGAATATAGCGAATCAGCCGAAAGATATCATCCGCTTTTGCTCCGTTGCAGTTGAGGATAAAGTTGGCATGGCGGTGAGCTACTTGAGCGCCGCCGATTTGGTAGCCTTTTAAGCCCATTTGTTCGATTAACCAACCAGCCGAGTGGGAATCGGGATTGCGGAAAACACTGCCGCAGCTCGGTAGGTGGTAGGGTTGAGAACTTTTGCGTTGTTGCAAGTTTTGCTGGGTAGTTGTCATCACCTCCGCTTTCGTTGCGCCTGGTTGTAACTGGAAAGTTGCTTGCACAACAAGGCGGTTGTCTCCTTGTAAAATGGAGGTGCGGTAGGAATAGCCCAAATCTTGTGGGGTAAGTTCTTCGATTGTGCCGTCAGGAGAAAGAACCAGGGCACTAACGAGAACATCGGCAACGTTGCTGTGGTGAGCGCCTGCATTCATAGCCACTGCACCGCCAACGGTTCCAGGAATTCCTACAGCCCATTCCATCCCTTGCCAGCCGCGTTTGGCTAGTTGCCAAGCAAGTGTTGCAATCGGTTTTCCCGCACCAGCACTCACTTGCCCGGTATCGGGATCAAACTGGGTATCGCGGAGGTAACGAGTCCCGACCGCTAAACCATCGACACCGCGATCGCTCACGAGCAAATTAGAACCTGCTCCCAGCACAGTAAGCGGTAAACCCTGAGACTGTGCCCACTCGAAGCTAGTTTGCAGTGCCTCCCAACTGCGGGGTGCTACGTACCATTCGGCTGCTCCTCCCACTCGAAATGAAGTCAAACTTTCTAGGGAGGCTTGGCGAAAAATGGGGCAATCGGTTCCTGGGAGATACATAGGAGTTTTGTGTATGGTTGCGGGTGAGGTGATCGGAAAAGGATGAGGGATGAGGGATGACGGGCGCACACCTGTGAGATGTTTTCATCCTTCCTAATTCATCCTTCCTCCTTTTGGTGCTTCTCCTCTGCTTTCCAAGAGCGCGATCGCTTCAGGAATAATCCGATTGAGATTTCCTGCCCCCAGAAACAGAGCCAGATCTGCTGGTTGAAGAATATCTTCTGTCAACAAGCTGCTTAGGGAGCTAAGATCGGGGTGATATAGCACGTTAGGGTGAGTAGCGGCGATCGCATCTGCGACCTGTTGACCGCTAATGTTGCTGTGAGCTTCTCCAGCACCATAAATCTCGGTAATGACAACCACATCGGCATCGCTAAAAGCAGTGGCAAATTTTTCTAGAAAGGTTTGAGTGCGGCTGTAGCGGTGAGGTTGGAAAATTGCCACAATTCGTGGTGAGGTGTGGGAGGCTCGCAAGCGAGCAGCGGCCAGAGTCGCGCTAATTTCACTGGGGTGGTGAGCGTAGTCATCCACAAAAACCACGCCATTGCATTCGCCTCGATGCTCAAACCGCCGTTTTGTGCCCTCGAAGCTGGTGATCGCTTCCGCAATGACGGGAAAGTCCAAACCCAAATGCCGCCCTACTGCTACCGTGGCGATCGCATTACTAAGATTATGCTGACCGAGTAGCTGCAGTTGCATCTCACCGAGAACTTTTCCCCTTTCTACTACCTCAGCCCTGGTTCCCCAAGCCTGATAAGTCACATTTTTGACGGTATAGTCCGCCTCGCGTTCCGGTTGCAAGCTGTAGCTAATGCTCGGTTGCAGTTGCTCCCGAACAGTATCGTCATCGATACATCCCACCAGGGTGTTACACTGCGTTGCAAATGTCGTGAAAGTGCTAATCACAGATTCCAGGGTTTGGTAATGGTCAGGATGGTCTAACTCCACATTCGTCACCACCCCGATACTTGCAGAGAGCTTCGACAAAGAGCCATCCGATTCGTCCGCTTCGGCAACTAGGATACCCCGATGCCCTAAACGAGCATTTCCTCCCCAAGCATCTACTTCACCACCTACTATCACTGTCGGGTCTAATCCTGCCTTCAAGAAAAGATGCCCGATTGCGCTACTAGTAGTCGTTTTACCATGCGTTCCGGCGATCGCTACACTGGTTGGGTAATCTTGAATCAGAGCTGCTAATAGATCTGAGCGATGAAAAATTGGACAGCCCTTTTTCAAAGCCGCTTCATACTCACAGTTAGTGTCACTGATTGCAGTTGAGGCGATCACCTGAGGCAAGCAAGCACTGACTTGTTCACTGCTAGCATGCGAGGTTTCTACACCACCTCGTGGCGTTGGACTGCCTCCCACTGCTGCGGGCAACGTGGTGTTAACCGCTTCTGGGGTAGGTAGAAAAATTTCTAAATTAGCTGCTTCTTGAGTGCTAAAAATCCTAGCACCAACTGATTGTAGACGTTGGGTAATATGGCTAGTACAAATGTCGGAGCCGGAAACAGGCAACTGGCGCTTCGCTAGGACATAAGCAAGAGCCGACATACCAATTCCACCAATACCAATGAAGTGGAATGGCTTCCCACTAAAATCTACAGTATTTGACATTATCTCTCCTCACACGCCACACCAAGCGCCTACAGCATAGATTACACGCGCTATGATAGCAACATCTGGATCGATGTCACGTCGCTTCGCTCCAATTCAGGCATGTTATTAGTCATTAGTCGTTAGTACTAACGTTGATCTAAATTGTACGGGCGAGCCGGCGGCTCGCCCCTCCGTGACTACGGACTGTGGACTAATGACTCATCAATTTTTAATTTTGAATTTAAAATTTTGAATTGTTTTGTCACGAATCGCAATTTTTGGCGGCACCTTTGATCCGGTTCACTGGGGGCATTTATTCATGGCTCAAACGGCTTTGAGCGAGCGAAGCCTGAAGCGAGTCATTTGGGTACCTAGTCCTTATCCCCCTCATAAGTTTTCTTCCTCCAGGTTAGGAATTGAGCATCGTGTGTCTATGGTGCAACTGGCGATCGCCTCCCATCCTGCTTTCAGTCTTTTCTATGACAAAAGCGACAGCAACTCCCCCGACTATGCCATCGATACCTTTGAGCGCCTGCAATCCCTCTACCCCGACTGCCAGTGGAACTGGATTATTGGTCTTGATGCCTTCTCTAGCTTGCCCCGCTGGTATCAGCGAGAGCGACTCATTCCGGCAGTGAACTGGTTAGTTGCTCCCCGTCTAGCTTCAGGTTTGCTCACCTCCCCCGAGGACAGCGCCACCGCTCAACTCAAGCAAGTGACCCAGCAATTAGCCGAGCAAGGGATTCCCATTCGTAGCGAAATTCTTCCCATGCCGCGAGTGGATATCTCTTCAACACTGATTCGCCGACTCTGCCGCCAGTCGAGAACAGTTCGTTCTTTGGTTCCTGAAGAAGTTCGGGCTTACATCACTAACCATCGACTTTACTCCGAGAGCGATTGAAGAGAGAGACACGGAGACGCGGGGAAAGAAGTGAGGGTGTGAGAGGGTTAGGGAAGCAGGGGAGCAGGGGAGCAGGGAAGCAGGGGAGGAAGAAGACGAGCGGACGCGGGGAGCTGCGGGAAAGAAGTGAGAGCGTGAGAGTGTTGGAAATAGAAATAAATTTTTCTATCAAACCATCCCATCTACCTCCTCACTCTCTCACTCCTCACTCTCTCACTCCTCACCCCTCACCCCTCACTTTCCGCTCTCGGCTAGGCGTCCGTCATCCCCTCTCCGCGTCAGTCCTGAAGGGACTCTCCGCACCTCCGCACTCCTCACCCCTCACTTGGATAACCTTTAACCTGCAACTCTTCGTGGAATTGTTACATTTCGTTAATTTTCTTATTTTATGTTCACTAAGTTAAACTAAAGATTTTCAACAACCTGGCTCTAGGGATTCGTTGATTGTGCTTTAATAGCTGCTAGTGTTGGATGATTCTGACTTTAAGATAGAATCAGGGTCATTAAGAATCTTTTAATGTTATTGAGATTGAAGACAGAGGGCAAAGCGCAGTGATTAGAGTAGCAATTAACGGATTTGGACGCATTGGACGGAACTTCATGAGGTGCTGGCTGGAACGCGAAAACAGCCAAATTGAGGTTGTCGGCATCAACGACACCTCCGATCCCTCAACCAGTGCCCATCTCCTGAAATATGACTCGGTTTTTGGGAATTTGAAAGCTGATATCAGCGCTGATGAAGATTCCTTCAACATCGATGGCAGAACAGTCAAGTGTGCCTCGGATCGCAACCCCCTTAATTTGCCTTGGGACTCCTGGGGCGTTGATCTGGTCATTGAGTCAACCGGGGTCTTTCGTACCAAAGACAAAGCTTCTCAGCACGTTGCAGCAGGAGCCAAAAAAGTTCTCCTGACTGCTCCGGGCAAAGGAGCAGGCATCAAGACCTATTTGGTGGGTGTCAATGACCACGAATACAAGCACGATGAAGGCGAAGTCATTAGCAATGCTAGCTGCACGACGAACTGTCTAGCGCCCGTTGCCAAGGTGCTACACGAGCAGTTTGGCATTATTAAAGGGACAATGACGACGACCCATAGCTATACAGCCGACCAACGGTTGCTAGATGCTAGTCACCGCGACTTGCGACGAGCAAGATCCGCAGGACTCAATATTGTTCCCACAAGTACGGGTGCTGCCGAGGCGGTGGCTCTAGTGGTGCCAGAACTAGAGGGGAAATTGAATGGCATGGCTATGCGGGTTCCCACCCCGGACGTTTCGGTAGTTGACTTCGTGGCTCAAGTAGAGAAAGGTACGATTGCTGAGCAGGTCAATGATGTGCTTCGAGAAGCGTCGGAAAACTCTATGAAAGGGATTATTGAATACAGTGACGAGCCACTGGTTTCTTCCGATTATTGCGGTCACAATGCTTCTTCCATTGTCGATTCCAGCCTGACGATGGTTTTAGGCGGTGACATCGTAAAAGTCATTTCCTGGTATGACAATGAGTGGGGCTATTCCCAGCGGGTTCTCGATTTGGCAGAAATCGTAGCTCAAAACTGGTCTGCGTAGCATCATTTCACTGCTGCAACCAAAATACGAGTAATATTCTAGACTCGAACTAGCCGTGTGGGGTTTCCTGCACGGCTAAATTTCGGTTAGAAGTGTTGAAAGCCTTCAGTAAGAGTGAGCGATCGCTTAGAATAAACACCACTGCGATCAACTAGCGTGACCTCCTGCTCAGTCGTGATTTGACCGACAACTGTTGAGGCTCCTCCTAGGCGTTCCACCAAAGTTTGGGCGGCCCCGAGAGGAAGGCAAAGAACAAGTTCAAAGTCTTCCCCGCCGTATAAAGCCCACTCTAGCGCTTGTTCTGGGGAAACTAGCTCAGTGAGGGCAGGTGGTAAGGGAATGGAGTGCCGCTCAACCACAGCACCCACTCCACTAGCACGGCAAATTTGGAGGACGGCATCAGCGAGACCATCGCTGCTATCCATGCCAGCTACATGGGAAATTCCCTCTAGATCCCAAAGAGAGGGGACAATATCTAGCCGAGGATGAGGACGCTGATGCGCTCGAATCAGAGATTCCCGCTGGGCAGCGCCAAGATACTGTCCCCACTCTGGGTAAAGCAGTAATTCTAATCCAGCCCGCGAGCCTCCGTGGATGCCTGTCACCACAATCGCATCTCCTGGTTGGGCACTTGAGCGACGGATGACTCGGTGAGGCAAGACTTGACCAAAGGCGGTAATGGAAACTGTGATTACCGAAGAGCGACAGATATCTCCGCCCATAATTTTGGTGTCGTACTGCTGCAAGCAGTAATAGAGCCCTTGGTAGAAACGCTCCACCCAATCTAGAAGGACATCGCCACTGAGACTCAAACCCACAGTAATGCCGAGGGGAGAAGCTCCCATAGCCGCTAGATCCGAGAGATTGGCAGCAGCGGCTCGCCAACCCACGTCTTCGGCAGCCGTAGTGCGATTACTAAAATGTACTCTCTCTACCAGCACATCGGTTGTCACCACCAAAGATTGACCTCCATCAAGCGCCAAAAGTGCTGCATCATCCCCACTCACCTCAAGGAGACAAAAGCGCTGTAGTCGCCTCAAAATACCCTGCTCGGTGAGGTCTTTAACGGTTTCTGGTGGTCGATTCATCGATGGGAATTAGAGAATTCTGTGCAAATGGGCAGAGGTGCGGAGGTGCCGAGAGCGGAATGAGGGGTGAGGGGTAGGGGCGAGCCGGCGGCTCGCCCGTACAGGAGTGAGGAGTTAGCTGATTTGATGCAAGGATTCTATTAGTATTTCTAACACTCTCACCCTCTCACGCCCTCACTTCTTTCCCTTCTGCTCCCCTGCTCCCCTGTTCCCCTGCCCCTCTGCCCCTCAGCTCTCCTGCTTGCGGCAAAGCTGCTCTCTCTTAACTCGCCTGAGCAACTTGTGGCTCAACCAGATTCTCTTCCCCCTCCACAACTTGAGCTGAGACAATCTTGTCGTCTTCACTTAGGTCAGCTAGAATTTCGCCCCCCTCGACGACATAGCCAAAGACAGCGTAACGTCCGTCCATTACGTTAAAGCCAGGGGGGGTAAGTTCTGAGTCGTATTTAAAGAAAAAGAACTGAGAAGAGCCACCATTCGGGTCAATGCCAGGACGCGCCATCGCCACTGCGCCGTTAGCCGAGAAGGGAAGCATGGGTTGGGCGCGGTAACGACCAGCTTCTTCTAAAGTCACTCCATAAGTGGGTTTCGAGTCGCCTCTAACCAGCACTTCCATAGGAACGGAGCGGTATTCACCCGTTTTGGGGTCAATAAAGCCCTCTTCGGAACCCGGTGGATCGCCAGTTTGCAAAACGAAGTCTTCGGCACGGATAAATTCTAAGCCATCATAAAAGCCCCGCTCCACTAGATCAACGAAGTTTCCAGCAGTGACAGGGGCACTATAACCGTCCACGACAATATCGAGGTTGCCTTGGGTCGTTTCCACCTCTACTGTGGAGCGACCTTTGAGTTGTGGCAGGTCAGCGTATTCGGCGGGGACTTCATAGGGGAACTCCTCGACCATCATTTCTTCTATTCGATCGAGCTGGTTGAGAAGTTCGCGCCGCTTAATCCAGACTTGGCTTTTATCCTGGCTGCTGATCGCCTCGCGAAGTTGGCTAAGTTTGTCTTCCATCTGGGGGATTAAAGCTTCAGCCTGCGGCTTGCCTTCTTCTGGAACACCTGCCAGTATGTCTGAGCTGCGATTGCTTAATACCCGATTGGCATCTCGAGCATCTTGGCTCATCGCACCCCAGCGCGTGCTGCGCAGTTGGAAGGCGATATCTTCGATATCCTTTTGAAATTCTCGGACTGGCTCGTTATCAATCGGTAAGGCGTATCTTAATAAGGATGTGGGGTCTGTAATCGCCTGCCCCTGGGGCAAGGTACTCTCGCGAGTAGTTTGGTCGCCATTATCGTCACCACCAAAGTCCCACCAAGCACCGCTCAGACCAACTGAAAGTACCACCAAGAGGATGGCAGTCGCACTCGTTTTAAGTAAGCGTCTGCTCCAATTAAACCGAAAAATCTGTGCCAATTGCATAAATTTTACTCTCTATTAGTTAGAACCCCGTGTCCTTGTTGAGAGGGTTCTTAGCCCATAAACTCCCAAATTTTATCTTGCCATACCCTGGTCTGCTGCGCGTTACCATATTGCGGCTATGAAGTCTCTCTTTTTTACAATTTGCGGAGGAGTTGCTGCCCAGCGTTTCCTCGACTCAGCAGTTATAGAGTTAAAATTCAATCTGATTGGCGATCTTTTTTTCAACTTTTAACTGGACAGGCTTGAGGAGAGGGTGCAGCACCAAATTCCTCGAAACTGGCATTTGAGCCAGCTAGGAAAAATAGGATTAGAGACACTACACAAATTTTTGAATTTAATGCCATCATCGAAAAGCAAGGGTTGACTGCTTGTCTCCCTCAAGCACTTTTGTTGGAGAGAGGAAGGTTGTGTCGAGTAGTACAATTCGACGAACAAAACAAGAGAAGAGCCACTCATCGAAGGCTGCCCAGTTTAGCAAAGGAGTAGCCAAGGCAGCAGGGGGAACTATCCTCACGGTTACGATGTTGAGCAGTTCCGTTGTGGCTGGAGGATTAGTTGGTTTAGCGATTAGCTTCCGCAATTTGCCCGATGTCAGGATGCTACGCAACTATGCTCCCAACCAGACCTCTTACATCTACGATATCGAAGGCAAGCTCCTCGACCGCCTCCACGGAGAAGCCAATCGTGAAGTTGTCAAACTTGACCAAGTTGCTCCCGAACTGAAGCGAGCAGTGCTGGCAATAGAAGATAGCGATTTCTATGCCCACCGCGGCATTAACCCACCCAGTGTTGGTCGTGCCTTCCTGGCAAATTTCCAGGAAGGCGAGGTGGTGGAAGGAGCTTCCACTATAACCATGCAGTTAGTTAAAAACCTCTTCCTCTCTCCTGAGAGAGCCTATAGCCGCAAACTAGCTGAGGCGGTACTGGCAATCCGAGTCGAGCAAATTTTCAGCAAAGACCAAATTCTGGAAATGTACCTCAATAATGTCTATTGGGGTCACAACAACTACGGCGCTGAGACTGCTGCCAAAAGTTACTTTAGAAAGTCTGCCTCGGAGTTAAATCTGGCAGAGGCGGCAATGATGGCTGGGATAATTCAGTCCCCAGAATACTACAGCCCCTTTCAAAACTACGAAGAAACCAAGGAGCGGCAGGCGATTGTTCTCAATCGCATGGAACAGCTCGGCTGGATTACTGCTGCTGAAGAAGCGGCTGCCCTCAAACAACCGCTTTGGGTAGGTGAACCTACTACCTGGAAGGATAGTAAGCTTCCTTATGTCACAGAAGCAGTGGTTGCGGAGTTAGAGAAGCGCTTCGGGAGTGACCAGGTAATTGGGGGCGGGCTGCGCATTCAGACCACGGTTGACTCTGAGTTGCAGCAAATAGCGAAGGAAACGGTAGAGGAGGCTCATCGTCGCCTACGTCGTCAGGGGCTTGATAAGAGTCAGATGGCCCTGGTAGCCGTTGACCCTCGTACCCACTTTGTTAAAGCGATGGTGGGTGGCACCGATTATGAGGAAAGCCAGTTTAACCGTGTTACCCAAGCCCTGCGTCAGCCCGGCTCTTCCTTTAAGCCGTTTGTTTACTACACCGCATTTGCTAGTGGTAAATTTACCCCCTCATCCACAATTGTGGATGCTCCGGTTCGTTATCGGAGTGGCACTGCTGAGGGGTATTACGAGCCGAAAAACTACAGCGGTGAATACGCGGGGAAAGTTAGCCTCCGCAATGCCTTGACCAACTCTCGGAATGTTCCAGCCGTGAAACTGGGGCAGAAAGTGGGGATAGAGAATGTTATTGAAGTTGCTCGTACCCTAGGGATTGAAAGTCCACTGAGACCTGTAGTTTCTTTGCCTTTGGGAGCGAGGGGAGTTAAGCCTCTAGAGATGGCGGGGGCTTATGCTACCTTTGCCAATAATGGCTGGTATTCTAAGCCGACGATGATTGTCCGGGTAACTGATAGTGAAGGCAACGTGGTGCTTAATAATCAGCCTGACCCCAAGCTTGTCCTCAACCAGTGGGCAGTTGCATCCCTTAACAGCGTGCTTCAAAATGTTATTCAGCAGGGAACAGGAGCGGCAGCCCAAATTGGTCGTCCGGCAGCCGGCAAAACCGGAACAACCGACTCAAACCGAGACGTTTGGTTTATTGGCTACGTGCCGCAGCTTGCAACAGCAGTTTGGATTGGCAACGATAATTACGAGCCTTTAGTCGCTGGGGCTACTGGCGGTAGATACGCTGCTCCAGTTTGGCGCAACTTCATGAAGCAGGCGCTCATAGAAGTTCCCGTACAAAATTTCCCTTCTCCTAAATCCTTCCAGCCTCCCAAACCTGATTGAGTTAAGAAGTAGTGTTCAACTCAGACTTCATGCGCTCTAGGGTCATCTGCATCTGCTCGAACATTTGTTGGGGAGTCATGCCGAACTGATTGAGCTGGGTTTTAAGCTGCTGTACGCTCATCTGAGCCATGAAGTCTTCTGATAACTCGAAGCGCTTCAAAAAGATTTGATAGCGCTCCATGAGCTCTTCCATGCGCTCGATGAAGATTTTTTTTCCTTCATAATCAAATTTTCCATAATTACTGCCCAGTTGCATGAGCGATTGGTAGTCTTCAAATAACTGTTGCGCTTCTTGCTGGACAACTTCCGAATCGAAAAATCCCATGGCTCTATAAGTTTAAGTTAATTTAGTTAGGTTTTGGTCTTTCGTGACCTTTATATTCATTTTAGATGAGTTGAAACACTACTACAATTCGGTTTTCCGTATCTGGGCGCTATCTAATTTCGGCAGGCGTGAGGGAAGAGGTGAGGAGTGAGATTAAAAATTCAAACACACTCACGCGCTCACTTCTTATCATGCGATCGCACCTCACTTATTTCTCCTTTAACCTCTGATTCTGAGAAACGCTGTAAGTAGGCTATGGGCAAACCCAATACAAGGTAGAAACTTGCTACGAACTCAATCTGTTTTTTGTGCCTTCCCGGTTGAGGCGGGTGTCTCAGATTTTTGAGCTATCCTACTCGCTTTCTCATTGTTGTCCAACTTTATCAATCAAGTCAGAAACGGCAAAGATCCGATCATAAGCAAGGAGTGGATTTTTGTTGGTTCAAGCGTAGGCAGAGGAATCTGAGTAATCTGTTTATTTGTGTAACAATCTCTCGATTCTATTAATAAATATTGCAGTGGCTTGTTCCTGTTGTTAGGTTATGCAAGTAAAGCAATACTCTAAGTATTGATACTCACAAGGAGGCTCAAAGATGATTTATTTAGTTGCAGTGTTGGCTATGGGCTGGCTTCTAGCTGCCACCATTGGAACCTGGGCTTACTTTGCTGGCGAATCAAGCAGTAAATAAGTCAGAGATTACTCTGCTGCTCGCGCGACGGAGCCTGCTCTGACCGTTGGTGAAAAGGTGAAACTAACTAAAGGAGTGTGAGGGAAGCAACAAAGCCCTTATCACAATCTTTGATTTGGTAAGGAATACATCGATTTCCCTCACTTCCAGAGGCTGGGGAAATTTAATCAACCGCAAATACGAGGACACGGGTGCCGAAGTAATTCCCCGCTGTGAGCTGTCGGTAGCAGAGAACGCGAAGAAAAGTTTTACTGATCGCATCGCCTGAGATTAGAAATCAGATATCACTACTCTACTGAGTTGACGGAGTGGTGGCGAAAGTGAAAATACTTAATAAAAATTGAAAATTACAAAATGATTAATATAGTGGTTTGCAGTGGGATAGACTACATTTAGCAGGCGCGTTGGGCACTTTGTCCCTCAGCACTGAGCGTCGATTCGGTGTACTTTACTCACTTAAAAGCGGCCATATTTGCTATTAAGTTGACTTCTACAGCATCAGAAATTCAAGCGTTATTTGACCGCATTGCCCCGGTTTATGATCAACTCAACGATTGGTTAAGTTTAGGGCAACACCGTGTATGGAAGTTGATGACAGTAAAATGGATTGATCCAACTCCTGGAGATGTAGTGTTGGATCTCTGCTGTGGCAGTGGAGATTTAGCCCAACGATTGGCACGGTGTGTAGGAATTACAGGAGAGGTTACGGGGGTGGATTTTTCTCCTGCCCAGTTGGCGATCGCGCGTCAACGCTGCCAACCTGACCCCCCGATTTGCTGGGTGGAAGCCGATGCCTGCAATTTACCCTTTGAAGATGGATATTTCGACGGTGCTACCATAGGCTATGGTTTACGCAATGTCACGGACATCCCTTGCTGTTTACAAGAGTTACACCGTGTCCTTAAACCGCGTGCCCAAGCTGCAATTCTCGACTTCCATAAACCTGCACAGCCTTTCATGCGTCACTTTCAGCAGTGGTATCTGGAGACGATTGTCGTACCAGCCACCCAACACTTGGGCTTGGGTGAAGACTATGCCTACATTGCTCCCAGCCTAGATCAGTTTCCAACAGGTTCACAGCAGGTGAATTTAGCTCGCCAAGCTGGATTTGCCAGTGCCACTCACTATCCGATCGCAGGTGGCATAATGGGAGTTTTAGTGCTGAGGAAAGCTTAATAGAATGGGGGAGGTGAGGAGAGGTTAAGTGAGGAGTGAGGGGCAGAGGTGCCCAGGCGCGGAGGTGAAGGATCAATCTGTTTGTTTCCCCTGTGCCCCTCTGCTTTTTTATCCCCTACTCCCCTGCTTCTCCGCTTCCCCGCTTCTCCTTGTCCCGGATTTTGTCACTGAGTTGTGGATTTGTCTAATCTCTGGTTTCTGTTTGTTCCGCCCCTTGTGGGGGCAGTTATTGGCTACTTCACTAACGATTTAGCCATCAAAATGCTGTTTCGTCCCTACAAGCCCATTTACATCGGGAAACGTCGGCTTCCTTTTACTCCTGGTGTGATTCCCCGCAACCAAGAAAACCTGGCACAGCGGACTTCCGACACGATTATGGAGTCGCTGCTGACACCAGAGGAGTTACAAAATCTGGCGCGGCGTTTGCTGCAAACTGAGCGAGTCCAAGCAGCAATTCTCTGGCTATTGCAGGTGGCACTAAAGCAAATTGGCGAAGATCGTGAGCAGAAAACTGCCAAAATTGTAGGCGATATTTTACGGGATTTGACTGAGGAGTCTCTGCCCCGCCTCCTCAAAGTTATGGCTCGCCGGGACGACTTTCTGGAAGCTCAAATTAACCAAGTTTTTGACCAGGTTTTGTTAGAGTTTCAGCTCAGTGAAAGTCAAGCGCGACAGCTTTCTGACTGGGTTTTACAGGTGGCGCTACCGCCAGATGTTTTGCGGCAGGCAATTGTTGATGTCCTTACTGATCGCAATATTCAGGTAATTGATGAGAGTATTCGGGAAAAGTCAAGCGGTACTTATTGGGTAGTGGCGAATGTGTTTGGCTTGCGCAATACGCTTACGCGCTTGCGGGCATTTTGCCTAGATGAAAAGGAGACAGCGAATGCTCGCTTAGAGGAGTTAATTCTTTCTCTGGAAACGCGCGATCGCTTACAAGCTTGGTTACAGAGTCTTTCTTTACAAAATTTGCCTCTCTCAACAGTGCGGCAACTTCGCAAAACTACCCGCGAAGCTGTTCGTGACTACGTTCGTGAAAGAGGGACTGAATTTATTCAAAAATTGGGAAAATCCATCGACTGGGACGATGTGTCTGTGTTACTACTTAGGCGGCTACAGTCTTCTACAGCAGTTAATTCATCCCTGGAAGTGATTAGTAAAGAACTCGCCTTGGTTTTGGAACGTTATCTCGAACAAGATTTAGAAAAAATCGTGGCGCAGGTAATTCCCATTTTGTCAATCGATCAGGTGGTTGTTGATCGCGTTAATGCCACTTCCCCTGCTCAACTAGAAACGACGGTTCAAGGGATTGTTAAACAAGAATTACAAGCGATTGTTAATTTGGGTGGCTTTTTAGGTTTTGTTGTGGGGGTATTTCAGGCGATTTTACTGTTTTTAAATTAATGAAATTACTTCAATCTAGTTCATGGCGAGTGGGTGTGTTGCTACTAACAGTTTTGGGAAATATCGGGTTCCTAAGCAGTGTGAGAGCAAGTTTAACTAGCAACTTGACAGTGGAAATTAAGGGAATAAGAAATCAGGATGGGCAGGTTTGTCTGAGTCTCTTTGCAGGTGCTAAAGGTTTTCCGACTCGCGCTGGCAGTGCAGTGCGGCAGCAGTGTTTAGAAATTACTGACACACCCCAATTAGTTAATTTCAGAAATTTGGAATCAGGAAGTTATGCTGTAGCAGTCCTCCATGATACGAATGGCGATCGCCAAGCCAATCGCAATGTTTTTGGAATTCCCACAGAAGGCTTTGGCTTCTCTAGAAATCCTACCATTGCCACGGGTCCACCCAAGTTTGGAAAGTCCGTCGTCGTGGTAGCAGGTTCGAGTACAAATATTCAGATTCAGTTGCGCTACCTTTAAGGAGGAAATTCGTAATTCGTAGTTCGTTATTACGACTTACAAATCACTATTTCTTCTCCACCGTGTAGGGAAGACTAAGATCCCCAGAGCAAACGCTGTACACTTTATGAACACCCAGCATCGGTTTATCACTCGATGAGGTATTAACTTCCATATACGCAGTGATAGCATCAAAATTAAAATTCTTTTTCTGGCTAACTCTTGGGGCAGGTACTAAAACTTTTAATGTATCTTGATCTGTGATAACCGCCAAGCTTGGGGAGTCAAGGTAAATCGGCATTTCCGAACTAGTAGGCGGTAGAACCCCACTCACATCTAGCTGGGTTTCCTTCACTGATAATTTACCAGGGACGCGCTCATCCCTAACTAATACTACCCAATGGGAATGTAAAACTTGACCATCATTATCATAGTTGCTGTCATTGTTTTCGTCCCGCATGGGCGTGTCATCGAAGTCAGGGTGAGAGGTGACAGCTAAAGCAACCATCCCCCCTGTCGCACCAAAGCCGACATCAGCTGGATTGAGCGTTGTCGGGAAAATGTAACCCAGCACGGGAGCGCCATCTAGCTTTCCCTTAGCTTCTGGAAGCGTTTTCCCAACCACACCATTTACCTGTTGCTCAAACACGAACAAATCCAAATCTGCTAAGTAGCTAACTTTGGCAGAGCTGATCTCTAGATCCTCAGTTTGGGCAATGGGTGTAACTTGCGGGGTATCCTCCTGCTCTGGCTGTGCCTTCGCCTCCATCGGGAAGGCAAGCGTCACCATCAACACCAAACCAATACAGATAAAGAATTTGGGATTGGGGATTTTAGATCTTGGATTCAACAATTTTTGGGTTTCATGCCCATCCCCGAACTTCGGATTTTGGATCTCTGATTTTAACTTTAAAATAATTGCTACAATCCCACGACTGAGATGCAATTGGGGAAATTTCCTAATCCAAAACCGATTAACCAATCTAATCAGCCACTTCATTAGAGTCTCCTATAGCAATGCAGCTTGATGGGATTGTGCTTGTGCCTCCTCCTTGTTGTCGCCCTCGACTTTTAATAACTGATTATTTTCGTCTACGAAGGCAACAGTGGGATAATGGTGCTTGATTTCTTCGGGCGTGAACTGTCCATAGGCGATAATAATCAAGCGATCGCCTTTCGTTCCCAATCGTGCCGCAGCCCCATTCAGCTCCACTGCCTCTGAGTTCGCCGGAGCGGGAATGGCATAAGTTAATAACCGCACTCCACTGGTAATGTTTAAGACTTGCACTTGCTCGTGGGGTAAAATCCCAGCCGCATCGAGTAGAACGCGATCAACGCTAATACTGCCAATGTAGTTTAAATTCGCTCCCGTGAGCGTGCAGTTGTGAATCTTTGCTAAGAGAAGTGTGCGCTGCATACTTGATAAGGTGTTGCTGAATTCAAAGGTTAGGAGGATATGGAGATGGGGGGCACCGCTTCCTCGGGGCAGGGGAGAGGAACCAACGCGGACAACATTATTTACCCTTGTCACCTTGTCCCCTTGTCCCCTCCCGCATCATTCCTAATTCAATTCCCCAAATAGGCTTCCAGCACTTGCGAGTTTGTCTGAATTTCTGCTGGTGTGCCGTGAGCGAGATTCTTCCCTTCCGCTAATACCCAGACAGAATGGCACAGTGACATAATTACATCCATATTGTGCTCCACCACCAGAAACGACATTCCTTCTCGATTCCAGCTAACTATATGTTCGCAGATTTGATTAACTAGCGTGGGATTCACGCCAGCAGCAGGTTCATCTAGCAAAATCAGTTTCGGACGAGTCATCATTGCCCGAGCGATTTCTAGAAGTTTACGTTGCCCCCCAGACAGTGCCCCAGCATACTCATCTGCCTGAGGCGCTAGCCCCACGGATTCGAGAATGGACATTGCCTGTTCTTTGTTTCTTCGTTCTTCTTGCGCCACCTGCCGATGCCGAAACCAAACTCGCAAGAGGTTTTCCCCAGTTTGTTTTTGTGCCCCCAGCAGCATATTTTCCATCACGGACAGCCGGGAGAGAACCCGCGCTACTTGAAAGGTGCGTACCATTCCCTGTTGGGCAATTTGGTGGGGTTGCAGGTGCTGTATGGGCTCGCCATCAAAAATGACTTGTCCTTTGTCTGGGCGAAGGAAGTTGGAGAGGAGATTGAACAGCGTGGTTTTCCCAGCCCCATTGGGACCAATCAATCCGGTGATATTTCCCTGCGGGACGAAGATTTGGGCATTGTCCACTGCTGCGATGCCGCCAAAGCTTTTGCATAGTTTCTCTGCCGATAATAGCGAAGGGGTAGAGCTAGACTGCTCCTTCTGCTCCATCCCCGATTCGGGTTGCTTTACCGAATCATCGACCAAGGGTAAGTTCCTCCTTTCTACCTAAAATACCTTGAGGACGCCACACCATCAGTACCATCAGAATTAAACCAATAATCATAATCCGAAATGCCCCTAAGCGAGCATCGTCGAGGGGAACGAATTGGGGGAGGACAAAGCGCGTGAGTGAATCGTATGCCCAGAAAATCACTGCTCCCAACAGCGTGCCTGCATTATTGCCAGCCCCACCTAAAAGCACAATTGTCCAGGCATAGAAGCTGATTAGGGGTTCAAAATTGGTGGGATATACGGTGGTAAGCTGCCAAGCATAAAAGGCGCCAGCAATCCCGGCGATCGCTCCCCCTAACATGAAGGCTTGTAATTTATACCAAAACACATCTTTGCCTAGGGCAAGGGGGACTTGTTCATCTTCTCGGATTGCTTTAAGAACTCGTCCCCAAGGCGATCGCACTAATGATTCTAATCCCCCATACACTAGTGCCAACGCGATTAGCACCAACAGCATTAGTCCCGCTTTGTAGGTGTAGTTCAAGAGGGCAACTGCGCCACTGAGGTAAAGCAGTAAACCTAAAGTCGTTGCCGCCACTCCCCAAACCAGTAAATCGATGGGCTTTCCCTGCTGGAAAATCCCTCGCCAAAGCCGCCAGCCTGCTAAAGCGGCGATTAAAGTCAGGATGGCAATCATTACCCCTTTCCCAAATGGGTTGGGACTAAACTGTACTAGAGGTAGCGGAAAGCTTTGCACTCCGAATGAGCCTTGGGTGAGCCATTCTTCGTTTTGTACCACCAGGCGTAAGAATTCTGAAACCCCAATGGTGACAATCGCCAAGTAATCTTCTCGTAGCCGTAGTGTTGAGGTTCCAATCAATAGTCCTAGTAAAGCCGCTAAAACTGCCCCGGCCATCGCGGCGATGATAATAGGAACGCCCTGGGAACTTAACAAAACGGTGGCATAAGCCCCAACTGTCATAAAGGCAACGTGCCCAAAATTAATCAGACCCGTGAAGCCCCATTGTAAATTTAACCCCAGAGCAAACAAGCCAAATAGCCCAGTGGAAATGGTTAGATAAACGAGATAACCAGCATAATCAGCCATAAGCGATTAAAGTTAATTGCTTGGGAGAAAAAAGCAGGGGAAGCAGGGGAAGCGGGGGAAGCAGGGGAAGCAGGGGAACAATAAACCTACCCTACGGGAACGGCTTCGCCGAACAACCTTCAACCTGTAACCTGCAACCTGTAACTCAAACTTAAGAGAGCGTATTCTAAACTAAACGAGAGATGAGAAAGCAAGTTTGACAAGAGAGTAACATGGACAAGGCTGCACTGTGGCAACGCTATCAGGACTGGCTCTATTACAACGAAGAACTGGGTTTTTACCTGGATGTGAGCCGGATGCGCTTTGACGATGCCTTTGTCGAAGCGATGAAGCCCAGATTTGAGAAGGCATTTCAGGACATGGATGCTTTAGAGGGAGGCGCGATCGCTAATCCCGATGAAAACCGCATGGTGGGTCATTACTGGCTGCGAAACCCAGATATTGCTCCTACCTCCAACCTCAAACAAGAAATTGTCGAAAATATAGAACACGTTGAAACCTTTGCCAGTCAAGTTCACCGGGGTGAAATTCATCCTCCCAACGCCGACAAATTTACAGATATTATCTCCATCGGCATTGGCGGTTCTGCCCTTGGTCCCCAGTTCGTGCGTAAGGCTCTCGCCCCGACTGAGCCACCCCTAGCAATTCATTTTCTCGACAACACAGACCCCGCTGGCATCGATAGAACGCTCTATCAACTCCAAAATCGCCTCAATCGCACCCTAGTTATCGTCATCTCCAAGTCTGGGGGAACCGCAGAGGCGCACAACGGCATGATTGAGGTTCAAAAAGCTTACCAGGCACAAAACCTCAACTTTGCCCCCCACGCGATTGCCATTACGGGGGTAGACAGTAAATTAGACCAGATAGCAAACTCCCAAGGCTGGCTGGCAACCTTCCCCATGCACGACTGGGTAGGAGGGCGAACTTCGGAAATGTCGGCAGTGGGCTTAGTCCCGGCAGCTTTACAAGGCATTGACATCCGGTCAATGCTCGATGGTGCTAAGGCGATGGATGACACCACCCGCAAACATCAGCTTAAAACCAATCCGGCTGCCTTGCTAGCACTCTGCTGGTATTTTGCTGGGAATGGGAAAGGGATAAAAGATATGGTAGTGCTGCCCTACAAGGATAGTTTAGAGTTGTTGACTCGCTACCTCCAGCAGTTGGTGATGGAATCCCTCGGCAAAGAGAAAGACCTCGATGGCAATACCGTCCATCAGGGAATTGCCGTGTATGGTAACAAAGGCACAACTGACCAACACGCTTATGTCCAGCAGCTTCGAGAGGGGATTGCGAACTTTTTTGTTACGTTTGTGGAGGTTTTAAAAAAGCGAGAAAGCGAGTCAGTGGAAGTGGAACCAGGCATCACTTCTGGAGATTATCTCTCGGGTTTATTGCAAGGAACGCGTCGGGCACTTTACGAAAATGGGCGGGACTCGATTACGATTACCATCCCTGATGTCACTCCCAGGAGAATAGGTGCGCTTATTGCCCTCTACGAGCGAACTGTGGGTTTTTATGCTTCCCTGATTAATATCAATGCTTACCATCAACCAGGGGTGGAAGCGGGTAAAAAGGCGGCTGCTTATGTGCTGGAACTCCAAAACCGGATAGTGGAGATTTTACAGGCGGAAAATGTTCCCCTTTCCTTATCCCAGCTTGCCGAAAAAGCGGAAGCCCCTGAGCAAGTCGAGGTGGTTTACAAGATTTTGCGCCACCTCCATGCCAATCAACGAGGCGTGGTATTTCAGGGCAATTTTGGTCAACCTAGTAGCCTCATGGTGTCGTGGGAAAACTCAGCATAAACTGGTAATTTGGCGTAGCATTTCAACATTTTTAATCGCTCAGTCTCTTAAATTGGGGTAAGCGCTTTGAGGAAGAGCAGACTGAACATGGCAGCGATCGCCGGAATCGAGATTCCCCCGCTAGAGTCGATTAAGTCGCTTCGCTCCAATTCAAAGTTCAAAATGCAAAATTAAAAATTAGGACTCAATTCTTTAAAAGGAATGAGCTCGAAAAAGGAAGAGTGCTTGGATGTTTATTTCATAAACGGTATGGGCATGAATCCTTTTTTTGGATTGTTAATTTTGGATTGTTAATTGTTTTGTTACGAGACGATGCTGGTTCAGGTTCAGGCGAAAACCGTGGATGATCTGTTTATGCATCGATTTCAGACTGATCAGCTTTTTGTAGTTAAGAGAAGCTTTGTTCTGGTAGTATTGCAGAATCGGGAGTATCGATATGTTCCCCTGAGCGATCGCCAGCCGCAGGTGGTGAAAATTCCTCCTAGTGTTCCTCATGCTTCCATTAACCCCAATCCTGAAGACTGTTTAGTGGTGAACGCGGTGCTACGTCACGGTTCAGCTCATGAGCGGGATTATCGCCCTCTAAAGCCTACTGTTACTTTCGATTTGACAACAGCTACGGAATCGTTAGGGGAAATGACGCGGGGACAAGGGGAGCAGGGTAGCAGAGGAGCAGAGGAGAGACTAACGCAATCCGAAACTATTTCCCCTCTGCACCTCCGCACCTCCGCTTCCCATAACGATGCAACACAAGCGGACTCGCCTACCACTTCAAAGTGGCTGCATCGATGCCTTGCTCTCGTCGAATTTTCCCATCTTCTTCAAACCAATCCACAATTTGCTGGTGAGTAAGTTCTTCAATCGGAACTCCTACATCTTTGGCAATAATTTGTAACACTCGCTGAGATGAAATCGTTAGCCGGGTGAGAAACTTTTCGGGAGAAGAGAGCAGCGCTTTGTCTACATCTGCTGATTCTTCTGGAGTTAAAAATTGGTGGGTGGATGATTGCTGTGCTTCACTCATAAATCAGATTTAGGAATGCTTTTCGCTTCAATTAAATATCCGCAACGGTGTTCTCCGTTGTTTAGCCAGTGGGTGCGCTCTACTGTACAATCGGGCAAGACAGCCGCAAACATCTCTAATTCCTGTCCACAAACACTGGGATAAGACTCGGCTACCTCAGAAATGGCACAATTGTGTTCTGCTAAGAAAAACTTTTGTTGCGCCTCACCAGCTTCGACAGGAGACCACTCTGCCATGTAACCCTCTTGTTGGCGCAGTTGAACTAAGTTAGCCACCCGTTCTTGCAGCGAGCCTTCTCCCATAAATTTACGGTATTCGACTGCTTTGCGTTCCCACTGCTTCCGCAAAACTGCACTCACCTGTTCTTCCCCC
Organism: Cyanobacteria bacterium QS_4_48_99; assembly: GCA_003021505.1. GTDB lineage: Bacteria > Cyanobacteriota > Cyanobacteriia > Cyanobacteriales > Rubidibacteraceae > QS-4-48-99. Next base: position 16,671 of record PXPT01000025.1, on the reverse strand, counting down.
CCTGTTTCTGCTAGCGCATCCAAAAAAGAAACCGCAAATTCGCTATAGTAACTGGGTAAGTGATCGCGCCCTTGACGAGTGAGCTGATACGTGTGCTGAGGACGACCCATCCCGCTTCGCACTGACTGATGTTTCACCAGTCCTTCTCCTCCAAGTTCTTTCAGATGACGGCGACTCGCTTGGGGGCTAATATCCAAGGCCTGGGCAAGTTCCTGGGCGGTTGCTTGACCTTGCTTAAGGAGATGTTGGAGGATGTCTTGTTTAGTGGAAGTTTGCTGTGCGATCGTCATCGTCTTGCCGCGATACCCCTGGTTGACAGGCGAGTGAGTTTGACAACATCTTTGTTGTTAATCTAGCCTATAATAAAGTTAAACGGCAAGTTTGTTGTTTAAGTGCCTGCCCTAAGCGACACTAGATCAACGTCTTAGAATGAGGGGAACACCATCACGATGACTGCCACTACAGCCAAAAACTTAATCGATCAACCTTACAAATACGGCTTTGTTACCGACGTTGAGTCGGACACCATTCCTAAGGGGCTCAATGAAGATGTTATCCGGATGATTTCTGCCAAGAAAAACGAGCCGGAATTCATGCTGGATTTTCGCCTCAAAGCCTATAGGCAATGGCAGAAGATGAACGAGCCTAACTGGTTCCACGCCTCCTATTCTCCCATTGACTATCAAGACATTAGCTACTACTCCGCACCGAAGAACAACGACAGCGAAAAGAAACAGAGCCTTGATGAAGTTGACCCAGCCTTGCTAGAAACATTCGAGAAGCTGGGACTTCCCCTGTCAGAGCAAAAGCGGCTCAGTAATGTTGCTGTTGATGCTGTCTTCGATAGCGTCTCCATCGCCACTACGTTTAAGGAGAAACTCGCCAAAGAAGGCGTAATTTTCTGCTCGATTTCCGAAGCATTACAAGAATACCCTGAAATTGTCAAGAAGTATCTGGGTAGCGTGGTTCCCGTGGGCGACAACTTTTTTGCTGCCCTCAACTCCGCAGTCTTCACCGATGGTTCCTTCGTCTACGTTCCCAAAGGCGTAACCTGTCCGATGGAGCTATCCACCTACTTCCGAATAAATAGTGGAGAAACTGGGCAGTTCGAGCGCACTCTAATCGTAGCAGAGGACAGCAGCCACGTCAGCTACCTAGAAGGCTGCACTGCCCCCATGTATGACACCAATCAGCTACACGCCGCAGTGGTGGAATTGGTGGCACTGGATGATGCTGAAATCAAATACTCCACTACGCAAAACTGGTTCGCTGGCGACGAAAACGGCAAGGGCGGCATTTATAACTTTGTCACTAAGCGCGGTAAGTGCCAGGGCAAAAACTCCAAGATTTCCTGGACGCAAGTGGAAACGGGTTCTGCAATTACGCTGAAGTATCCCAGTTGTGTGCTAGTGGGCGATAATTCCGTGGGTGAGTTCTACTCCATTGCCCTCACTAACAATATGCAGCAAGCCGACACGGGCACAAAAATGGTGCATATTGGTAAGAATACCCGCAGCAAGATTATTTCTAAAGGAATCTCGGCGGGTAACTCCACCAACAGCTACCGAGGCTTGGTGAAAATGGGACCCAAGGCACATGGGGCACGAAATTATTCCCAGTGCGACTCCATGCTGATTGGGGATAACGCCGAAGCTAATACCTTCCCTTACATTCAGGTTGATAACGACACCACCAAAGTCGAACACGAGGCATCAACTTCTAAAATTGGCGAAGACCAATTGTTCTACTTCGCTCAGCGCGGGATTTCCGAAGAAGATGCAGTTTCGATGATGGTGAGTGGCTTCTGTCAGGAAGTCTTCAACCAGCTACCAATGGAGTTTGCTTCCGAAGCAGACAAGCTGTTGAGTCTGAAACTAGAAAATTCGGTGGGGTGAATACCTTAAAAAGGAGGAAGGATAACTAGGGAAGGAGGAATTAGGAAGGATGAAGGATGAAAATATCTTGCGGCTTAGTTTCTTCATCCCCCATCTGTGTTCATCTGCGGACTCTCATCCCTCATCCTTCATCTCTTTATCCACTAACCTATTTTTTGACAGAGGAAGATGATTCGAGAGAATAGCAACGTTATCTTATCAGTTCGCAATCTCACTGCCGAAGTCGAGGGTACGCCCATTCTTAACGGTGTAAATTTGGAAGTTAAGGCAGGAGAAATTCATGCCATCATGGGGCGTAATGGCTCTGGTAAGAGTACATTATCTAAAGTTTTAGCAGGTCATCCCGACTACAAAGTTACCGAAGGCGAGATTATCTTCCAAGGAGAAAACATTCTGGAGATGGAACCGGATGAGCGATCGCTCAAAGGGATGTTCCTCGCTTTCCAGTATCCGCTAGAAATTCCAGGCGTGAGTACCCTAGATTTCCTGCGCGTTGCCTATAACTCCCAGCGCAAACAGCAGGGATTAGAGGAGATGGATGCCTTTGATTTTGAAGACTTGGTGGAAGAGAAGCTGGAGTTGGTGAAAATGGATCCCAGCTTTTTAGAGCGCAGTTTGAATGAAGGCTTCTCTGGCGGGGAAAAGAAGCGCAATGAGATTTTGCAGATGGCACTTTTAGAGCCTGCCCTGGGCATTTTGGACGAAACAGACTCCGGGTTGGACATCGATGCTTTGAAGATTGTCGCTAACGGGGTGAACCAGCTTGCCAAGCCAGACAATGCCACTGTGATGATTACCCACTACCAGCGCATACTCAATTACGTCGAGCCAGACTACGTGCATGTGATGCGAGATGGACGTATAGTTACCAGTGGTGGTAAGGAACTGGCACAAGAATTAGAGGAGCGCGGTTACGAGTGGATTGAAGAGGAAGCGGTTTCGGAGGTAAGCGCACAATGAACGCTCAAACTTCTTTTAGCTCCAAAGAAATCCAAGCTGCTTCCAGTGATCAATATTTGAATGGGCTATTGAAGCAGTGCCAGGGGCAGGCTGTAGCCTTGCAGGACTCCGAAACTGCCACTTGGCTGCAACAAGTACGCGATCACGCATCGTCTAGCCTAGCACAGTCGAGCATGCCCACCAAGCGGGATGAAGAATGGCGCTTTACTGACTTATCCCCGCTCATGCAGCACGACTTCCAAGCGGATGGAGAAGCAAGTGTTGCACCTTCAACCGTGGAGGGGTTGACTCTACCCGAAGCGAGCACTACCCGATTAGTATTTGTTAATGGGGTATATTCTCACCAGCTTTCCGATGTCACGGATTTGCCGAAAGGAGTTTATGTGGGAAACCTCTCCTGCATGAGTGCTGCTCATACTTACCGTTTGCAGAACTATTTGGCTCAACAAGAAGGAAGTGAGGAACTGTTTACTGCTCTCAATACGGCTAGTTTAACTGATGCAGCAGTTATCTGGGCAGCACCAAACCAGATAGTTGAAACACCGATTCACCTGCTTTTCCTCTCCGTTCCTGGCGAAACCCCAACGCTATCTCAGCCGCGTGCGTTAGTGGTGGCACATACAAGTGCTAGTCTGGAGGTAATTGAGCAGTACACCAGCCTCTCGGAATCCGAAAATCGTCCCAATACCGGGGAACTACCAGCTCGCCAGGGCGAACTACCAGCTCGCCCCTACCTGACGAATGCGGTGACAGAAATTTGGGCGGAAGAGAATGCCCAGGTAACTCACACGCGGGTTCAGCAAGAATCGCAGCAAGGCTTTCACATCGGCAAAAGCGCCATAACCCAATCCCGCGATAGTCGCTACACCTGCAACGCCATAAGCTTCGGGGCAAGATTATCCCGACACAACTTAGACGTTTTCTGCCACGGCTCGCAGAGCGATACGAATCTGAACGGGCTGACAGTAATTCGAGGCGAACAACTCTCAGATACCCATAGTGCTATCGCTTACACCACTCCCCATTGTACCAGCGATCAACTCCATAAGTGTATTATTGATGATCGCGCCCACGCCGTCTTCAACGGAAAAGTCTTTGTCCCCAAAGCAGCCCAACTGACAAACGCCGCTCAACTTAACCGCAACCTCCTCCTCTCCCCCAAAGCCCACGTCAATACCAAACCGCAACTGCAAATCACCGCAGACAACGTTCAATGCTCCCACGGCGCTACCGTCAGCCAACTAGAAGCTGATGAACTCTTCTACCTCCGTAGCCGGGGCTTAAACGAATCCGATGCCCGTAACCTGCTCATCGATGCCTTCGCCGCAGAAATGCTCCAACGCATTCCCACTCCCTCCCTGCGAAAAACGCTTTCAGCCTCCTTACGGGAAGGCAGAGGGCAGAAGGCAGAGGGCAGAGGGTAATTATTTCCCCTTGTTGCCCTTAACTTTCCTCCGTGTCCTCTGTGTCTCTGTGGTTCGTATATATTTAGAGAAAAAATGACCCTTACCCAGGAAAAAACCCTTGCAGCCAAAGCCCGCCCAGACTTCCCCATACTACAACAGAAAGTTAATGATTGCTCCCTAATTTATTTCGACAACGCGGCAACCACGCAAAAGCCGATTGCCGTTCTCGATAGCCTCCGTCACTACTACGAGTACGACAACGCCAACGTTCATCGGGCGGCACATGCCCTGAGTGCCAGAGCAACAGATGCTTATGAAGGCGCAAGAGACAAAGTTGCCCAGTTTGTGAATGCAGCCTCGCGCGACGAAATCGTTTTTACTCGCAACGCCAGTGAAGCGATTAACTTGGTTGCCTATAGCTGGGGACTGAATACCCTCCAGCCAGGGGATGAGATTATCCTCTCGGTGATGGAACACCACAGCAACCTGGTTCCTTGGCAAATCGTCGCCCAGAAAACAGGGGCAGTACTCAAATATGTGGAACTGAGTGAAGAGGAAGCATTTGACCTAGAACAGTTTAAGTCCCTGATTTCAGATAAGACTAAACTAGTTGCAGCGGTGCATATCTCTAACACGTTGGGGTGTATTAACCCAGTAGAAGAGATGATTGCGATCGCCCACCAGCATAACGCTAAAGTTCTAATAGATGCTTGCCAAAGTGTTCCCCATATGCCTATTGATGTCCAGGCAATGGACTGCGATTGGCTAGTCGCAAGTGGGCATAAAATGTGCGCCCCCACTGGCATTGGCTTTCTTCATAGCAAGCAAGAACTCCTCGAGGCGATGCCTGCCTTTATGGGGGGTGGCGAGATGATTGGGGAAGTATTTTTAGACCATTTCACTTACGCCGAATTGCCCCATAAATTTGAAGCCGGAACGCCTGCCATTGGGGAAGCAGTTGCCCTAGGTGCAGCAGTCGATTATCTCACTGGTTTAGGGATGGAGAATATCCGCACCTACGAAGCGGAATTAACTGCCTATCTTTACGCACAATTACAACAGGTCCCTGATTTAAAAATTTATGGTCCTCAACCGACAGCCGAAGGCAAAGGAAAGGCAGCACTGGCATCATTTAATGTTACTGGCTTGCATGCCAACGACCTTTCTACCCTAATCGACCACGAAGGCGTTGCCATCCGTTCTGGTCATCATTGTACCCAACCCCTCCACCGCATTTTCGGAATAACAGGTACAGCACGGGCAAGTCTATATTTCTACAACACCCGTGAAGAAATCGATGCTTTTATCGTTGCCCTGAAAGAAACGATTGATTTCTTTAAGGAAATGATGGATTGACTAAACAATTCAAACTTCAAAATCTAAAATTCAAAATTGGTTTCTTTTTTAGGAAATTATCTAATTTTAACTGAGGTGCAGGAAGCAAGTGAGGAGTAGGGGCGAGCCGCCGGACCCGCGTACAGAAGTTAGGGATCAAAATCAACCCAAAGGAATAGAAAATTTGATTTCTATTTTTAACTTTCTCACGCGCTCACGCCTCACTTTCCCCAACTCTCACGCACTTACACTTCACTTCTTCTAACACTCTCGTCCACTCATAGTTACTCAATTCGAGTCCAGATTTTAAATGAGAAAAAACTCTGCAATTTTTCATGAAATATCACGTAATTTACGACGGCAATTGCAACTTGTGCGTACCCCTAGTGCAACAGATGGAAAACTTGGACAAAGGGCAGCAATGTGATTACATTCCCATGCAAGATGGAAATACCCTGAAGGAGTTTGGCATTACTCCCCAAGATTGCGAAATGGGCATGATTTTAATTGATGCCAACCAACCCGAACGTCGCTGGCAGGGCAGCGAAGCGATTGAGGAAATTGCGTCTCTTCTGCCGATGGGGAATACGTTGATTGACACCTATCGCTCTTTACCAGGAATGAAGTGGCTGGGGAGTAGCGCCTACGAACAAATCCGCGACAATCGTTACAACTGGTTCGGCAAACGCTCTTCTACCTATCACTCTGCCTACCCCGTGGGTTGCAGCGCTAAGGAGTAGATGGGAAAGCAAGGGCAAATGTTAGATGAATGAAGAAGGATGAATGTAGAAGGAGGAAAATTTCGGTATGCATCCCTCATCACTCATCCCTCATCCTTTTACTGTTACCTGCAACAATAGAGATATAGATAACAAAAAACAATAGTGTCTGTAACTGAACACTCAATTAAGGTCGAATCGCTGCGATGGTTTTATCGGGAAGCGAATCCCAGAGGTGTAGAACAACCATCACCGGTGCTGCTGCTGCACGGCATACCTTCCCAGAGCTATAGTTGGAGCGATGTTATGTCCAATTTAGCAGAACGAGGGTTTAGAGCGATCGCGCCCGATTGGATTGGTTCTGGCTCCTCAGCAAAACCAGACCGACGAGAATTTGCCTACACACCCGAAGCGTATATTGACGCTCTAGCAGGCTTCATTTCTGCGCTGGAAATGGAGAATTTTTCTCTTGTCGTCCAGGGATTTTTAGGCTCGGTGGGTCTGCAATACGCCTTCCGCTATCCTGACCAAATCGAGTGTTTAGCCATCCTCAACACTCCCCTATCCTCGGCGGCGAAATTACCCTGGAAAATGCGACAATGGGGTATACCCCTCGCTGGTGAAATGTTGACCCAAGACCCGCTTTTAGTTGATAGAACCCTCGAAGGCGGCAGTGGCTACCAGATTTCTGACCGAGACTTAGATGTTTATCGTCAACCCTTCCTGAAAAGTTCTGATGCCGGACGATCACTGTTGGCAACGATTAAGAATCTAGAGTTATCCCAGTCTATGGCAGAGCTAGAGATGGGTTGGCGTGACTGGAAGAAACCAACTCTAATAATTTGGGGTATGGAAGACCCCTGGCTTCCCTTCTCTGAAGCTGAAAATCTTGCTTCCTCACCGAACGTGGAATTGGTAAAACTAGAAGAGGCAAAGCATTATCCTCAAAAACATTGGTCGCAAGAGGTAGGTGACGCTCTGACTCATTTTTTGCGCCGAACAAGGTGGTAAGTCCCTACGCTTATTAGACACAAATTAGTATATTGTTGGTTGAGACAACTCCGTAGTTGAATGGTAAAACCTAGTGATGAAAAGTTTTCGCCCAATTCTCACTCTAACTCTGGTATTGGTAACAACCTTATTAGTTAGTTGCGGTGGACCTAACACCGAAACCAAGCCTCCCACCTACACCTCCGAAAAAATTTCCGAAATTCAAACCTACATCACCCCTGTAAACATTGCAAGAGACCAAATGACCGAACTCGAAAACCTGATTGAAAAAGGCGATTGGGTTGATGTAGATAGCTTGATTCACGGTCGTCTGGGACAATTACGCAGCGACATGAGCTATGTGACTCGCAAGCTCCTACCCCGAGACCAAGAGCAAGCGCAGCAGCTTGCTAAAAAGGTATTCCAAGACTTAGAGCGCATCGACGTAGCTGCCAAGGAGAAAGATTCTCGGAAAGCTCAAAAAAATTACAATCAAGCGTTGCAAGACTTTGATGCCTTCTTGGAATTAGTTCCAGAAGAAAGTGAAAGTGAAACTGCCTCTGCTTAATTCCAGTGATTGGGTGAATTAACCTTGTCTTGTCCTTCTGGGAAGGGAGTAGTGATTCAAAACTTCAAAAAACACCTTCTAGCCCTGCACAACCGAATTTGCGTATGCAGGGCTTGGTAAATTCCACTTATGGAGTTGCATAGTTGCGGGATGATTTTGGAAGTAGGGGCGAACCGTCGGCTCACTCTACAGAAAAATTATTCCTCTGTAAACCCCTCGAATCGAGAATTTGGAGACTTTAACTTTTGCCCCTCCGCTCCACTGCCACCTTCACCATCCCATAATCATGCAATGCCCAGCTTATCCCGCAGCAGATGCCAGGACTTGAGCTTTTCGATTTCGGAGTTGATGCAAACGCTCGTTTCCTAGAGTTTCGGGAATGTGGGGAAGATGTTCATATCTAGTTTCGAGAAGCCCTTCGCAAGTTAGCCCAATGATTTGATAGGCAACATAAAGTTGTTTGGCTCCCTGCTGAGCATCCCATTGGGGTTGGAATTCTGGTAAGGTTTGAGCGATTTTACTAAAGTCAACTCTGTAGCAGTCCTGACCTGTTTCAGCTTCCTTAGCATTTGTGACCTGGAAGCCTGGAACTATCTCTGCGACGATTTCAGTAAGGTCTTGGATGCGGTAGTTATCCTCATTGCGCCCCACATTAAATGCCTGATTGTGAACCACCTCGCGTGGCGCATGCAACGCAGCGAGGAAGGCACGGGAAATATCTTCGACATGGACAATCGGCTCTCGCAGACAAGGATTGCTTTTGATAGATGCTTGACCAGTGATTGTGGCCCAGGCAACCAAGTTATTGAGAACCGGGTCAAAGCGCTGGCGAGGAGAAGCACCATAGGCAGCGGCATTACGCATAAAAGTGGGGCTGAAGTTGGCATCAGCTAACTTGGCAAGTTCCCTCTCAGCCCGTGCTTTAGAAATGCCATAGAGGGTAACTGGATGGAGTGGCGATTCTTCCCGTAACCACTGCTGGTCACTCGCGCCATAATCGCTGCAAGAGGATGAAAAAAGGAAGCGCGTGACTCCAGCTTCTTTGGCTAGTTTGGCAAGATAGGCTGAGGCGGTATAATTAATTTCGTGGGCTAAGTGAGTATTCCAGTTACCTAGGGGATCGTTACAAGACCCGGCTAGATGGATAATAGCATCAAATCCTTTCAGGTCAGACGGAGTGAGGTGACGGAGTTCTTTGGTTAGCTGCGGGAGTTTCTGAGTTCCCTGGTGGAGAGAATTTTGCTCAAATAGCTCGCTGTTGAATCCCACGACCTCATGCCCTGCTTGTCGCAGCATGGGCACCATGAGCGCTCCGATGTATCCATTTTGACCTGTTAATAATATACGCATGGTTTTTTCCCCGTACTGCTGCTTCTAAGTGAAATAAAACTTCAAACTATAATCTGTGCTTCTCGAACAAATCCCTTCTAGCGGCTAGATAGCGATCGCCCGCTGAGGTTTGCCCTGGGCTTCGCAACCGAAAAAATTGCTGACTTGCCGAGGATTTGTACAGAGAGCTTTTATTGCATTGATTTGAAAGTAACTTTTGGAACTAGGCTTGGCGGTGAGGAAAAAGTAGGGATTAAGTAAGGAACACTTTTAAAAAAAGAGCAACTCTTCTTTTGTTAATTTCGATACATATTGATCAGGAGAGGGAAAAGGTGCAGCGATCGCACAAGTTTTGGCAAAAATCCCATATCAACAGATTGCTTCTCAGTTTTGGCTAGGATACTCGCTCGAAAGGAGTATAACTAAAGGATTTGAGGCTTCTAAAACGGGTTATGCCTTTTGGCATAGTCAATCCCTGTTAGAGATATCTAACTTTAGAGGGGTAGACTTTACCCCAACCTTAAGTTACATTTCTTAATAGAAGCAATAAAGTAGGAATTACCCGATATGGCCGAACAACAACAAACTACCCCCATTACCAATCCAGAAGATCGCAACGCCTGGAAATTTGGCTTTTCCCCTCAAGCTGAAATTTGGAATGGTCGTCTGGCAATGATTGGCTTTGCCGCTGCTCTCCTGATTGAATTCTTCTCTGGTAAGGGCGTACTTCAATTCTGGGGCTTACTTTAAGTTAAGTCACCCTAAAACGAGTCAATCAAAAATACTAGTCTGGGAGGCGATTAACAGCCTTCCAGTCTTTTCTTGGGGATTGCTAGTTTCCCAAAACTAAGGCACTACAGTGACAAGGGTCCCAAGCTCAACTTGGTCATATAGTTGTTCAATATCCTCGTTATACATGCGAACACAGCCGTGAGAAGCTGCCTTGCCCACAGAGTCACGATTGGGAGTACCGTGAAAGCCAATCACGTTTTTGCCGTCGCTCCAAAATGAAATCCAGTAGTCACCGAGCGGATTCTGGGGGCTGCCTCCCGCAGTTTTTTCACCAGTGAAAGGGTTGACCCAAGTGGGGTTTTCTAGCATCTTCCCGACTTGAAACTTCCCTGTGGGCGTTTCCCAACCTGAGCGACCTACCGCAACTGGATAGCTTTGAATTTTGTTTTCTCCTTTGTAGATAGTTACTTGACGGCGGTCAAGGTCTAAGACTAAGCGAGTAGAGGGAGCAATTTTTTTATATATAGACTCAGTTAGTCTGACTCGCAGCTCCTCTGAGGATTTAGTTGATGAGGTGGCTGGCGTGTCTTCTGAGGGGTTGATAGCGGGTTTATTAATAAGAGTAAGAGTATTTGAACCACATGCCAACAATATTAGGGAAATTAAGGGCAACCCTGTAATTGAGATGAAGTTAATTGGTTTAGCTAGTCGATGTAGCATATTCTGCGATCGCACTCTAGGCAAGAAACCATTTGAGAAAGATTACTTCATAGAGTCAAGCCTGCTACCTGGGGAACTAGACGAAATGAAGGCTTACCCAATCCTTCAACTCCTGCTTGGAGGAGGTAGCAGACAAGATTGTAGGTGGAATAGATTAGCGAAGTCTGTTTTTTTCAGCGTTTGAGTGCCGGGGAAATTAGGACTCTCGCTGACACTGATAGCATTGGCAGGCTGCGCTTCAAAATTACCAGAGAGCTCTCACTCCTCCGCCTGGTTGTTGACCTCCGCCATACTGTTGCTGACCGCCTGGTTGCTGCTGACCGCCTGGTTGCTGCTGACCGACTGGTTGCTGCTGACCGCCTGGTTGCTGCTGACCGCCTGGTTGCTGCTGACCGCCTGGTTGCTGCTGACCGCCTGGTTGCTGCTGCTGACCGCCTGGTTGCTGCTGACCGCCTGGTTGCTGCTGACCGCCTGGTTGCTGCTGACCGCTACCAGGCTGTTGTTGAGCTAATAGGAGTCGTTGTGCTTCCTCGGACTGAGCAGGATTAGCAGCCAATGCTGGAAAGCCAATTAAAGCACCCGCCACAGCAATTCCAGAAAAGATTGCGCGTTTCATTTCAAAAACCTCCTTAATTTCATTCGTTTCAGTGCCATATCCTGAGGTTTTGATTCAGTCTTGATGGCAAACCAGCACCTCGAAAAACTGATGTTATTCCAAGTTTGCTTAGTTATTCATGGAGCATACTAGACTATATCAGGATTTGTTTTCGTCTATCAAAGGTATAGTCACGATTTGGTCACTTTTTTTCCAAAAATCGATGCTTGGTCTTTTCATTTAATCTTCGTTCCTCTAATCTTCGTTCCTCTACTCAAGTGTTAATTGCGAATTGACGGGTTATACTCCCTCAAAGCGCAGCACGGCTAGAGAAAAAGATAAAATAGAGCTGTCTGTTGCACTTGCTTGACCCATGACCATCGCTGCCTCCGTCAAAACGGAATACGAAGCAATTATTGGACTGGAAACTCACTGTCAGCTCAACACTAAAACCAAAATCTTCAGTCCTTGCTCGACAGAATTTGGCGCTCCGCCGAATACGAACGTCTCCCCCATTTGTCTCGGTTATCCAGGTGTGTTGCCAGTTCTCAACCAGCGGGTACTGGAATACGCAGTGAAAGCAGGACTTGCCCTCAACTGCCAAATTGCGCCTTACAGCAAATTTGACCGCAAGCAGTATTTTTATCCTGACCTACCGAAGAATTATCAAATTTCCCAATATGACCTGCCTATTGCCGAGCATGGTTGGTTAGAAATCGAGCTAGCCAACAAAGCAGGGGATGAGCCAGTTCGCAAAAAAATCGGCATTACCAGAGCGCACATGGAAGAAGATGCCGGGAAACTAGTACACGTAGGGAGCGATCGCCTCTCGGGTTCCACCCATTCTCTGGTAGACTACAATCGGGCGGGCATTCCTTTGTTAGAAATTGTTTCTGAAGCCGACCTCCGCTCCGGTCGAGAAGCCGCCGAATATGCCCAGGAATTGCGCCGGATTCTCCGCTACCTCGGCATTAGCGATGGCAACATGCAAGAAGGTTCCCTGCGCTGCGATGTCAATGTTTCTGTGCGCCCTGTGGGAGAGGAGAATTTTGGCACCAAAGTCGAAATTAAAAACATGAACTCCTTCAACGCTATCCAGCGGGGAATTGATTACGAAATCGAGCGGCAAACTAAAGCGCTAGAAGCGGGAGAACCATTAGTTCAGGAAACCCGACTCTGGGAAGAAGGAAGCCAGCGCACTGTCAGCATGCGTAGCAAGGAAGGCTCTAGCGACTACCGCTACTTCCCCGAACCAGACATCCCGCCAATTGAAGTTTCTGCGAAACAATTAGAAGAGTGGAACTCCGAACTACCGGAACTGCCTGCCCAGAAACGCCATCGCTATGAGAGTGAGTTGGGACTTTCTGCTTATGACGCTCGGGTACTCACGGATGAGCGCTCAGTAGCAGAGTATTTTGAAGCAGCAGTTGCCGCTAACGCAGATTCCAAGCAAGTGGCGAACTGGGTGACGGGAGACATTGCCGGCTACCTTAACACTAATAAGCTTAGTGTCACCGAAATTGCTCTCAAGCCAGAAGCATTGGCGGAATTGGTGAATTTGATTACCGAGGGAACCATCAGCGGCAAAATTGCTAAAGATGTGTTGCCCGAACTCCTCACTGAAGGCGGTTCCCCGAAAGAATTAGTGGAGCGCAAAGGTCTCATTCAAATTTCGGATACGGGCGAACTCGAAAAAGTGATTGACGAGGTTTTAGCTGCCCATCCCGCTGAAGTTGAAAAGTATCGCAATGGCAAAACGAAGCTTCAAGGCTTCTTTGTCGGACAGGTGATGAAAAAAACTAGCGGACGCGCTGACCCCAAGTTGACAAACCAATTGCTCGGCAAGAAGTTGAAGGGTGAGACTTGAAAGTGAGGAGTGAGGAGTGAGGAGTAAAATCACTAACGCGAACCCTCTTCATATCACGGGGTCACGCCCTCACTTCTTCCCCATTCCCCCTGCATCAATTCCGTTGAAAGGTCGCGCTTAGTTTGTAGCTCATGGAAATTCCACTACTCGGTAAAGTCAAACGTCCTCTTCGGTGGTTCCTCGGGCTGGTAGCAACAGGCACTTTGGTTGTGGGTACAACTACTTACGTGGTTAGCGATCGCAACCCCCAATATGACTTAGAAGAACTCACCGTACCTGTGAAAGAGCAAGACTTGCGAGTGAGCATCGAAGCTAGTGGCACAGTCGTTCCTGTCAAGAGTGTGAACATCAGCCCGAAAAATTCCGGTCGTATCGCCGAGTTGTTTGTGGAGCAGGGTGATAGAGTGCAGCAGGGAGAAAAACTAGCGCGCATGGAGAATGAAGACTATGAGGCGCAGCTCTCCCAAGCCAGAGCCAATCTTAACGAAGCGCAAGCCCGCCTAGAAGAGGCGCAGGCGGGAACCCCGCAAGAGGTGGAACAAGCCCAAGCTCAAGTAGCATCCGCTCAATCACGGTTCGAGCTAGCTCAACAGCGCCGGGAACGCTATCAGAGTCTCTTAGAAAAGGGAGCCATCTCTCAAGATAGATTTGATGAAGTGTTGAGTGAATATCTCAGTGCCCAGGCAAATCTAGAGCAAGCGCGACGCAGCCTGGAGCAAACCCGCAATACTAACCGCCCAGAAATCAACCGGTTACAAGCTGCTGTGGAGTCGGCTCAAGCCCAGTATCAAGAAGCGCAGGTGCAATTTCAAGATACGATTATTAAGGCTCCGTTTGCGGGAATTATTACCCAGAAATATGCCACAGAAGGTGCTTTTGTGACCCCGACAACTTCCGCATCGAGTACAGCTTCAGCAACTTCTACATCCATTTTAGCGATCGCAGAAGGGTTAGAGGTACTAGCAAAAGTTCCCGAAGTGGATGTGGGGCGCATCGAAGTTGGGCAGCCTGCCAAGATTGTCGCCGATGCCTATCAAGGTGAGGTATTTCGAGGAGAGGTAAAACGGGTGGCTCCAGAAGCGGTAGTCGAGCAGAATGTTACCTCTTTTGAAGTGCTAGTAACGCTTTTTACTGGTCAAAGCAAGCTTCGCTCTGGGATGAATGTGGATGCAACCTTTTTGGGCAAACAGCTTCAAGATGCCCTCACAGTTCCGACTGTTGCTGTTGTCACTCAGGAAGGCAAAACTGGCGTTATGGTTCCAGGAGAAGATAATCAACCCCAGTTTCAGCCTGTAACTCTAGGACTCACCATCTCCGAGCGCACACAAATTTTACAAGGGCTGGAATCGGGCGAACGGGTATTTATCGATTTGCCCGAAGGTAGTAGACCTAAAAACGAGAATTCCTAATCATCGCCCTGGGGAAATTTCTGCCATAAATCGGTTGTCAGCCGCAGACTGTGGTGATTGCCATTACCTAAAACGAGATGATCCATCAGCGGAACCTCTAAATATTGCGCTCCTTTTAATAACTGCTCAGTTAAGGCAATGTCTTCTGGGCTAGGTTCCACATTCCCAGTGGGATGGTTGTGAGCAATAATAGTCCGCGTTGCACCTTGGCGAAGCACCTCCCGGAAAATCTCGCGGGGACTGGCTAAAGTCTCGGTGGCAGTGCCAATCGTAATTACCTGAGTGCCCAGTAAGCGATTCTTCACATCCAGAAGCAACACGGCAAACCGTTCTTGAGCCTGCCACATCAAATCATGGCTGAGAGCAGCAGCGGCAGCATCGGGACTATCTATGATGGTACGCTCTGTTGGTCGAGTTTGAAAGGCACGTTTGCCCAGTTCCACGGCTGCTAGGATGTTGGTAGCTTTCGCTGGTCCTACGCCAGAAATTTTCATCAACTCTGGTGGGCTAATATCGCGCAGCACCTCTAGTGGCTCACGTTGGTGTTTGCTCAATTCCTGCAAAATATATTGTCCTAAACCCACCGCAGAAAGCTTTCCAGCCCCTTGCCCCGTACCAAGGAGAATCGCTATCAGTTCCGCAGTTGCCAAATTTTTTGCCCCCTGAAGGAGCAATCGCTCACGGGGGCGTTCCGTCCTCGGAATATCAGCGATTCTGAGGCAATAGGTCATGAATGCGCTCTCTCGTTAGTCATTAGTCAACAGTCATCAGTCATTAGTAATATTCTGTCAACGTTAGAGTCATTGGTCATCAGTCAAATCCTGTAAACGCTCTTCGCTGATAACTACCGACTAAGGACTAACAACTGTCCCGAAGGGACGCGGATTCTTAACTTTTCGCAGCAAACTGGACAGCAAGTTCATCTGTTTTTGCTGCCATAATGAAATCGTTTTTGTGCAGTGCCGAAATCGCGTGAGTCCACCAAGTAACAGTCAACTTGCCATACTCGGTAAGCAAAGCCGGGTGATGTCCTTCCTTTTCCGCTTCCTCGCCGATGCGGTTAGTAAAATTAAGGGCTGTCCGAAAATCAGGTAATTTGTAGGTGCGCTCTAGGCGCCTTTCTCCTGCCTCTTCGCGGATTTTCCAGTCGGGAACCTGGGGCTTGAGTTCCGCAATCTCTTCGTCGCTAACCGGAGGGGAATTTCCTGAACAGGGTTCGCACTTTTGGTTAGTCAATTCTTGTGCCATGATTGTCTCCTCGATAATTGGTGTAGCTTTTACAAGCTTTCCACACCGAATGGGAATTTGGCATCTATCGTAATGGGCAGTACTGGATTCGAACCAGTGGCAACCTGCTTGTAAGGCAGGCACTCTACCGCTGAGTTAACCGCCCGCTATCATACATAGGATAGCACAATCGCAGACATCAGATGCCCTCTGGTCGAACACATGATCGCATTACACTCTGGAGTTTGCCCTGGGTAGTGGGAGTGACGTTCTTACTCACCCGCAGTGGCGAATTGACTCTAATGGTAGCGGGTACTTTTTTGTTCAGCGGGCTAATGTTTGGTCCCGATTTAGATATTTACTCACAGCAGTTCCAGCGCTGGGGTAAGCTGCGCTGGATTTGGATTCCGTATCAAAAGATGCTGCCTCATCGCTCGGTGTTTTCTCACGGACTAATTATCGGGACACTGCTACGGCTACTTTATATATCCAGCCTAGTCGCTATAGTAGCGATATTCGGCGTGGCAGTGGCTCAGTTGATTTGGGGTTTCCCTTGGAATTGGCAGCAGTTTGCGATCGCAGTTGGGAGATGGCTTTCTATTTACCGAGAGGAAGCGATCGCTCTGTTTACTGGTTTAGAATTAGGGGCAATGAGCCACTCTTGGAGTGATTGGAGTCATTCGGCTTACAAGCGTTCTCAAAAGAAGCGTTCCAAGCGATTAAGCTCGAAGCGGGGGAAGCAGGGGAGAACAAAGCAGAGGAGCAGAGGGGCAGAGGGGCAGAGGAGAAGCTAACGCGCTCCAAAACTATTTCCCCTCCGGGTAGTCCTGAATAGTGAGGATAAGCAGATAGACTGAAGCTATTCGAGAGCATTCAGTTAGACCTCATGAACTGTCCTAAGTGTCATTCCACTCACCTG
>PXPT01000024.1:10330-11767 GCA_003021505.1 Cyanobacteria bacterium QS_4_48_99 | reverse complement strand
CATGGGGGGACAACTAAGCGCCCATGCTGGGGAAACTCCATCAACTTTGTCGGTCTTTCAAGAGCACCAAGAAACTATTGGAACTGTTAATTGAGTACCGATTCTTTACTCTGCCAGATTTAACTACCTATGAAGCTTTCTCTAATCTCGTTACGGCTATGACAGCAGCCTGGGTCAGCATACCACTGGCTTGTCGTTTATTGTGAATTGACCCCTGTGGAAGAGCCTGGTTTCCAGGTCACGCGCCAGGAAGGCAATGATCGCCACATTTTCTACCAACTGCACAGCTACGCCACTGACCCCCCTGGTGAGCGGTACAGGCAATAAACACGCTCAATTATAAAATCTAAAAAGGGGCAGCCTAGCCGCCCCCTTAAGTGTAAATACGCTGGAAATGTTTTTTAGCTAGTCGCAAAAGCAGTATATTAACAGGAGTATTGTCAATGAGTGACAATTCAATCACTGAGGAACAGACCACTGAAGAAGAAAACGGTTCACAAAACCTCCCAGACGATACCCCTGTAGACCTGGAAAAAGAATTTCAGAATTCCCAGATACAAGAAGTCCTGGATCAGCTTGACCGGGAATTGGTGGGATTACAACCTGTTAAAAGCCGGATTAAAGAGATTGCGACCTTATTGCTGGTGGAGCGAGTCCGTCAAAATATGGGACTGACTACTGAGTCTCCGGGTTTACATATGTGCTTCACTGGCAACCCAGGTACTGGGAAAACCACAGTTGCCATGCGGATGGCAGACCTTCTCTATCACCTCGGGTATGTGAGGAAGGGACACGTGGTGGCAGTGACGCGCGATGATTTGGTCGGGCAATACATCGGTCACACCGCACCGAAGACAAAGGAAGTCTTGAAGCGAGCAATGGGTGGTGTACTATTTATCGACGAGGCTTATTACCTCTATCGCTCTGAAAACGAGCGAGATTACGGTCAAGAAGCGATTGAAATCCTTCTACAGGTAATGGAAAACCAACGGGATGATCTGGTTGTTATCCTGGCGGGTTACAAGCATCTCATGGAAAAGTTTTTCCAGAGTAATCCTGGTATGAGGTCGCGGATTGCCCATCACCTAGAATTCCCTGACTTTACCCAGGAAGAATTACTCCAAATTTGTCATCTCATCCTAGGAGAGCAGCAGTATCGCTTCTCTCCAGAGGCGGAGAAAACATTCCAAGAGTATATCAAAAGGCGGATGCAAATGCCCCACTTCGCTAATGCCCGTAGCATCCGTAACGCCCTAGACCGCATCCGGTTGCGTCAGGCTAACCGCCTATTTTCCGAGAGAAATAAGCAGCTTACCAAGAAAGATCTTGTCACGATTGAACCCGAAGAAATCAAGGCTAGTCGGGTTTTTAAAGAGGGCATCCCCGATGGTCAGGAAGCTGAAGAGGAAAAACCAGTTTCAGCTTAACGATGGCGAT
>PXPT01000024.1:0-10219 GCA_003021505.1 Cyanobacteria bacterium QS_4_48_99 | reverse complement strand
GAAGTTGCCCCCGAGACACGAAGGAATCTCTAATACCTTTTCACTTTAGAGGTGCTACATATTGGCGATAATTAGCTATCAGCGTTAAGCCTTCAGTGTGAGCGTTGAGTACTGACTGCTGAATTCTCTTCAACTCGCTGCCACACCTCAATTGTACCCTCTACACTTCCAGCAGCGAGTAACCGCTCGTCGGGACTAAGAGCAAGAGAGAGTAACCCATTGAGGCGTTCTGGAGACTGACTGGCTAGTTGGAGGATAGCTAATGATTCACTGCTGCCTGGATGCCAAATTTTAATCTTGCTGTCAGCACCGCCACTAATCAAGGTTTGCCCATCCTGAGTGAAAATCACGGATCTAACTTGCCCTGTATGCGCCTGGAGAATGGCAGAAGGTGAATGGGACATGCCTGTGAATGTATCGCTGTCTAGTTGCCAGAATTTAATACTGCCATCGACGCACCCTGCTGCTAAGACTTTCCCATCGGGGCGAATCGCGAGAGACTCCACCGAATCAACATTCCCCTTTAAGAAGGCCAGGGGTTCACTGCTGCCCAACTGCCAAAGGGTAATGCAACCATCACCACCACCGCTAGCGAGCAGTTGCCCAGTTTGAGCGATCGCATAAATTGCTCCCAATTCGTCATGCCAACTACGGATGATGTCACCGCCATCAAGCTTCCATTGCCGAAGGGTTTGGTCATAACTGCCACTAATTAGTGTTTCCCCGTCAGGCGTTATTGCCACCGAACGGACTGAACCAGTATGACCCGTCAAAGTTTTAGTAGAGGAAAGGCTCACCTCGCCAGTTTCCTGATGCTCTATTTGCCATAGCTCAATGCTTTGGTCAAAGCTACCTGTTGCCAGATAACTGCCATCTGGGTGAAAGCTCACCGCCAATAATCCTTGGGAATGCTCGCAACAGCTCTCGATGAGATTTCCTGTTGCCAGCTCCCACAAGCGCAGGCTTTTATCCCAACTAGCACTGGCAAGGAATCTGCCGTCAGTGCTAATGGCAAGGGAGCTAACCCAGTCGGAGTGACCAGTTAGGGTGTGTCGGCGATTCCAGGTTGTCGAGAGGTAATTAGCGGCGCGTGAGGACTCGTCATCCATTCGGTTGGGTTGGGGTGAAACATCAGGTGGCTGTGGTGAGGAAGAGAACGCTTGAGACTCACTCGATGGCATTATCTGGGATTGTGCTCTAGTTTGCTCTTGCTCAGGGCGTTGTTGTGAAGTTTCCTCCTGATTTTCGCTTATTTGGCGAAAAATCCAAGCAAGTTCTCCATTGAGTTGGGCGTATGTCTTCTCTAGATGCTCGACTCGTTCGGATAGGGAAGCGTTGTTGAGATATTGAACCACATTCGTCAGCGATCGCTCCACGCTAGCGAGTTGCTCTTCCGAAACAGTTGTCGTGCTGCGCGAATGTGGGGGCATTGCTGCCACTCTCTCCTCTTTTTCTAGAGATTGCAACTTTCGTAAAAATTGCCCGCGTACCTGCTCAATCTGTCTTGTGTGAAGTTGCTTCAGGCGCAGGCGGTTAACGGAGTTGAATAGCAACGCAATCGCTAGTAGCAGCGCCACCAAGTAAGCGAGTTGCCCAGTAGCAACCGCGATCGCAGAACCGACTACAGCAGCAGCAGTCAATACATACTCGGCAATTTCTAACCCGTGAGCGGATTCAGGACGTGCCATTTCTCTTCTAGTGCGCTACGCAGGAAAAATGGGGGAACAATTCACCAATTCTGAATTTTTTCCAACCTTACAACTATATTCCCAAGATAATCCGTGCAATATTGAAATAAATCAAGACCCCCAAAACATCCACTGCTGTGGTAATAAACGGCGCTGACATCAAGGCAGGGTCTAGACTCAAAAAGCGGAACAGAAACGGCAATGCCGAGCCAGCAACTGATGCCAAAATCGCGATCACCACTAAACTCAGCCCCACCGAGAGAGCAACTAATAAATCCCTCTGCAACCAGTAAGCCCACAGAGTGGTCAAAGACCCAAGCATCAATCCCAGCACTGCTCCAGCCATACCTTCTCGAACAATGACTTGAATCGTTCCCATATTGCCAATTTCGTCCGTGTTCAAGCCGCGAATCACCACTGTCGAAGACTGCGCCCCCACATTGCCCCCCGTTCCAATCAGGAGTGGGATAAAAGCTGTCAAAACCACAACCTCCTGCAAGAGTGACTCTTGAGACTGGATCACTTTACTAGTGACACTATTTGTGAGCAGTAAAATCAGTAACCAAACCACCCGCTTGCGAGCGACTGTCACTAGATTGGTTTGAAAATAATTATCACCATCAGTTTGCACGCCCCCTAGAGCATAAATGTCTTCTGTGGCTTCCTGCTCCAAAATGTCAATCATATCATCGACAGTAACAATCCCCACCAAACGCTGCTCTCTGTCAACCACGGGCAGAGCCAGTAAATCGTAGCGTTGGATTAGCCGGGCTACTTCCTCTTGGTCAGTATCGGTATGGACAGATACTACCTCGCGCGTCACAATTTCGCTTAGGGAAGTCTCGGGGGACGAGACCACCAAATCTCGCAAGGAAACAATCCCAGTTAGGCATCGGGACACATCAGTGACATAAAGGTAATAGATAATTTCGGAGACATTTGCCAAGCTGCGAATCTGCTCCAAAGCTTGGGCGACTGTGATGTTTTCTTTAAGAGAAATATATTCGGGCGTCATAATCCGCCCGGCAGTATCCTCTTGGTAGCCCAACAGTTGAGCGGTGGCTTGGCGCTCTTTGGGACTGAGTTGTGCCAGTAAACGCCGAACTACCTTTGCTGGCAGCTCATCAAACAACCTTGCCCGGTCATCGGGTGACATATTGTCAACAACTTCGATGACTTCTTGACGCTTGAACTCTTGAATCAACGCTTGTTGAACTGCCGAATCAAGCTGTTCGTAAACCTCGATCGCTTCGTTTTTAGAAAGCAAGCGAAACGCGATCACCTGCATTGACTCGGGCAGCTCTTCAATCGCCTCAGCAACGTCCACTGGCTGCACCGGAACCAACAGCGATTTTGCGCCCTGAAAGTTTCCTTGCTCCAGCAGCGTTTGCAGTTGGTCGCGCACCAACTGCCGGAGTTCCTCGCGTGAGGTGGTGGAAGTGTAACTAGGATTCTCGCTCAAGGCAGACTTTATATATCGGGTGCTGCATCTAGTTTAGAGGGAATAGCACAACTCACGGCTACTCCTCCAAAATTTCCACTATCCCCGCCTGACCATCGAGGCGGACTTGCTGACCATCTTGCAAAAGCTGGGTGGCATCGTGGATATCCATGACTGCGGGAATGCGATACTCGCGAGCCACAATTGCTCCGTGGGAAAGCCGCCCTCCCACCTCAGCGATGATCCCGCCAGCACGAGCCAGTAAAGGTGCCCAACCCGCGTCTGTGTAAGGAACAACGACAATGGTTTGCTGATCGAGATTCGCATCGGCTTGCAGGCTAGGCAGAACTTTCACTCGACCCACCGCTTCTCCAGAACTGCCGGCAATCCCTTGCAATCGCTGCCCTTGATGGGAAGGGGAAGACTCAGTAGCAGAAGTTGGGGTATTCCCATAAACTAGCTCAGGGACGCTCTTGCGCTGCTTGTCTTGTTCTAGCTGTGAGCGCCGCTGTTGCACAAGGGTCAGATAGCGCTCTTTCAGTTCGGGACTGGGATCGAGAACTAGGCGACGAATTTCGGAAAATTTCAGGAAAAAGATATCTCCCGTTTCCGAGAGAATGCCAGCGTCTAACCAAGTTTTCTCCAACGCCACAAAACTCCAGCGCAAATGAGCTAACAGGCGGTTATATGCCTCTGCTACGCTTGCCTTTAGAAGGAAGCGTCTCTGCACCAGTTCCGTTTTCCATCCTTGAGAATTGGGGGGATTAGGAGCGATTTCGCTTTGCTCAGGGTCATGAAATAGAAACTGCGTAAACAGTTCTCTGGCAGGTCGAGGGTTTTCCTTCCAGCGAGGGGTGGCAATATCGGTTGCTGCCTCACTCATATAGCCGTAGCGCTCTAGCCATTGATTAAACTGTTCTAAAATGCTCTCCCCGTCGGGAATCTCCGCTAGCATCGCAAATAGGGAAGGACCACTATCGGATTTGACTCGATTCATGGGGAGGAGATTGCGGGCATCCGCAGCGATCGCAGCGAGCGATCGCAGCGATTCTACTTCCGGTGTCTGCGTCTGATCGAGTTCTGCATCTTCTACCTTCAGGAGTGCTTGCCGCAGGGACAAACTTAAGGGAGCGAGAATGCTATAGTAAGTCGCTTTCTCCAGAGTCTCCCAAATTGTCTCCACTCGTTCGAGTAGTTGCCCCGCAGACAGTTCGGATGGGGATTGGCTAGTAAGCTGACTTAAAGTGGGAGCAAACCGACCTTGGTAGTCGCTCTCAAAATTTTTTTCTAAATTCCATTCCCGAACCAGTAACCGCAGTAATCCTGGAAAATTGCGAACCGTAGACGAAATGGGAGGTTTGCTAAACTTCGTCCCTCTAGTCAAAAACTCCAAGCTTTCTGCTGGCAGTCCCATGCGTCGAAAAATCTTACCCAGCAGCGTGGCGTTGAAGTAAGCCCTCGCATAGTGTAGGGTTGCAGTTTCAGTAAAGTCTAGACCTTGGGCGCGATTCCCCAAAACTAACGTAAAAATTTGTCCCCAAACGCCACAAGTGAGAGGACGATTGATCGACCAAGTGAGGGGAGAGATTACGCCTGGAATCACCTCAGCAGCAATTTTGCGCGTCCAAATCGGTTGTAGGGTAGTGATAGTGCGCGCTTGCAGCAACCACAACTGCTGCCCGTCGTAAGTCCACTCTATATCTTGGGGAATGCCGTGGTAGTGCTGCTCGATTTCCCGCGCTAGTTGAGCGACTTCCTCGATTAAGCTGGGGGGCAAATCCCCAGTTCCTTGTATTTCTGGGGCAGATTCGGAGGTTAAGAAGGCGCGATACTGTTGTGGCGTTGCCTGCCCACCCACAACTAGGGCAGCCTCTCCCGGCAAGCCTTCAATCAAGACAGCATCACCGCGTTGTTCCATGGGATCGCGACTAAAAGCGACACCAGAAAACACTCCCTGGACTTGCTTTTGCACCAGCACCGCCATCGCACCTTCTTGTTGGCGGCGTTCCCGACGATACTGGGCAGCGGTGGGATTATTATAAGATGCCTGACAACGCCCAATCCCATCTTGTAGTGCCTCGCGGTTGCTAATATGGGAGATAGTTTGATACTGCCCAGCAGCCGAGGCGGATTCGGAATCTTCTCCGAGTACGGAAGAACGGACAATCAGCGGTTTTTCCTGGGAAGGCTGGAGGTATCGCACAAGTGGCTGAGGGTCATCCCCTGCCGGTAATACCCATCCCTGTGGCACAGGGTAGCCCCAGCGCTTCAGTTGTGAAAGTGTTGCCGCCTTTTGACCCACCTGGGCAGCATCAAGTTTGTTGTCGAGTGAAATAAGGGTGCGATCGCCTCGGAAAAAACGAAACATGGCTTGCGAGTCCCCCAGGGCTGGTTTTTCTGGGAGATTAAGATCATCGGGAATGCGTTGATAAATCAAGTACAGTAACCCCGAAAGCGCGACTGCGGCAAGAATACGTTCGGGTTCTTGTAAGTGCCGCAACCCAAGAATCAGCGGTAGCAGAATTAATATTCCCAAACGTCCTGAGCGGCGATCGCGTAAAATAGTAAAACTAATTCCCCCAATCAGGAAAATCAATCCTGCTGCTACCCAGTCGTGAACCACAATGCCCCATACTACATTAGTAGTCCCAGCCCCTTTGCCCATCCAGTAACGTCCCACCACCAGGGCAATTAGGGCAATCAACTCCCAAACAGGCTCGGAGGGGAAAAAAGCACGTGCCAGCAAAACAGCAGCAATGCCCTTGAAAGCCTCGGACAACACCGCCAAAATGCCCGCAACTTTACCGCCGTGGTAAAAAGCGGCTGAGACAGACACATTCCCTGTACCTAACTGGCTTAAGCGATGCCTAGTTACCACAAGAGTCGTCCATTCAATTAGGGGTAGCCCTCCCAAAAGCGGACAAAGGATAAAAATGAGTAGAGAACCCCAAAACTGTGCGATTGTCACTTCGCCTCACTCCAAATGCAAAATTAGAAGGGAAGCATGTTTTGGGTTAAAAAGGAAAGAAATTCCATCCCTTTTAGCTTTACCCCTTCCCATTTCACAGACTTCTGCCGCGAATTCCATTCACGATTGTGGTTGCCTCTGGTCTTAATTGGCAACTTGAGTAATGAACTTAGTAACTAGACTAGAAAATGAACGATTCCTCGAACACTTCTAACTCGCCCATCTCCCCAGAAACTTTGTTGGGTCTAGCGACGGCTCCGTTTTTAGTGGGCTTTTTGGCGAGTCGCTCCCTTACCCAGACTCTAACTGATCTCGGTGTCGCCAGTGAAGAAATTTTTCGCGGCGATCGCTTGCCGCTGCTTCAAGTTCGAGACGACGAAAGTGAACATTAGCAGAATTCAGAGTTGTCTTTTTAAATCGGGACTGTGTGCTGGGGAAGCTTAGGGCATCTTGTACAGTCTCCTGTCCTTGCTCAAAAATACAGTTCCTTCTCCTGTCCTTGCTCAAAAATACAGTTCCTTCTTGTTTACCTTCTTGTTCCATACACGATTCTGATTCTTAATGCAGTATTCAATGAAACTGTTGATTAAGCGCTTCACCATTACTATCTAGAGAAAATCGATGTTCCCGTGCGAGCAGGCAATATGACTTCGCTTCTCCAATCCTCCCAGCCCGAAATTAGAACTCCTTCCACCTCCGACAAATTTTTGCAGCATCGCCTGCGGTTAGTAGAAGAGTTGTGGGAATCGGTTCTGCACTCCGAATGTGGTCAGGAGTTGATCGATTTACTGACACAACTGCGTTCGATGTGTTCCCCAGAAGGGCAGGCAACGGAACTACCCGAATCATCCGTACCCAAGTTAATCGAAAAACTTGACCTCAATGCCGCTATTCGGGCAAGTCGCGCTTTTGCTCTCTACTTTCAGCTCATTAATATTGTCGAGCAGCACTACGAACAACGGGAGCAACAGCTTTCACGACGTGCCACTTATAAACACTCTAGTGCGAGTCAACAGAATGGTAATGGTAACGGTTCCACTCATTCCGATTCGCCTCAGGGAGAAAACGGGAGGATTTTTGGGACAAATCTGTTAGAAAAAGCAGATGGCGCTCAGGCACAAAAGGCGGGAACTTTTAACTGGCTGTTTCCTTATCTACAGCAACTCAATGTGCCTCCCCAGAAAATTCAGCAGTTGTTAGATCAGCTCGATATTCGGTTAGTCTTTACAGCTCACCCCACCGAAATTGTACGCCAAACGATTCGCCAAAAACAGCGGCGGATTTCTGGGATTCTACAGCAGCTCGATCAAGCAGAAGCAGGTTCGAGCGTACCGGGATGGAGCGACTCCTGGGAGGCAGAGGAAGCAACTGAGCAGTTAACCGAACAGATCCGCCTGTGGTGGCGCACAGACGAATTACACCAGTTTAAGCCCTCTGTGCTAGATGAGGTAGATTATGCCCTCCACTACTTCGAGGAAGTCTTATTTGATGCCATTCCCAACCTATCTTCGCGCCTGAAGCAGGCTCTAAAAACTTCGTTTCCCTGGCTGCGTCCTCCCCAAAATCACTTCTGTAAGTTTGGCTCCTGGGTGGGGGCAGATCGGGACGGCAACCCCTCGGTAACTAGCAAGGTGAGTTGGGAAACAGCCTGCTATCAGCGGGGTTTGGTATTGGAAAAGTATATTAATTCCGTTAAGGGGCTGACGGGATCGTTGAGCTTGTCGCTGCATTGGTGCGAAGTTTTGCCAGAACTGCTGGACTCTTTGGAGCAGGATGGGCTGCAAATGCCAGAGGTGTACGAGCAGTTTGCGATTCGCTATCGGCAAGAGCCTTATCGACTGAAGCTGGCTTATGTCCAGAAGCGGCTAGAGAACACGCGCGATCGCAACCGCCGTCTTTCTGAAAGCGATCCCCAGCAACCAGAAACCCCCGAGCCCAACCCAAACGCCATTTATGCTTCTGGGGAAGAGTTTTGGGAGGAGCTACAGCTTATTCAACGCAACCTCGCTGAGACAGGTTTGAGCTGCCGTGAACTGGATCATCTCGTCTGTCAGGCAGAAGTTTATGGCTTCAACCTGGCAGGGCTAGATATGCGCCAGGAGTCCTCTCGCCACTCCGATGCCATCTCCGAAATTGCCCAATATCTACAAATTCTCCCCCAACCCTATAATCAGCTTTCAGAATCGGAGTGCGCGCAGTGGCTAATTGCAGAGCTGCAAACTCGCCGCCCCCTAATTCCGACTGAATTGCCGTTTTCTGAAAATACCTGCGAAACAATCGAGACGTTCCGCAAGTTACGGCAGCTCCAGCGAGAGTTTGGGGTAGAAATTTGCAAGACGTATGTAATTAGCATGAGCCGGGATGTCAGCGACATCCTAGAAGTACTACTGCTGGCAAAAGAAGCTGGACTCTATGACCCCGCAACAGGAAGTAGTAGCCTTCAAGTTGTGCCACTATTTGAAACCGTAGATGACTTGAAGCGTGCCCCAGCGGTAATGCGTTCTCTATTTGAGCTGCCCCTATATCGCGCTTGTCTGGCAGGAGGTTATTCAGCATGGGAGGGGCGAAGGCTGGAGTTTGCTGGGTCTCCCCAACAGAGCAGAGGAGCAGAGGGAAAACAAGCAGAAGGGCAGAGGAGCAGAGGAACAGAGGGGAAAACTGATCAATCCCTCTCCTCCGCACCTGAGCACCTCCGCATCCCTGCACATTCTTCCCCCAATCCCCCATCTCTGCAAGAAGTAATGCTGGGATACTCCGATAGCAATAAAGATTCGGGATTTCTCAGTAGCAATTGGGAAATTCATAAGGCTCAAAAAGCGTTGCAAAAGCTCGCTGAGGAATATGGGGTTTCCTTGCGGATCTTCCACGGACGAGGAGGCTCAGTTGGTCGTGGTGGTGGTCCCGCTTATGAAGCGATTCTGGCACAGCCCAGAGGCACGATTAACGGGCGAATCAAGATTACCGAGCAGGGAGAAGTCTTGGCATCGAAATATTCCCTGCCAGAGTTAGCACTGTATCACCTCGAGACAGCAACAACAGCAGTGATTGAAGCCAGCTTGTTGGGGAGTGGGTTCGACGATATTGAACCCTGGAACGAGATTATGGAAGAGTTGGCAGCGCGATCGCGCGAGCACTATCGTGCGCTCATTTCCTCCGACTTCATTGATTTTTTCCATTCTGTCACTCCCATCCAAGAAATTAGCCAGTTGCAAATTAGCTCTCGTCCTGCTCGTCGTCAGAAGAGTGGCAAAAAAGACATTAGCAGTCTGCGGGCAATTCCCTGGGTGTTTAGCTGGACGCAAAGCCGCTTCCTGTTGCCTGCCTGGTATGGCGTGGGTACGGCGCTACAAGACTTTCTCAACCAAGAGCCAGAAGAAAACCTGAAACTACTGCGCTACTTTTACGTTAAGTGGCCCTTTTTCAAAGTGGCGATCTCCAAGGTGGAGATGACCCTAGCCAAGGTAGACTTGCAAATGGCTCACCACTACACGCAAGAACTCTCCCATCCAGAAGATCGGGAGCGCTTTGAGAGGCTATTTGAGCAAATCGCCCAGGAATACTACCTCACCCGTGACTTAGTTCTTACCATTAGCAATCACCAACAGCTTCTAGATGATAATCCAGAGTTGCAACGCTCGGTGCAGCTACGCAACGGCACGATTGTTCCCTTAGGGTTCTTGCAAGTTTCTTTGCTTAAACGGCTACGTCAATACAGCAATCAGGCGGAGTCGGGCGTGATGCACTATCGCTACAGCAAGGAGGAATTGCTACGGGGAGCCTTGTTGACGATTAATGGGATTGCTGCTGGAATGCGCAACACGGGGTAAGATAATCTCAATAGCGCGAATATCGCCTCCCTCACCTGGCGTTGTGAGGAATGCCAACGCCAGGTGTTCTACTCACGATAGTGAGATTTTTAAAGTGATGGAACAGGTATTAACACTAGTCGTGAAGCTAGACACAAGCACAGAGCAATCGTCTCAACTTAGAGAAACGGCTCTAGCTTTTGCTGATGCCTGTTGCTGGATCAATGAAAATGTTGAACCTAAGCTAGCCAACCGTAATTCCGTGCAAGCAGTCTGCTATAGCGACGTTAAAAAGCAATTTGGTCTTACTGCTAAT
>PXPT01000023.1 GCA_003021505.1 Cyanobacteria bacterium QS_4_48_99 | reverse complement strand
AGCTCCCCTCGACCACCCATCGTTTCGGCAGCACCCGAAATCCGGGTTGTTGATCTTGGCGTCAGACCACTTCCAAAATCCGGTAGTCCTAAAAATGTAAGGATAGGAAAAATAGGTTCTCATTAGTAAGCTGATGTCGGTAAATTTGCCTCCTTGCCCTAACTGCGGCTCAGACCAACTCGTGAAAAACGGCAAAATCGACCATGGTAAGCAGAACTTGAAGTGCCCTTGACTGTAGCAGGCAGTTTGTGCAAGACCGAAAAAATAAGGTGATGGAACATGCCAGGAAAGAGTTGATTGATCAGTTGTTGCTCGAAAAAATTCCCTGGAGTGGCATGGCCAGAGCAAAGGGAGTGTCAGAGCCGTGGCTGCAAAGCTATGTCAATGCCATATATGAAGCAGTGCCCAAACAGGTCAAGGCCAGGGCAAAAAGCTTAGTGTTGTAGGAGTGTATGTAGGCGATCGCAGTCGAGAAGGGGCGCAAGGGTGATGGCAATCTCAACAAGAGAGTGTACCGACAAGGCGCTGTTTGCTACACCCACTTTTGGGAAGCTGAGGAACAGGTGCTTCCAAGCAAGCGGCATCGAGCAGTGGGCAACGAGAGTGGTCAAACTAGTTACCTAGAGCGATTCAACTGTACTATAGCCCAAGAGTCGCTCCATTGCTGAGAAAGACTTGATCATTCTCTAAAACATTAGAGAACCACATCGGGGCAATAGGCGTACTTTGTTCATCACTACAACGCATCCTTACCAGTTTAGGACTACCATACTTACTTCTCCTTTTCATAGCATTGGTAGTTGCTGTCAGATATTCTAGGAATAATCAGGAAATGCCCATTCTGTAGTTACGACAAGAGCCTGCCCATGCGAGTATTCGTTCTTTTATTTAATGCCGGGACTGACAACGAGGGAATTCACTCTCTTCAGACTGGCGATCGCCAAAAGGTGTTAATGTTCCAATCGGAAGATGATGCCACCCGCTTCTCCCTCATGCTAGAGGCACAAGATTTCCCTTCCCCCACCGTGGAAGCGCTCGACTCTGAGGAAATTGAGGAATTCTGCCGCAGTGTTGGTTACGACTGGGAGATAGTTGAGGAAGGACAGTTGACCACACCACCAGAAACCAACGTCGAAAAAACCGACTGGAGTGCAGAAGGCAACGAGCAACAACAGGATATGTCTGACTTAGACAACATTCGCAGTCGGCTCGAAAAACTACTCTGACACGAGCATGGAAAACTCGGATTCAAGAGGTCATCTGCTCACTGAGCAGGTTAATCCCAATAGTGCTAACCTTGACCAGTTAACCTCCCTGGAGTTAGTTGACCTATTTAACCGCGAGGATACCCAAACACTGGCGGCAATTGCTGCTGCACGTTCCCAGTTGGCAGAAGCGATTGATTTGACCAGTGAGGCTTTACGTGGTGGGGGACGCTTGTTGTATGTCGGTGCTGGAACAAGTGGGCGCTTGGGGGTATTAGATGCTGCTGAGTGTCCGCCTACATTTTGCACTCCCCCAGAGTTAGTCCAAGGGATTATTGCGGGTGGGAAGGAGGCACTGGTGCGTAGCTCAGAAGGTTTAGAAGATCGAGCCGAAGATGGGGAAGTAGCGATCGCCTCGCGCGGTGTTAGTAAGTTAGATGTGGTGGTAGGCATCAGTGCTGGGGGAACGACTCCCTTTGTTCGGGGTGCTTGCTCCGCAGCACGACAACGGGGGGCAGCGGCAATTTCGCTCACTTGCGTGCCTGCTGAACAGGTGAGCATTGCAGCTGATGTGAATATTTCCTTGTTAGTAGGGGCAGAAGTGCTAGCTGGCTCGACGCGATTGAAAGCAGGGACAGCCACCAAGATGGCACTCAATATTCTCTCTACTGGGGTAATGGTGCGGTTGGGCAAAGTCTATGGCAATCGCATGGTGGATATTGCTGTAACTAATAGCAAGCTGCATGATCGCGCCTGTCGCATTCTCCAAGATTTGGGTGATTTGAGCCATCAAGAGGCAGAGCATTTACTAGAGCGCAGTGGACACCGGGTGAAACTTGCCCTACTCATGCACTGGAGTGAGCTAGATGCAGAAGCAGGCGATCGCCTCTTGCAAACCCATCAAGGCAATCTCGCAGCCGCTTGACACTCCCCAGCCTAAAGGCGTGGGGATTCTCGCTTCTATGGGAGAGTCTAGAAAGCACGGAACTAAATCCAGATACTTTCCCCGATCTCAAAACCGCTCAGCGAACTTTTTTTGGGATAGCCCATCCCTACTTAGAACTAATTTTATATATCACAGGGCTTCCTAAAGGAAGGGGCTTGAGACCCATGATTTTTGGGTCAAATCCAACGAAATTTCGTTCAAAACCGGTAAGCGATCGCTGCCTGTAAGTAATGTCATGCCATCATCATTCCACAACACCATAATCACCTGTTATGTGGGATCGAGAAGCCATCCTAGCTGGGTCCCTCCCGCAAGCAGACTTGAATTTTCGCAATCAGCTTAGTCGTGCTTTGATCGGGGGGAAAGGATTTCCATAATCCCATCGGGTGCTCCCTCAACAGCAACCTTTCTAGTCGGAACTCGCTGTTGGCGAATTACCGTAATATCGGGAACAAACGCGTGACTGCTTAGGATACAGCGTAGTTCTGGAAAGGCTTGTTGACACTCCCACGGCTGAAGCACGTGGGATTCTTGGATCACTGAGGAGCCAGAGTTTTACGACTTCCTGGTCGGAGCCGAGCCTCTAAGCAAGCATCCACCGTGTGTCCCACGGCGGTACAAAAAAACTATTGAGATTGATCTGTTCTACTTCCTACACTATGTCGCACGGAGCTCAGCATTGTAGATGGCGACTATACCAATGTTGGCTATCAAGGCGCTTAATGCGCGTGCCACCTATCTTCTAAAACATCTCAAAGATGGCGTGGTGATAGGAAAGTGGGGTATCACGTTAGCTGAAGCTAACTACGCTACATCCCACGTTTACAAAACGTGGGCTTTGCTTCCATCTCTGTAAGGTGAACCTGTCCGATCAATTGGAGCAGTTAGGCGCTTCTGTAAAATGCTGTGGTAAGCTGTGGGCATTGGTTTTTAATGGCTTGCCCACCCACAAACTCCCAAGCTAGTGACTCCTCAATGTCGGGCAGTTTCAGGAAATCTTGGAGCGTAAGCGGTGGAGTGGTAGCAGCCATACTCTCGTCCTAAATGCGCTGGGCAATGACAGCGTAAAAAGGGTCAGAACCGCCACCTCCCAGCATTTGCAGAAAAGTGGGAATACTGGACTGACGCGAAATCGCTTCGGGTTCGCTAAAGCCATCCACAGCGCGAAAGTAATCCTTCACTAATTCTATCCGACCTGATTCTGTATTTTCTCGCCAAGCCGCGATCGCTTTTTCAAAGAACATCCGATTAGAAAAGCTCACAATGACTACTCCACCAGGTTTGAGGATACGGTGAATTTCGGCAAACACAGCTTCTGGATATTGTAAATATTGAATCGAAACTGCATTGAGAACTGCATCAAAATTTTGATCTGACAGGGGAAATTGGGGATTTTGATTCAAATCATGGATAAAATAGTGGTCTAGCTGCGGGTTACGGGCTAATTCTTCCTCATTCATCCCGTGACCTTCCACATGAGCAAATTCCATCTCGTCTGGAAGATGAGAAACCCAACTGCTCATCATATCCAGAATGCGGGTATGGGATTTGAGGCGTTCTCGGTACAAGTTGGTGAGTTGGTCAATAAAGCTTTCGTCTACGTGGGTGACAAAACGCGGCGAAGTATAAAACTGGGTGTCGTCGCTGGGGTCAAGCTTGCTGCGTTGTTTTGGTTGAAGCTGCATGAGTCCTGAGCTTAAAATCCCTTTACACTTCTAGTTTAGAAGAAATTGCAAAATGCTCTTGCGCGATCCTCTCTCACCTCAACACACAAAATTTCCTGCCTCAATAACTGACGAAGTGTTCAGGACTGTAATACTATCGAAACGTTAAGGGTTTGTAAAAGAAAGGAGGTGAAACTGATGTCTCAAGCATCTAAGCCAGATAACGCTATGGTAGTGGAATTAGCAGAAGGCGTATCCGTTCGCACTTTGATTCCAGCCATGAACCACCCAGCGCTACGATCTGGATTTGCTGGATACCCTGCCAACCCGCGCTGGAATGCTACGAAATTCCGTGCGTGGAAAACTGGACGCCAGTGGAAAGCAGCACTTTCGAGTGGCGAAATGGTAGTGCGTTCGACAGACTCAATGCTGGTGTCAGCTAGCGAACAGGATAATCATCAAAACAATGCACAAGCCTCCCAATGAAACCGAATCCCATTCAGAAAATGGATATCGGTTGCCCGCCAGACAGTTTGATTTCACCGAAAAAGTTGCAATTTTAATCCTCACCGGGGACTCCTCGGTGAGGTAAATTGTTTTGAACTACATACACTCGAGAAAACTGCTGAGCTGCCTTGCCAATCGGACAGCAAAAGTAAGCTAAAATATTTAGGCAATATTGAAACGTTCGCGATAATTTGAAAATCGAGCATTAAAAAGTTCAGCATCTAGTCCAAACTGTTCAAGAGTATAATGATGCGCGCCATATTTGTGCTGAGGGTGATTAGCTATCCAGGCTTTCATATGGTTCTCCATTTTTGGACTTAAAGAATAATCAAAATAGTCATAAATTCGCCTGACTGTCCCCACAGGATCGGAAACTAAGTCTTGGTAATCAATATCGTAAAATTGCTCTGAATTAGCGGTTTGACGAACTTTCATTGCTTTCTCAATTGCCTTTGCTAGGTTATTTAGCCACTGTTGACCAATTTCTTGCAAGTCCACGCGATCACTGTAAATTCCTCGCACGATCGCGTACAGACTACACATGGAAGGCAAAACCTGTAAGGGATTGCGATGGGTATGAACGATGCAAGCATCAGGAAAAGCCGTCAAAAGAGCATCCAAGTGAAGCAAGTGGAAAGGAGCTTTCAGTATACAATGTTTATCCGGATAGTTCCATCCCAACAGTTGTAGCTGCTGGCGGTAATAGCGGTAGGTAGTAAACAGTTCCTGTTCTTGTAAGCATTTCGTCTAACTTGGAACTGTTGCCATTGCTTCAAAAACAAACCAACCATTCCATTTTCAAAAAGTTGATTTCCTTCCTCTGGTGCTGGAGGATCTAAGTGATGAACAGTTGATAATTGGGGTATAGTGTTGATATTTTGAATTTGTTTCCCAGTTTATTGAATGCGAGTATCGGTTTTCTCAGTGGTGGGGTGAGGAGGAGGAAAAGGATGAAGTATTTCCCCAAGTCGTAACCAATGATTTGTCGGATCTTGTGCCAGTAAATTATGTAAAAAATTGTCCAGTTCTTGGTAGTCCTAAAACAAAGAGAAGTCGCTTAATGGAAATGTCTAAAACTTCAGGATAACGTTTAATATGGTTTTGAATGCGCAAGCGATTGACTAAAAGTCTCAACAATATTTTGCGCAAACTATAACGACAAAAAAAGTGTAAATTTGCCTCTCGATTAAGAAAAATTAATAAAATTTGGAAGGGAACACGAAAACTTTCATCTCCCCAATCAGATAACCCTGTCTGGCGTTGAGCCTCAGATAAAAGAGATTCTTCGTTTAACTTTATTAGGGGCTTTAGGGGGATTCCTATTCCATTTAGGAAGCGTATTTTAAAGAAAACTGAGGCTGAAAACTTGGACGTTTAGGCGCAGTTTTTTACCATAATTTTCCTTTTACGGCAAAGTATCTACTCAAAAAAGAACAATCCCGGCTTCACAAGGGCACCAAATCGCCTGGAATGCCATACTGTGAGAAATAGCAATTGTTCATTTTCCCAAAATCATATCCCTTTCACCATCAAGGTCCAAGAGTATGTTGTCAGTGCCAAGGGCAGTGCGATGGAATCGGAAGAATCTCTTGATTTTTGATGCAACTGAGTGTGGGGCAGCACCAGCTATGGGTCGATTCGTTACAGTGTCTCATAGAGCGCTCATCGAAATTAGAAGCAAGCATGACAACTGCAACTGCTAGTCAAACCGAAACTCAACTGCCCCCTCTGATTCCGCGCGAGACACTCTTTGGCAACCCCAAGCGGGCGCGTCCCAGGCTATCACCGGATGGGAAATATTTAGCCTATATTGCCCCGGACGAGAAGGATGTGCTGCAAGTGTGGTTGAACACGCTGGGACAGCAAGATGATCGCAAGCTGACAGATGATCAAAAGCGGGGCATCCGGGCTTTCTTTTGGACTTATAATTTAGAACAGCTTATCTATCTGCAAGATTCGGACGGCGACGAGAACTTTCACCTCTACTCAGTGAATATCCAGTCGAATGTTGTGCGCGATTTGACTCCCTTCCAAGGAGTGAAAGCACAGCCTATCGACATTGACCCCGCCTTTCCCGATGAAGTGCTGGTGGGGCTGAATCTCAACAATCCAGAGAAATTCGACGTTTATCGCATTAACCTCAACAATGGTGCGGTGGAGTTTGATACCGATAACCCCGGCAATATTGTGAGTTGGACCGCCGATGCCCAGTTCCAGATTCGGGCGGCTGTCGCAGCAACCCAAGATGGCGGTTCTGACCTCTTGTTCCGGGAGACAGCAGACAAGCCTTGGGAAACCCTACGTCATTGGGGACCCGACGATGAGGGCGGGGCAGTGAGCTTTTCCCAGGATGGTAAAACTCTCTACATTGTCGGTTCGCACGATGCCAACGCAGAACGGTTAATTGCCCTCAATCCGGCGACTAGTGAAGAAACTGTGCTGGCTGCCGATGATCAGTATGATGTGGATGATATTCTCATTCATCCCACTACGCGAGTCGTTCAGGCGGTTTCTGTTTATAAAGATAAAGAAGAGTGGCAAATCCTTGATGAAAGTATTGCCCCAGATTTTGAAGCAATTGCTCAAGTCCGGGAGGGGGAATTTACGATTGGCAGCCGCGACTTAGCCGACAAAAACTGGCTGGTTGCCTACCTTACGGATGATGGTCCGGTTTACTACTATCTCTATAACCGAGAGTCGAAATCTAGTAGCTTACTCTTTAGCAATAAACCCGAATTAGAAGAATTATCCCTGGCATCGATGCAGCCCGTTTCTTACCAAGCTAGGGATGGACTCACGATTCACGGCTACCTAACCACGCCAGCAGGGTTAGAAGGGAAAAATCTTCCCACCGTGCTATATGTCCACGGGGGACCTTGGGCACGGGATACCTGGGGTTACAGCCCCACTGTGCAGTGGTTAGCGAACCGGGGTTATGCGGTTTTGCAGGTTAACTTCCGGGGTTCTACGGGCTACGGAAAAGACTTCCTCAATGCGGGAAATCGTCAGTGGGGAGCCGCGATGCACGATGATTTGATTGATGCGGTGAACTGGTTGACAGAACAGGGCATATCTGATCCCAACAAGATTGCGATTATGGGCGGTTCCTACGGCGGTTATGCCACGCTAGTAGGGTTAACTTTCACGCCGGATGTGTTTGCCTGTGGGGTGGATATTGTTGGTCCTTCTAACTTAGTGACTCTGATCCAGAGTGTCCCGCCCTATTGGGCACCGATGATGGCAATGTTTGCTCATCGAGTCGGGGACTTGGAGAAAGAAGAGGAGTTTTTAAAGGAGCGATCGCCCCTATTTTTTGCTGATCAAATCGAGAAGCCTTTGCTAATCGGACAGGGAGCCAATGATCCCCGCGTGAAGCAAGCCGAAAGCGAACAAATCGTGGAAGCGATGCGTCAAGCGGGTAAACCTGTGGAATATGCACTCTACACGGATGAAGGACACGGCTTTGCACGCCCGGAGAATCGTCTACATTTCTATGCGATCGCAGAAGGATTCCTCGCCAAGTATCTAGGCGGTAGAGCTGAACCCGTAGGAGAGATTGAAGGACATTCGGGAGTGGTTAAGTAAATACTTGCGAGTGGGGTAGCGGAAGCAGGGGGAGCAGGGGAGGCAGTGAGCGGGTGAGAGCGTGAGAGCGTGAAAGAGTGGGAAATAGGAAGAAATTTTTTGAGCAAACAAGCCCATTTACCTCCTCACTCCCTCACTCGGAACTCCTCACCTCTTTTACTCGGAACCCCTCACCCCTCACTCCCTCACCGCGTCTGCTTTAGTTGCAGTGCGATCCCAAAAATTCTGCAATCCGTTTTGCTGCTTTCTCTAACACTGCTGGCTCGCGCACCAATGCAAATCGGACATAGCCTTCTCCAGCTTGGCCAAATCCCGATCCTGGCGCGGCAGCAACCCCTGTTTCTTTGACTAACTGAGTGCAAAATTGCATGGAGTTGCCCTTCCAGAATTCGGGTAGTTTCGCCCAGACATACATCGTTGCGGGTGGGGTAGGAACTTGCCATCCTAGGCGGTTTAATGCCTCAACGAAGGTATCCCGTCGCTTTTGGAAATCATCAACGATGCTCTGAATGCTCTGTTGAGAACCATTTAGCGCCGCGATCGCGCCGTTCATAATCCCCTTATACTGGTTAAAGTCTATGACTGCTTTCACTTGCCGCAATGCCCCGATTAATTCCTGGTTGCCAATGGCGTAAGCGATGCGAAAGCCCCCCATGTTGTAGGACTTGGAGAAGGTAAAAAACTCAATCGAGGTGTCTTTGTTGGTATCAGCTTGCAACACGGAAGGCGCAGCAGGCGCACCGTCAAATACCACATCGGCGTAGGGAAAATCGTGAACCAACGCCAACTCATGCTGACGGCAGAATGCCACCGCTTTCTGGAAAAAAGACAAGGGAGCCAGGGCGGTAGTGGGATTGTGAGGATAGCTCAACACCATCATCCGGGCTTGCTCTAGCACCGTACCAGGAATATCCTCAAATAAGGGCAAAAACTGATTCTCTGCCAAAGTCGGCATCAAGTAAATTTCTCCCCCAGCGAGGTGAACTCCTCCAGTATGAGAGGGATAGCCTGGATCTTGTAGGAGGGCAAAGTTTCCTGGATTCAGCACTGCTAGCGGGAGATGAGCTGTGCCTTCCTGACAACCAATTAAAGGCAGCACTTCGGTTTCCGGCTCAACCGCAATGCCATACTTGTTTTCGTACCAGTTCGCCACTGCCTCACGAAAGGGTTGCGTACTGTGAAACAGGGTATAGCCGTGGGTGCTGGGATCGTGCAAAGACTTTTCAATGGCGGCAATGACGTGGTGGGCTGCGGGTTGATCCGAAGAACCCAAGGAGAGGTCAATAATTTCTTTCCCAGAGTTTCTAGCTTGGGCTTTTGCCTCATCCATATCAGCAAACACGTTGGTTTGCAGTGCCTTCAAGCGCTTTGCAAATTGCATTTTTTGTCCTTTGTCATTTGTTCTTTTAGTTCAGTTGCCGCCCAATCAGAGGATTAACTAATGACCAATGACTAATGACTAATGACTAATTTAAGTGATTGTCTACCATTGCCTGTAACTTCTCTCTGCCCATTGCCCCTTCGCGGGATTCAATCACTTCCTGGTTTCTAAACAGTCTCAGGGCAGGAACCCCCTCCACTTTGTAGGTTCGCACTGCCTCTGGATTGGGGTCTACTTCCATTTTGATTACCTTGAGGCGATCACTGTAATTATCCGCTAACCACTCAATGGAGGGGGAAACCAGACGGCAGGGACCACACCAGTGGCTCCAAAAATACACTAGCACTGGCTTGTCTGCGTTTAAAACTTCGCTGTCAAACTCTGGATCGCTAATCGAAATTGCGCTACTCACTACCTTCTCCGCTACTTTTAAGGATGGTCTTTTCTTTAGTTCAACTCTAGTTGAGATACCGAGGGGAAGAGTCCCTTTGGGACTGACGCGGCGACAAGGACACAGGGTCCGAGGAACGCGCTTGATACCGTGAGATCTCCGTGCGGAGAGGGGATGACGCGGAGATTGGTTGTGTATCCAAACATTTACCCGTGTCCGCGTGTCCCCGCGTCCACGCGTCTTTCTCTTCCAGCTCCCCTGCTTCCCCTGCTCCTCCTGCTTCCTTTTCTTGTCTGTCTTCCACCAACAGCGAAACAACTCTAGGAGCGTTGTTGATCGCGGGAGTCGCTCTGGTAGTTTTGATCGTTAAGTTGCGATCGCAGTGACTCCAATTCTGCATCCACAACTTCATCATCCGATTGAGAGGAACTCGAAGAAGAAGAGCTATCTTCTTCACCAGCAGGTAACGACTCTCTTTGGGAACTACCAGCAAGCTGCTGTTGTTGTTCGGCTTTCATATTCGCCAATTCCTGATCAACTTCGCTACTGCCTTCCAACTCCGCAAATTGTTGCTCTACGCCTGTACCGCCAAGTTCACCAGCCGCTTGTGAGGTTGCCTCCATTTCCATAACTTTTTCTTCCATGCGATCAAAAGCACCCATAGCGTTGCTGCCTCCCATGTTCCCCATCTGTTCTTGCAGCTCTTGATTCGCTTTGGCAG
Organism: Cyanobacteria bacterium QS_4_48_99; assembly: GCA_003021505.1. GTDB lineage: Bacteria > Cyanobacteriota > Cyanobacteriia > Cyanobacteriales > Rubidibacteraceae > QS-4-48-99. Next base: position 1,977 of record PXPT01000023.1, on the reverse strand, counting down.
CTTTAGCACGGGACTTGTACATATCCCTTTTCGTCTTTGCCTCCGAAATTTTGCTTTCTAAGGCAATGAGGTTGCGCTTGAGAGTGTCTACTTGAGACTTTTGCTGATCAAGTTGTTGTTGGAGGGTAGAAGCTGTTTCTGAGTTGCTTTTCTTGCGCTGTAGGGCCTCACGCGCTAGGTTTTCATCTCCCTTGTTAAGTGCAAGTTGGGCACGTTGCTGCCATTTATCGGCTTCGGATTGGTTTTTTTCGTACTGTTGCTGGGTGCGCTTTTGAGAAGCAACTGCCTTGGCGACTGCTTGACGCAGTTGCACCAAGTCCTCTTCCATATCGGTTACGGCTTGGTCAAGAACTTTTTCTGGATCTTCAGCTTTGCTAACTAGGTCGTTAAGATTGGAACGAACAACTCGGCTAAGGCGATCAAATAGTCCCATGATGCTGTTTATCCTTTTGGAGTGTACAGTTTAAATATCCCTCGAAGGAAGGGGAAGGCTTGCTTAACCTATCGGCTTACCCAAAAAACTAAACATTCTCTAGGCAAATACCACGCTATCCACAAGCCGATCGGTCTTGGGATAGGATGAATTGGGTAGGTGCTGAGGTTTGGAGTCGGTCTGCGAAAGTTACTTAAATTGTCACGGTTGCATGATGTAGGAGATTCCACCTTTTGGTGAGTATGCCCACTCGCTTCAATTTTTACAGAACTCGAGCCAGAAACCCTAATCTCGGTCTCTGCTCTAGCTTTTTGGATAGAAGGAATTGCCAAAATCCTAGCATCGTCCACTTGCCAATTGCCTGCCTAGGTATGGAAGGAGTGAAAACGTGGGAAGGTGGGAAAGTTAAATAGCTAGGCGTTATCCTTTTCTGATCGCAGCTTGTCGAGTTCACGATCAATTTCTTCTGAGTCTTTATTGTCAGAGGAGGGGAGCTTTTCCTGATTCGTGCTGCTGCCCTGGCTAGATTTCAGGGATGCTAGCTCCTCATCAACGTTATCACCCCCTTCGAGGGCGGAAAATCTATTTTCGATATCGTCTGTTGCTAACTCTTGCGTTGCTTCAGAGCTAGCTTCGAGTTCCATTACTCTCTCTTCCATGCGCTCGAAGGCACTCATCGAGCTTTCTGTGCCGGTATTGCCAATCTGCTCGTTAATTTTTTGAGAGGCTTCTGCCGAGCGTGCCCTGGCGATGTACATATCTTTTTTCGTTTTTGCGTCCGAGATTTTATTCTCTAGCGTCCGCATATCTTTTTTCATTTTGTCGATGACGCCGTTTTGCTGCTCAAGCTGGTTTTGTAGGGTTTGTGCCGTTTCTTGATAGGATTGACGTCGCGTGAGGGCTTCTCGCGCTAAATCTTCGTCTCCTTTATTTAGGGCAAGCTGGGCACGACGGCGCCATTCATCAGCAGTGGATTGTGCCTGAGTTGCTTGTCGCTCGGTACGTTTTTGGGAAGCGATCGCTTGGGCTACAGCCTGCCGCATTTTAATCAAATCCTGCTGCATATCTGCTACAGCCTGCTCCAGAACTTTTTCTGGATCTTCGGCTTTACCAACTAGACTGCTGATGTTGGAACGAATGACACGCCAGACACGCTCAAGCAAGCCCATAATCGCTCTCCATTCACTCGACTAACGGGGGGTACTGACTCTATCGTATCTTAGGGATTGGGATTCAAGGTAACAGGAAAAGGAATGGGGGAGTGGGAGAGTCGCTTCGCTCTCAGGACAAGGGGAGGGGGATATGGGGGGTGCAATTAAAAATCAAACATTCAAAATGCAAAATTTTTAATTTTGCATTTTGAATGACTTTGTTGCACGAATAGAACAAGAAAATTCCCCACCCAGGGTGAGTAGGTAATTTCAACTCTCAACCAGATAGCTATTGGGCATTCCTAGGTGACTCATCCAGTTGAGAGCCGCTTGATTATCTATGTGCCTGCATCTGAGTTGTCCCCCCAAAAATTGTCTGGAAGCGAAACATGG
>PXPT01000022.1 GCA_003021505.1 Cyanobacteria bacterium QS_4_48_99 | reverse complement strand
TCTCATCTTTGCTAAGTTGGTCAAGCTTGGTTGTCAGAAATACTCTCAAAGTCTTAATTTGATCCAGTTGACCAAGCTACTGCAGATACAGCTAAAAGTTTCGAGATTCCTAAGAAGGTAATTTTACTCTTTCAACCTTCCCATTCTCGAGAAATTCATACCATAGAAGGCAGTATCTTAACGACCTTCTCAGTGGGAATGATTTCATTCCTAAGAGAATTTACGAGTGAGAGTGGGAGAAATCCTAGACAATCAAGTTTCTGCCTCTGTCATGGCATCTTTAACAGGCCGAGACTCTCTTTTCACTTCTCTGAGTGTCGCAGGTGTATAGGAAAATGGTATAAAGTCTTTTATTGAGTAGATATTGTTAATTCTCCCGAGGAAATCGCATCAGGCAAGGCTCCTGTTTACCCCTCGTCTTTACAGTCAATCCGTTTGAGTTGCTCAGGAGTGACAAAACAATTCAAAATTAAAAAAGAGTACATGCCCATTCCCTGAAGGGAATAAACAATTAAAAGAGTTTCCTTTTTTTAGCTCGTTCCTTTTGAGGAATTGAGTCCCAACTTTTAACTTTACATTTTCATTTTGCATTTTGCATTCGGAAGTGTTGCCGACGTGGCTTTGTCTACGCGAGCAAGCATCCGAGTGCGACGAGGTTGCAGTTTGCGTCCTGGCATCTTTATAAAAGGCAATCACCAATTAAGTCAGATTCGCTTCACTCGGCTGCTGATGGGAGTCTGTGCTGATTTGGAATTGGCTGGTGGAAATTGCAGAGGTGCGGAGGTGCGGAGAGGGCAAGTGAGGAGTACGGGCGAGCCGCCGGCTCGCCCGTACAGGAGTGAGGAGTTAGCTAATTTGATGCAAGGATTCTATCAGTATTTCTAACACTCTCACCCTCTCACGCCCTCACTTCTTTCCCCTCTGCTCCCCTACCCCTAGTGCCACTCTGCAAATTTAATAGCCTGCTTCTTCTTCATACTCTGGGGCTTTCGTTTTCTCAGGAAGGTTAATGCGGGGGGGCTGGTAAGGCTCAGACTTGCTTTTGTCTTCCCAAGCATCCGCTTGGACATCCTCATCGTATTCGTAGGCGCGCTCGTAGTTCTGCTCTATCAGCTCTGGTTCATAGGCTGGTTCCTCATAGGGCGCTGCTGGGACATCGCTCCAGTTATCCTCCTCGAAGGCTTCTTTGTCATAGCGGACAGGCTCTCGCTGTCGCCGATAACGCGGTTCTGGTTCGGGTTCGTCCCACTCCTCTTCTGCCCAGGCATCTTCGTAGACAGGAGCTTCTGTTTCTGAGGCTCTCGACTTCTGCGAGCGATTGGGGATCCCTGTTCCCAGTTGATTCTCAGGTCGAGTAGTGGGAGCATAGTAAAGATCTTCTTCTTCTTTCTCCCAGGGGGGTTTGCCAATTCCCAGGCGTTCTAGCCAACCGACGGTAAGTTGCGTGAGGCGCTCTTCTGCTCCCTCAAACACAATGATCCGATTGGGACCACTACTTACAATGTCCTCGATGGGCAATTCATACGTACTAAGAACATGGTCAGGAATTTGGGGATAACCCAAGGAGGCAATAATTAGTGAAGAAACTTTTCCATCTTCCATATGGAACTGGAAGTCGCGAACTTTGCCCAGAAGTTCGCCTGTTTCTGTAACGACTTCACTGTTAATTAATGGGCTGTAGGCATCAACTTCAATCTCTTCAATTGCCTCTTCATCCTCAACCAGGATGACATCACCAATTTGCTGGATCTCGCTCAGGAGCATATAGTGCGGCATTCCAGCGACCGAGAGCAGGTTGTCTCGCAACCCCAGTGCCACAACTTCGCGTTGGTCAATATCTACCAATAGTTGCTTGACCACTCCTAGCCGCTTGCCAGTGCTGCGAGTGATAACCTGAGTATTCAAAAATTCGGAGCGTAGACGGATGTGTTCAGTTGTCATTGTGCTCTGCTGTTCGTTAGCTCTTGCATCCTGTTTGAAGATGGAAAGTTATGTTGAGATTGATCGTCGACTTCTGGTTTTGGCAATGATAACTTAAAAAATTAAATACTATAGTTTAATTCCCAACACTTGAGTGTGAGCCCCCCGAGCCTGGGTAACGCCAATCGTGCGATTCGCAGCTTCAATCATGGGTCGGCGTAGGCTAACGACAATAAACTGTCCTTGCTGTGCCTGCTGTTTAATCATTGTAGCTAATCGCTCCACGTTTGCTCCATCTAAGAACATATCCACCTCGTCAAAAGCGTAAAACGGAGAAGGACGATAGCGCTGCAAAGCGAAAATAAAACTGAGAGCGGTGAGTGATTTTTCTCCTCCAGACATGGAATGCAGTCGCTGAACGGGTTTTCCTTTGGGGTGAGCGACTAGGTTTAAACCAGATTTGCTGGGATCTTCAGGGTCATCAAATTGTAAGTAGCCATCGCCGTCAGAGAGAGTAGCGAAGATGGTTTGAAAGTTTTGGTTCACTGCATCGAAGGCTTCCTGGAAAGCCTGGAGTCTTTTAGTAGTGAAGTTCTCAATGCGTAACAGCAGCTCGGTGCGCTCGGCTTCTAGGGTGGTGAGTTTTTCGGAGAGTTCTTGGAGGCGAGCTTGAGTACGTTCATATTCTTCTAGGGCGAGCATGTTGACAGGCTCCATTGCCTGGAGACGCTTCTGGGCATCACGCAGTTCCTTTTGGAGTTGTTCGAGTTGAGTGGCAATTGGAAGTGAGGAGTCAGGAGTGAGGAGTGAGGAGGTGTTCTGTGCAGAGGTGCCCAGGTGCGGAGGTGCTGAGGGGAAATAGTTTCCGAGTGCGTTAGTCTCTCCTCTGCTCCCTGCTCCTGGAGCTCCTCTGCTCTCCGCGTCCCCTTGTCCCCTTGTCCCCTTGTCTTCCTCTGCTTGCAGCGAAGCTATCTCCCAGCCGCTAGCTGTCAATTCTTGTTCTTGGGCTTGTCGCTTCTGTTGAAGAGTTTGATGGGAATCTCGCCGCTCTTGTTGGGTTTCGGCAAGTTTTTGCTGTTGCCAGGTATACTGTTGTTGGCTGAGTTGGAGTGATCGCAATTTTTCATCGGCTTGGTTGCGCTCCTGTTTGGCTTCCCCCAACTGCTCAGAAAGCTGGTTTAAAATCGCCTGAGTTTCAGCAATTTGTTCCTTAATCTCGGATTGCTGATTGCGAATTGCAAATTGCGAATTGCGAATTGATTCTTGCTGTTGCTGGTACTCCTCCAAACGTTGCCCAGATGTCTGGATTTTCTCTTCTAGGCGCAGGCGCTGATTTTCTAAATCTTGTAACTGCTGTTGTTTCGAGCGTAGGGCTTTTTCGCACTCTTGCAATTGCGTTTCTTGCTCTTGAATCAGAGTTTGAATTTGTTGCCAACGCTGATGAGTGTGCGAGTCTTCCAGTTGAGCGAGGCGCTGTTGTTGTTGTTCTAGCTCGGTTTCTTGGGTAGGAATTTCTTCTGCTAACACTTGCAGTCGATTTTGTACCGTATCGAGTTCTTGGTGGTTTTGGGCAGCAGAGGAGTGTGTCTGCTCTTGCTCTGTGACTAGACGCTGTATTTCTTGTTGCAGTTGTTGAGCCTGCCATTGTTTTTCCTGGTGTTGCTGCCGCGCTTCGCTTAACGCTTGAGTTGTCTGCGTGATTTCTTCTGATGCCTGATGGATTTTTTCCTCGCAGCCTGCTAAAACTTGCTCAATTTCTTGTAGGCGTGGTTTAAGGGCCTCTATTTCAGACGATTCGCTGGTTGTGGCTGTTCCGAAGTGGAGAGAGGAGCGTTTGGTTTGACTTCCGCCACTCATGGCTCCACTACTTTCGAGAAGCTCTCCTTGCAAAGTTACAATCCGATTTTTTCCCAGATGGGAACGGGCATCATCGAGGGTTGCAAAGACAGCGGTGTTGCCCAAAACATAGGCAAAAATGTTGTCGTAGCGCGGTTCGCATTCAATCAAGTTAACCGCATAGTCGATGAATCCCTGAGCGTAGCGCAAAGCGTTTGTTGCGGATAGGCGTGGCGATGGGATCTTATTCAAGGGTAAAAAGGTGGCTCGCCCTGCTCGTTTTTGTTTGAGTAGTTCGATACCAGCGGCAGCTACACTGTCATCTTCGACAACAATATGCCCCAACCTTCCCCCAGCAGACGTTTCCAATGCGAGTTGATAGCGGGATTCCACTTGAGCGAGTTGTGCTACTAAGCCACAAACGCCGGGGAGATCGGCTTGAAGGAGAACTTGGGTGGCGTAGGTGCCTTGTGCTTCTTGCTGTGCCTGGTTAGTCGCTTCCAGTTTATCGAGTTGGCGTTGTTTCTCCCGTTGCTCTTTCAGGAGGCGGGTTTGAGTGTCTTGCTGATTTTGTTGTTTCTGTTCAGCTTCGGTGAGCTTTTGCGCTAGGGATTGTACCTGTTGCTCGGAGGCGGTAACTTGGCTTTCTAATTGAGATGCCTCTGCTTGTTTGTTGGTGATGTCGGGCTTGATTTGTTCTAAAAGCTGGGTAAGCTCAGAGGATTTTGTTTGGAGCTGGCTTTGGCGCTCTTGAAGCTGTGCCTGTTCGGTGCGCTGAGGGTTGAGGGTTTGCTGGAGAGAAGCGATTTGGCGGGTAAGGGCGGTGTGTTGCTGCACCCAGGTTTGGGAAGCAGAAGCGATCATGTTGGCTTCTTCGCGGCTTTTTTCGAGTGCCTGTTGGGCTTGGTTGTAATCGAGTTGGAGGGAGGGAAGTGCTTGCGTTTCTATCTGCTCTTTTTCTTGCTTAATCTGTTCTAAGCCGTACCGATGTTGCTCAATTTCGTGGTGAGTCTTTTCAATCGCTACCTCAGTGGCTTGGGCGCTAGCGTCTAGTTCCTGCTGGCGCTGTTGAAGCTGCTGCTGTTGAGCCTGCTGAGTGGCTAGCTTTGAGTTAACTGAAAGTTGTTCGTCTTCCCCTAGGGATTTAACGCGGGCATTCAGTTGCTCTAAATGGGTGGAGGCTTCGCTAATTTCGGTGGCAAGGGAAGCGAGTTTTTCGCTGAGTTGAGTTTCCTCTGCTTCCCCCGCAGCAATTTCTTCTTGAAGCTTATATTCTTGCTCCTGGAGTGATCGCCAAATCAACACAGCTTCCCACTGCTGTTTCTGCTCAATTTCCGCCTTGAGTTTTTGGTATTTTTCTGCTTTGCTGCGATCAGCGGCTAGGCGATCGCGTTCTCGCACTAGCTCTTGTTCTAAAACCTGGCAACGCTCTTCCCGCTCTTTAACCTCTTCCAGGGTTTCCTTGGCGCGAGCAATTTTGCGGTCAAAATCTGCTACTCCTGCTAGCTCATCAATGATCTCGCGGCGCTCCCGTGGGTTCATGGTAATAATTCGAGTGACATCGCCTTGCAGCACGACGTTATAGCCTTCCGGGTAAATTCGTAGGCGATTGAGCTGTTCGTGAAGTTCAGTTAGCGTGCAAGATTCCCCATTGATGTAATAGGTGGAACTATATTTTCCCTCCTTCGTTACCCGTAAACGGCGAGTCACACTCCACTCTTGCGATTGGGGATTAGGAAAGTCGCTTTCCTCCTGATGGGAAGAGTGAGGAGTGAGGAGTGAGGAGTGAGGAGAATGTGAATTCTGAACTGTACCCGCGTCCCCGTATTCCAGCGTCTCCGCGTCTTCTTCTGCTCCTGGGCTCCTGGGCTCCTCTGCTGCTAACTCCTGCCCCAAGTCAAACGTTACAGTAACGCTAGTTTCTGCGCGGGAATTAGATTGATGAGCGTGGCTTACCAAATCGGGAAGGCGCTCTGCTCGCATTCCCTTGGAACTAGAAATACCGAGTGCAAATAGTAGGGCATCGAGAATGTTCGATTTACCAGAGCCATTGGGTCCAGACACCACTGTAAACCCTGTAAGCAGCGGGATTTGAGTGGTGCTACCGAAAGACTTGAAGTGAGACAGTTCCACGCGCTTGATGTGAACCATAGGCACTTTGCTCGCCTGAGTAGAGTAGATATTGGTGCGAGGATGCCGAATAGGTTAGCACGGGCAATCGATACTTGCAGCCGTGAAATTTAAAGAAGAGACGCATAAGTGCGGAGAGTCCTTTTGGGAATGACGCGGAGAGCGGAAAGTGAGGGGTGAGGAGTGAGAGAGTGAGGAGGTAGATGGGCTGGTTTGATAGAAAAATTTATTTCTATTTCCAACACTCTCACGCACTCACGCTTTCACTTCTTTCCCGCGCGTCCTCTTCCTCCCCTGCTTTCGGTGCATCATCTTGTTGAAAGGGCAATTTACCAAACTGGGTCATAAAAGAGATTAATAGTCAATTCCTTTTCTCTGGTTGGAACTGAGGTGATGCAAGCACAGATTGGGGTTCCGTCCTCTAGTTCCACTTCGCAAGCATGACAGGAACCCATCAGGCAGCCAGTGGGAATAAATACTCCTGCTCGTTCTGCTACCTGTAGCAGCGGCTCTCCTGCCTCTGCTTCAATCATGATGTCATCTGGTAAAAACCGAATCTGAATGCTCATGCTTATGTATGTTAGTTGTCAGTTGTAGGTTACAGGTAATTCCGGTTTAGACACCACCTAGAACATTAATATGTCGCTAACTCGTGCCGCGCTTGAGTCTGAGCTTCTGCAAGAGCTACTAGAGATTCCTGAAATTCGCCCGCTCATTCTCAATGAAGCACAAATGCAAGCATCAATCCGCGAAACCCTAGAGCAGCGTGCGCCAAAATCTGACATCTGGGTTTTCGCTTGCGGTTCGCTAATTTGGAATCCGCTGATTAAATTTGTCGAGCATCGTGTCGGAACTGTTAACGGTTGGCATCGGCAGTTTTGTCTGTGGACACCAGTGGGGCGCGGTACTTCCAGTAATCCGGGGTTAGTGCTGGGCTTAGAACCTGGTGGTAGTTGTGGTGGCGTTGCCTACCGGATAGCGGCTGCTGATATTCCCTCCGAACTCCTGTGTCTTTGGCGGCGAGAAATGATCGCTAGTGCTTATATTCCACGCTGGATTAAGGTATTCGATGGGATAGAAGAAATCGAAGCGATCGCCTTTACTGTTAATCCCCATCATCCCATGTATGTAGGCGAATTATCCGAGGAAGCGATCGTTAATACGCTTGCTTCGGCAACGGGATCATTCGGTTCCAGTGCGGATTATCTCATGCAAACGGTGAGCGGCTTGAGGGCAGTGGGAATCCAGGACGAGTTACTGTTTGAACTACACAACAAACTCCTGGCACAACAAAAATCTTCTAACTCTGCCACGGATTAAGAAGCTTACTCCGACAATAACGGCGATAAATCCAAATATTGTTCCCCCAAATCGGCTAGGGAATCCAAAACCATTTCTCGCTGTTCTCGGTAATTTGCCACATCCGTGGAAAGCGCAGGCAGTCCCCGCCGCTGCCGCAGGTGATTTAACCATGCCCGTCGCCAAGCACCATTATCGAAAAGCCCATGAAGATAGCATCCCCAAACTGATTGGGAGAGGTTAACCAGTCCTAAATCTGGATCATCAAATAGAGGTTTGAAAGTATCTGCTTGAAACTCTACCATCTGAGTGCGTCCCTGATGGATTTCATAGCCCTCGACTGGCAAACCAGACTGAGGAAAATGAGAACGCACTTGCCGCTGACGAGCAATTTTATCAGGGGTAATTGTGGTTTCTAGAGGCAATAAGCCTAATCCTGAGTAGGATCCTGCTTCACCCTCCATCCCTTCGGAATCAGCTAGGGTTTTACCTAGCATCTGGAACCCCCCACAAATACCGAGAATCGTCCCCCCAGCTTCGGCATAGTTTTTCAGTTCTGCTGCCATGCCGCTTTCTTGCAAGGCAATCAAGTCAGCGAGGGTGGTTTTAGAACCAGGAATAATCACTGCATCGGGATTTCCCAAGGGTTGCTCTGGAGTAAGATATTGCAGCGTAACGCTAGCTTCTGCTTCTAGAGGATCAAAGTCAGTAAAGTTAGAAATACGAGGGAGTTGGAGAACAGCAATAGTGAGTTCGGGATGGGATTTGCTAGAGCGCCTCTCCATTAAATCTAGAGAGTCCTCTGCTGGGAAAATTTGCTCTGTCCAGGGAATAACGCCAACAACCGGAATCCCGGTGTATTCTTCTAGCCACCTAATGCCCGGTTCGAGGATGGAGCGCTGTCCACGAAACTTGTTAATTACTATACCCTTAACGAGCGATCGCTCTTCTGGATTCAATAATTCTAACGTTCCCACCACATGAGCAAACGCCCCACCTCTATCAATATCCACAACCAATAGCGTTGCGGCATTCAGGTATTTCGCCACCCGCATATTCGTTAAATCACGGTGTTTGAGATTAATTTCTGCTGGACTTCCTGCCCCTTCGCAAACCACGACATCAAAGTTTTCTGCCAACCGTTGCAGAGATTCCTCAATCGCCTGCCAACCGCGTTGAACATACTGCTGGTAATAATCGGATGCTTTCGTTCTCCCAACTGCCTTGCCCTGGAGAATTACCTGCGAAGTCATATCCCCTTGCGGCTTCAGCAAAATGGGATTCATCTCCACTTCTGGCACTACACCCGCCGCCCACGCCTGCACTGCCTGAGCAAAGCCAATTTCCCTCCCACTGGGCGTGACATAAGCATTCAACGCCATATTCTGCCCCTTAAAAGGTGCAACTCGCCAGCCCCGCCGCGAGAGCATTCGGCAAATCGCTGCTGCAATCAGAGACTTTCCTGCGTGGGATGTCGTGCCCACCACCATAATCGTTTGCATTGTTGCGCTTATGCTAGCTCCCTAAATTTGCTTTCTCCCCCATCAGTCCCTTCCAGGTAATTACTCATCGCGGCAAGATCTCACAGAGATAATCTTAGCCAGCGGTTAAGGGTATTACGCAGGCGCTCTAACTGAGAAGGAGCTGGCATTGTCTCCCCCCACTGTTCCCACTTTGCCACCAATTGATGTCCTAGAGGCGTGAGGCGAAAACTATCCGTAATCCCCTGTCCATCTACCTCTCGCCGCAGTAGCCCCACATTAATCAGCCACATCAAACCACTTTCGGCAGCAAATTCCGAAAGGGTGCGTTGAGTATAACCTTTCTGGACTCCGGTTTCCCCCGCAATTGTTGGAAGCGGGATGCTTGCGCGACGCATCTCGGCAAACAACTTTAGGTAGAAAGGTGAACAGCGTAGTGCTAGTTCTGCCCGTTTTATAGTCCGTTCTGGATATTGAATGCGTTGGTCTTTCTTGGTGGGAGTAGCATTCATCTCAATCTACACAATGGGGGAACCTGTCTTAAATTGTAGCGGGGACAAGTGGGGCGACTCGGCGAGTTTCCCCTACAGAAATATTCCCCTCCCATCTCATAACCCAATTCAAAAACTATGTAAATCATTGTAAAATCTACGAGATATCATCGACCCGTAGTAGTAAAAAAGAGGAAATATTTATGGCTCTAACAGTCGGTACAAAAGCTCCATCCTTCTCCACGAAAGACGATGAAGGCAAAACCGTCTCCTTGTCCGATTTCGCGGGTAAAACTGTCGTGTTGTACTTTTATCCCAAAGACGACACCCCAGGCTGCACTAAGGAAGCGCAAAACTTCCGGGACAACCATACCCAGTATCAAGATAAAGATGTGGTTGTGCTAGGTGTAAGTCAGGATGACGAAGCTTCTCACAAACAGTTCAAACAGAAGTATGGTCTTCCTTTCACGCTTCTTACCGATGTCGATGGCGCAATCACCAAAGCTTATGATGTCGATGGAGGCGGTTATGCCAAGCGCGCGACTTACATTATTGATGGCGACGGCAAAATTAGCCATGTTGATACCAACGTCCAGGCTAGCTCGCACGCTGAAGACCTTCTATCAACTGTAAGCTAACTTAGATTGGGGATGGTTTTTCTATCCCCTTAATAATGGGAAACTAAGCCTTAACCAACGGCGATTAGTTTTCAGGGGCAGGCGTGGCGGCTGGATTGTCTGGCGAACCCGATTGTTGATTTTGCATCAACTGTTGTTGTTGACGGCGGAAATCCGTACTTTCCTCGCTTAAGCTTTCCTGCTGATCGTTCATATACTCACCCATACTGCGCTCATTACCAAGATTGGCGCGATGCATCAAATCGATGGGATTAAAAGAACCACCGCCCATGCCTCCAGAAAAAGAGTCTTGTTCGTTGGAAGGGTAAAGTTCTGAGTCAGAAGGGTTGGTTGATTGAGCCAACGCTGGTTGTTGTCCTAAACCAGAAATAAGGCTCAAGGCTGCACCCGCACCAAGGCTCAGTGTAATGCGAACTAAGGATTTTCTGGGGGAGATGGTATTAATTTTCATAGCAGTTTAAATGGTTATTGCAATCTTCCCAAAATTTTGCTCTAAAAAGCTCACCT
>PXPT01000021.1 GCA_003021505.1 Cyanobacteria bacterium QS_4_48_99 | reverse complement strand
GTCACTTGAGAGCCAATGGAACCGCGCATCCGGGTTGCTGCCTCATCCAGGGTAAGGTCTTGGGTTTCGGTATGATCAATTGCCAGAATGCGATCGCGCGGTTCAATTCCCGCTTCCTCTGCCGGGGAACCTGGTAGCGGTGTCACAACTTCCAAATTCCCTGTTTCTGGGTTGATGTTAATCTGCAAACCCACGCCCGATAGCTCCCCAGAGGTACTTACTTGCAGGCTGCGATACTGTTCCGGTTTTAGAAGCCGCGTGAAGGGGTCGTCCAGGCTTGCTAGCATTCCCTCGATTGCTTCGTAAGTCTGCTCGCGGTTGAAAAACTGCTTTTTGAGAAAGTCTTGACGGACAAACCACCAGTTTTGATCGTTGAAGGTTTCATCCAAATAAGCTTGGTTGACAATTCGCCACGCTTGGAGAAATAACTTCTGTTGTTCACTAAAAGCGGCAGCACTCGGTGTCCAACCGATACACGAGAGCGTAATGGAAACAACGAACAGTAGTCCGACCCAGAAAGCTCGTTTCGGCATAAAGTAAACCTTAAATCCTAACTAACGATCATCGTAAAGTTTTGTTACAAAATTAGAGCGGGATTACTTATTCCCTTCATGCCCAGTTGCTACTTCTAGGATAATTTCATTCCCCTTTCCCATTGTTCGCAGGCTAACATTACCTCAAGCGCGTCCCTTGCTTAGAAGCAAAAATAACAGTCTAGGCTTGTTCTAGGTTAGCCCTTTCAGTGAAACTGTCTCCAATACTTAAGAAGGAAGCAGGGGAGGCATGGGAGCAGAGGCGAAAAAAGTAGATCAATCTTTCTCCTCCGCACCTCCACACCCCCTCACCTCTGCACCTCCGCACTCCTCACTTGGATAACCTTTAACCTGCAACCTGCAAGCTTCAACATGCTCTCGGCTGGCTATGTTACATTTTTGTAAAGAGGACAACAAACCAATCTGCGCGAGACGCAGATGAATGTCAGTCCCGTTGCTAGCTTAAAGCCTGCGCTTTCGTCTCTATTCTGCCTAGACAGACGCAAAGCTCGTAGGAATTCTTCATGCACTGAAACGCTAATCTATACCTAGGTTAGGAACTCTGGCTTCATGTTTACTAAACAAGTAACCGATTCAAGTGCGTACCAGTGGTTTCAGGAACGTCTAGAGATCCAGGCAATCTCTGATGACGTTGCCAGTAAGTACGTCCCCCCCCACGTCAATATTTTTTACTGTCTGGGTGGAATTACCCTGACTTGCTTTTTAATCCAGTTTGCGACTGGATTCGCCATGACGTTTTATTATGAGCCCACAGTCGCAGAAGCATTTTCCTCAGTGCAATACCTCATGACTGAGGTTAACTTCGGCTGGTTGATCCGCTCTATCCACCGCTGGTCTGCCAGCATGATGGTGTTGATGATGATCCTGCACACCTTCCGCGTTTACCTTACGGGTGGCTTCAAAAAGCCCCGCGAGTTGACCTGGGTGACAGGCGTGATTTTGGCAGTCATTACTGTCTCTTTCGGTGTCACTGGTTATTCTCTGCCCTGGGATCAGATTGGCTACTGGGCAGTGAAAATTGTTTCTGGGGTTCCCGAAGCAATTCCTGTGGTTGGTCCTGCAATTGTGGAGCTAATCCGAGGAGGAGCCAGTGTCGGACAAGGAACGCTAACTCGCTACTATAGCCTACATACCTTTGTCTTGCCCTGGCTAATTGCTGTATTCATGTTGTTGCACTTCCTCATGATTCGCAAGCAGGGCATCTCTGGTCCACTCTAAATTGGCTGCGCTGGGCTTAGTAATTGAGAGTAAGTTTCTCAGTATCGCTAAGCCCTCGGAGCTAGAAAGTAACTGCCAAAACAGTTACAAATCCCCACTGTGCGCGTATTGTAATTGTTCTACCTGCCGATTCGATTTCCTAGTTAGGAGAAACATTCCAAAAATGTCAACTCTCAAAAAGCCCGATCTAAGCGACCCGAAGTTGCGCGCCAAGCTAGCTAAAGGCATGGGTCATAGCTACTATGGCGAACCTGCTTGGCCCAATGACCTTCTTTATGTCTTCCCAGTTGTGATGCTGGGGACACTTGGAATGTGCGTCAGTCTGGCTGTGCTAGACCCAGCGATGGGCGGCGAACCTGCAAATCCCTTTGCCACTCCGCTAGAGATTCTCCCGGAATGGTATTTATATCCTGTCTTCCAAATCCTACGCATTGTGCCCGATAAGCTCTTGGGAATTGCTGCTATGGGGGCAATTCCGCTAGGTCTGATTCTGGTTCCTTTTATCGAAAACGTCAACAAGTTCCAGAACCCCTTCCGGCGCCCAGTAGCGACGGCGGTTTTTATGTTTGGCACGATTGTCACACTCTGGTTAGGCATTGGTGCTACCTTCCCCCTAGATGAATCCTTAACCCTCGGTCTGTTCTAAAAGAATCAGAATTTGTTAGGGTAGACGCCTGCGAATTTCGCGGCAGTGGGTACTGTCTGCGAGCATTCGCAGGCGTTATATTTTTGCGCTATTTATGCTTAGTGGAGGGGTTACCGATCCCGGGAAAAGAGAAATCTGGACTAGGATAGGTATAACCGTTAATAACCCAGGAGGCTGCTGTGAATCAAAATTTTCCCAAGCCGTCTCAGTACAATTTCTCGGGGCTTGGCTGTTGGCTGACCCTATTAGCAATATTTTTGTTACTGGGGTCAGTTGGTCTAGGTTGGCTGGTTAATGGGTTTTTAATTATACTAGGCTTGCTGGTGTTGCTCCCAGCAGTTGCCTGGTTGGGGTTCCGTTGGTGGCTGAAACGGAACCTAGTAGAAGACCAGTGTCCAGTCTGTAGCTACGAATTTACCGGGTTTAACAATGTAAAATTCCGCTGCCCCAACTGCGGAGAACCGCTCCAGGTAGAAAAGGGGCATTTCCATCGCCTGACTCCTGAGGGAACGATTGATGTTGATGCAGTGGATGTCTCAGCACAGCAGCAAGAAGATTAAGTATTTTCTCTCATTGGGGCGGATTCTTCTGTTGGGAAATGGATAGGGTGTATTGATGTTGAGCATCCGTGCGATCGCCGACATAAATCTTATATTTTCCCGGAAGCCAAACGCCAGAAATTTCAGGATTGCCGTCAGTAATGTCATTTGCAAATACGCAAAAGCGACCATCGGGACCATCCACTAAGAGGGTAGGTTTACCGCCAGCCACTTGCACGTTCACTCGCATATAATTGATGCGCTCACTCACTTGGAGAACTTGGTTGGGTGCTTCGGCAACAAAGCCACAGTCCAGGCTATCAACTGAGCCACCGGATTGCCCCTTCACTGTAACCGAACCCGGACTAGAATTTGGTTTCACCTTAATGGTTTCAGCATGACTAGAAGCCACACTAGCACCGAGCAAAATTGTGGCTAAGGCGGTAGGAAAAAACACTTTTGGAATTTGTCTACTGCTCATGTTATCCCCTGGTTGAGTAACCCATATAAGATCAGTGTTGCGCATTCAGAAACACTGGGGGGAAAGGACTGTTCCTCTTTCTTAAGTGTCCCTGTTAGTAGGGATAGTTGAGGGTGAGGATGTTTTGACCAAAGTGGTGGGAATTTCCGAAACTCTATCTTCGTTACAATCTCACCAGATACTAATTCACGATTTCAGGAGGGTAAAAGCAAATGGCACCGGAAAACAATCAAGATTGGTCTCGTAGACTCCAAGAACTGGAGAAGGAAATTAACCAAGCTTCTTCGCCAGTAAATAATACTGAACCGGGGCAACCGCTTCAGCGCCACAACAATACTTCTCAATCTATAAAAAGTACGTTCAACCAAGTTCGGGACTGGTTCAACGGTATTCCTAAAGTTGGGAAATTGGCTGTCGTCGCCATTGGGGTTGTCGTGGGTTTTTCTCTGCTAAGAACTGTCTTACAGCTAGTGAGTTCTTTGTTTACTCTGGCTATTGTTGGTGTCGCGCTCTACTTTGTTTATAAACTCTTTATTGCCTCAAATTATTCTCAATAAATTGCTACTGTTAGGGCGCTTCAATTTCAATGAGCTTGGTCTTTGAATAAGTACCAGATTTGATACGGACTTGAGATTTTTTACCTCCATTTTTAGCGAGAAGTTTGATTAATTCTTCATTGGCTTTCCCCTCTAATGGGCGATTTTAAACGTATCGCTAGGCTTCTATTGGGCAATTCCTTTATAATTTGTTGTTTGGTGTTGGGTTTAACTTTTACTCGGATTTTCATGGGAAGGAATCTATATATCAGTAACAGGCGGGGAAATAAAGTAAAATACTCAGATGAATCCCTACTTTGCCACTGTCGCTCGTAGTCTAGAGCCAATTGCCGCCCAGGAATTAGAGCGTCTGGGGGCACAAGATGTCCATCCCGACTTTACAGGCGTGCATTTTAGGGGGGATCGCGCCTTGCTTTATCGAGTCAATCTCTGGGCAAGAACCATTTTTCGGGTGCTATTGCCCATCCGAGAATTTCCTTGCCAGGATGCCGAGCAACTCTACCAGCAAGTGCAAAAAATTGCCTGGGATGAGTATCTCCAACCTGAGGATACCCTCGCCGTACACTGCACCGGTGGTAATCGCAATCTCAATCATACCCACTTTACAGCGCTTCAGGTCAAGAATGCGATCGTCGATCAACAGCGACACCAAACCGGGCAGCGTTCCAGTATTGACCGTCAAGACCCCGATTTGCTGATTAATGCCCACATCTGTCAAAATCGTTGTATTCTAAGTTTAGACAGCTCTGGCGCGAGCTTGCATCGACGAGGATATCGACCCGCTGTGGGAACTGCTCCCCTTAAAGAAACGCTTGCTGCTGCCCTGCTGGACTTAGCCGAGTGGAATCCCAGTATGCCCTTTCTCGATCCTCTATGTGGTTCCGGAACACTGCCGATAGAAGCAGGCTTAAAAGGGTTGAATATTGCGCCGGGATTGTTTCGCAAGCAGTTTGGTTTCCAGCGTTGGTACGATTTTGATTCCTCCCTTTGGCAGCAGATTTGGGAAGAAGCAAAACAGAGTCAATTGTCAGGGTTGACAGAGCCTATTGTGGGGAGTGATCGCAACTCGGATGTTCTTACCCAAGCCCACACTAACGCCAAAAGCTGCGGGATTGCCGACCAAATCACCTTCGCCCAAACTCAATTGTCACAAATTGAAGCCCCCGCCGATGGAGGAGTAATTATTTGTAACCCTCCCTACGGCAAGCGAATTGGGGAAGAAAAAAAACTGGGTGCGCTTTATAAACACCTCGGCGATGTTTTCAAACAACGCTTCAAAGGTTGGACTGCCTATATTTTGACAGGAAATAAAGACCTAGCCAAACAAGTGGGACTAAAAGCCTCGCGTCGCATCCCTGTTTATAACGGTTCCTTAGCCTGCACCTTACTTAAATACGAATTGTATTAATGAATAATTATTTTCACCCGGAATGTATACAGACACTAGAGAAATCAAGCTTCCGCAATTTCGTAACTCTGAGCTTTGGCAAAAGGCACTCACTCACCGTTCCTATTTCAACGAACATCCAGAAGTTGGAGAAGATAATGAGCGTTTAGAGTTTTTGGGTGATGCTGTTCTGGGATTTTTGGTTGGCAACCTACTTTACGAACGCTATCCCCAGATGCAGGAAGGACAACTGAGTAGTTTGCGTTCAGCGTTAGTGAACAACGAACGTCAGTTAGCAGAATTTGCCCTCCAGTTAGGCATAGACAGGGCAGTGCGACTCGGCAGAGGGGCGGAACAAGAGGGAAGTAGTCAGAACCCGGATTTGCTTAGTGATACCTTTGAAGCGATTATTGGTGCTTATTTTCTCGATTCTGGGATTGAAGCTGTCCGCGAATTTGTAGAGCCTCTGTTTACTACCGTGGCGGATAAATTTGCGTCTCAGTCTTTGTCAAACATCAACTTCAAGGGGCAATTTCAGGAATGGGCGTTGGCAAACACGGGTAAAAATCCTCAATATTCTATTATCGATGAATCTGGGCAAGACCATGCCAAAGTGTTTACTGCGGAAGTGCGCCTCGGTGAGAGGCAGTACGGTGTTGGCAAGGGGAAGAGTAAAAAAACTGCTGAAAAAAGGGCTGCCGAAGCAGCGCTGAAATTTGTCAGTCGTGGTGGTTGAGGATTAGCTAGTTCCAACTGTCAGTTAGCAAAATCACCGTAAGCCCCACGCCATCCCAAAGGGTGGCGCTGGGATGGACAGGTGCGTTAAGAGAGGGAGTTCGATACTTCCTCTCTTAACATTCTGGGGAGTCCTGCCCTCGAACATATCTCTCCAAAACTTCAAGGTTGGCACCACCTACCGAGTGAATCGCGTAAGAATTATTCCATAATTGTCCTTTGGAATCAGGATCTTTTTTCCACCAAAACTGACCCAAGTGGTCTGGAAATTCCTTGTTAATGACAGTCTTGAAATTGTTGATGAAGTTGGAGAGCTGCAGCTGCGGGTAGTAGGCAAACAGTAAATGAATATGGTCACTCTCGCCGTTCAACTCAATTACTTCCACTCCCCATTTCTCTGCCAAGTTTCGAGCTACCTCCTCAAGCCGAGAGAGGATGGGGAGATTAATACACTTTACTCCATACTTGTTTGTCAGCACTAAATGTGCTTTTAAGTCTGAAACAGAACGAGACGCGGAACGGTAGCGCTTTTGGCTAGTCATGGCGCTATACGGACAACTATGAAGCTATCCTACCAATATCAGTTCTATCCCGGCACCCAACAAAAACTTGATCTCAACCACTGGTTGCGGATTGGGCAATACTGGTACAACCGGATGTTGGGAGAGCGTTTAGATTGGTGGGAGAACTAAAGATGTCCAGTCAATGCTTGTCCGCTAGTGTGTCAACTTCCAGATCTTAAAGAGAAGCCCAACTTCTACTCACAAAAGTTGCAGCTTCCTGAGCTAAAGGAAGACTTGGTGAAGCTGAAATAGTCTGGGGAATGGTGGGACTTCGCCGGGGTCTAGTCCACCATGTTGCAAAATGCTTGCAAGCGAGTGGAGAATGCTTACAAGCGTTTTGTTCGCGGAGACAAAAACGGAACAAGGTCTGGAAAACCCAGATTTAAGTCCCAGTCTCGCTACCGAACCTTGGTGTTTGATGGGGCAAAAAATAACTGGCTGAAGTTTTGCACCATTAATGGGCGATGGCTCTACCTCAACCTTCCGAAACTAGGACTGGTTAAGGTAAGAAGCCACCGCCCATTACCTGTTGGTTTCACTCTCAAGCAAGTCAGTGTTATTCGCAAAGCATACGGATGGTATGTCACGTTTGTGCTCAATGATGAGCGTGTTCGGGAACATTCCCCTGATTCCGTCATCCCTACTTGGATAACTCGATGGGACTGGATGCAGTTCTAGATAAAGATGTTTATCTGGCAACCAGCGAGGGAGAGAAGATCAATCCCCTTAAGCCCAAAAGGAGGAAACTTGCCGACCTCAAAGCCGTACAAACTAAGAAGAATGCCAAACGGAAGGGGTCTCGTGCCCGTCGCAAACTTGCCCAACGTGAAAGAGGACTCCATGCCCGGATAGCAAAGAGTCGTCAAGATTTCCAGTACCAACTTGCCCACCACCTGGTACGCAGTGGCAAAAAGGTCTTCTTTGGTGAAAAACTTGACTTCAACAACTTAACCAAGCGCAATCACGCAAAATGGGATGAACTGGGAAAGCCCTTCCCTAACGGACAAAGTGCTAAATCAGGACTAAATCAGTCTTGGTTGGATGCAGCGTTTGGACAATTCTTTTCAACTCTCACTCACATAGCTGAGAAAGCTGGTGCGGTAGTAGTCGAGAATAATCCTGCGTATACTTCCCAAATTCTCAGTTATCGAGACGAATTTGTCTTCACTGACTAGCTCAATTCGCACGTTTTGGGATAAGGAGTTTCAAATTCAAGTTGACCGCGATGTTAATTCCGCGCTTAACCTGAAAAGAGTAGGGCTGGAGGTGTTCCCTACGATCAAACGCCGTAGAGGGAATCCAGTAGTAACTTCGTCTACTACTAATAGTACCTCCAAGGAAGTTCTAACCGTCTTGACTAAGACATTAGAAGCCCACGCCATCCCTTAAGGGTGGCGCTGGGTACGTCATGCTTTATTAAGGTCGATTCCCATCTCTTTAGCCATTGCTTGCAAACCTTTCTTTTGTAAGGTTCTCATCGCCTTGGTAGAAAGCGTAAGCTTAACCCAACGATTCCCTTGGGACCACCAAATCCGCTTCGTCTGCAAGTTAGGGTGCTGTAGTTTATGGCTGCGTCGATGAGAGTGGGAAACCTGAAAGGCATTGTTCGCCTTTTTACCCGTGAGCTGACATTTACGCGACATTGATTAATTCTTCCCTATATAGATCCGTCATCCATGATACCAACGGGGAATCAAGAAAAAGCAGAGGGGCTCCAGGGGCAGGAGAGAAAAAAGCAGATCAATCTTTCACCTCCGCGCCTCCGCACCTCTGCACATAAACCCCCTCACTCCTGGCTGAACTTGATTACTGCGTCAGCCGAGTTAGCACCTGATTTGAACGTTGCACGAAGGATTTCATGCCCTCGGCATCGAAGCCCTTTTGCGACATGAGTGCCAAATCATAAATGTGTTGGCAAGTCTGGTTCACTAATTCTTGAGTCGGAGATTGCCCGCCACCTTGAATAATGCTGCCCTGACTCATTTTGACGAGGTTTTGAATGAGCGGATGAGCTGTGTTAACCAGCAGGACGTGTTCTTCGGGAAACTCGGCGTTTTGCTGTTGCATAAGTGCAGTCATTTCTTTAAGCCGCCTCATCGCTTCTGGCAACAACACCATCGCTGGAGGCGTGCCTTGAGGGTCATCCGCCTTCAGTGCTTCAGCACGAACATTCACATTCGAGTTATTGATGGCTTGCTCGAATAGCTCCTTCACCTGGTCACTGCGGGTTTTATTGGTGTTGGGGTCAACGATTTCCCCAGACTTGTCTTGGTCAAGGATACTGGAGTCGAGGTCGGCATCGACACGAGAGAATTGGACATTAGAGTATTCCTGCTCCAAGAAGGGAATGAAGTAGTTGGTGTCGATGAAGGAGTCCATAAACAGGACTTCCAATCCCTGTTTCTTGTAAAGTTCGATGTAGGTTGCCTGGGTGGTGGGGTCAGTGCAATAGAAAACGCGGTTTTCGTGGTGTTCCTTATTGCGCTCCAGGTAGTCTGGGATGGTAGTATGGGAATCTTGTGAGCCTTCTTGGTCAGAGGACGATTCCCCAGAGGTTGCCTGTTGCCAGGGGTCACCTTCGCCAGATTGCACCTCAACAGCGGGAGAATCAGCACTGGCAGCACTGAGGTCAGCAGTAGTGCGAAAGATGATGAGGTCTTCAACTTGCTTCTTAAACTTGTCGTCTTTAAGCGTGCCGAATTTGACAAAAGTGCCTATATCTTGCCAGCAGCGAACGTATTCTGAGTAGTTTTCGCGGTAAAGGGACTTGAGGCGATCGCCTACTTTTTTGGTGATATAGTCTGATATGCGGCGGACAGTGCGGTTACTGGTCAGGGCGCTTCGAGAAACGTTGAGGGGAATATCGCTACTATCAATCACGCCCCGCAGCGGCATAAGAAATTCGGGAATGATTTCTTCGCAGTGGTCGCTGACAAACACCTGATTGCAGAATAGTTTAATCTGCCCGCGACTAAAATCGAGGTCGGGCTTCAGCTTCGGGAAGTAGAGAATCCCGTTGAGGAGAAAGGGATAATCCGTGTTGAGATGCACCCACAGCAGTGGGTCTTCTTGATAGGGATAGAGGTAGCGATAAAATTCCAGATAATCCTCATCCGTGAGGTTTTGCGGCGACTCTTTCCAAATTGCCCGTTGCCGATTAATGACCTCGCCCTCCAACTTGATGGGGACGGGCATAAAGTCACAGTAAGTTTTGACTAAGTTGCTGATGCGTTGCGGTTCCAGGTATTCTGTTTCCTCATCGAGGAGAGTAAGCGTGACAGTTGTGCCGCGCTGGGTACGGGAAGACTCCTCTAATTTGAAGTTGGGCGAACCATCGCAACTCCAGTGAACAGGCTGCGCCCCTTGTTGGTAGGAGAGGGTATCAATCTCGACATTCTCTGCCACCATAAAGCAGGAGTAGAAGCCCAGTCCAAAGTGACCAATGAGTTGCTCGGCGTTGTCTTGGTATTTCTCGATGAAGTCTTGGGCACTGGAGAAGGCAACTTGATTAATGTATTTTTTGATCTCCTCGGCAGTCATGCCCACGCCGTTATCCGAGACAGAGAGCTTTTTGTTGTCTTTGTCGATGGAGATGTTAATTTCGGGTTCGCCCGCTTCACCGCTGAGTTCCCCAGACAAGGAGGCACTTTTCAGTTTGCCGATCGCGTCTACGGAATTGGAAATCAGCTCTCGCAGAAAGATTTCATGGTTGGTGTAGAGGGACTTTTTGATAATAGGAAAAATATTTTCACTGTGAATGGTAATTTTTCCCTGCTCTAGTACAGTCATGGCTTTTTACCTAGCTAGAAGAGTCTTTTCAGTATTGATTTTGCGCGATCACTTCTCGGTTGCGAATCAGAGATTACCCCACAGGCACGATTCGGATTTCTCTACTCAGAGTTCGAGATTGATTAACGAACCGTAGAGGACACAAAGGGTACGGAGAGAGCGATATCAAGAGGCGATTTGGGGTTCGGGCAACTCGACTGAATCTTTTTTGTGGAAGGTCAACTCGTTATTGACGCAATCAATCGTAATGGTATCTCCGGCAGCAAAGGTGTTTTCTAGGATTTTGGTGGCAATGGGGTTTTCGAGTTCCCGCTGCATGG
Organism: Cyanobacteria bacterium QS_4_48_99; assembly: GCA_003021505.1. Taxonomy (GTDB): domain Bacteria; phylum Cyanobacteriota; class Cyanobacteriia; order Cyanobacteriales; family Rubidibacteraceae; genus QS-4-48-99. The sequence continues at coordinate 40,183 of PXPT01000021.1, read as the reverse complement.
CTCGTTTCAGGGGACGTGCCCCGTACACGGGATCGTAACCGACCTTGACGAGGTAGTCTTGGGCGGCACGAGAGAGTTCCAGGGTGATTTTCTGTTCGGCAAGCAATTGCTCAATTCGCTGGAGTTGGATGATAACAATCTCGCGCAGTTCTTCCCGGCTGAGGGTGTGGAAAATAATCAAGTCATCAATGCGGTTGAGGAATTCAGGACGGAAGTGCGTACGCATTGCTTCCATGACCTGCTTCTGCATCTGATTATAGTTCGCGTCGTCCTCAGCTAGGTTGAGAATATAGTCGCTACCAATATTGCTGGTCATGACAATAATGGTATTGCGGAAGTCCACTGTTTTGCCCTGAGAATCAGTTATGCGCCCGTCGTCTAGGACTTGTAGTAAGATGTTGAAAACATCAGGGTGTGCCTTTTCCACCTCATCGAGTAGCACCACTGAGTAAGGACTGCGGCGAATCTGCTCGGAGAGTTGCCCCCCTTGTTCGTAACCTACGTATCCCGGCGGCGCTCCTACCAGCCGCGAAACAGAGTTTTTTTCCATATACTCAGACATATCGATCCGCACCAGCGCCTCATCGCTGTCAAAGAGAAGCTGAGCGATCGCGCGGGCAAGTTCGGTTTTTCCTACCCCAGTTGGTCCCATAAATAGGAAAGAACCAATCGGGCGAGCGGGATCTTTCATCCCGGCACGGGCGCGGCGAATGGCAGCCGAAACTGCTGTCACTGCTTCTCTTTGTCCAATTACCTGTTGATGGAGATGACCTTCTAGTTTCAGCAGTTTCTGACGCTCTGACTCTAGTAGGCTATTCACGGGAATCCCCGTCCAGCGAGCCACGATTTCGGCAACGTCGGCTTCAGTCACCTGTTTGCGTAGCAGTGCCCGCCCTTGCGATTGCATTTCCAGGAGTTTGCCCTCTTGTTCTTCTCGTTTCTGCTGCACCCCCTCTAAGCGTCCGTACTTCAACCGCGCGGCTTGATTGAGGTCATACTGCCGTTCTGCCTGCTCGATTTGCACTCGCAGTTGCCCTTCTTCTTCTTGCAGGGCATGGATATCTTCGAGCATCTGCTTTTCCGTTTGCCACTGAGAAGAGAGGGGTTGCTGACGCTCTTGCAGCTCGGCTATTTCTCGTTCGATGCGCTCGGTGCGCTCTTTGGAAGCGTTATAAGCACTGTCCTCCCCTTCCTCTTCTTTTTCCAGGGAAAGCTTTTCCATCTCTAACTGCTTTAAGCGTCGGTCAATGTTTTCCAACTCGGCTGGTTTGGAGGTAATTTCGGTTTTCAGCTTTGCGGCAGCCTCGTCTACCAGGTCAATTGCCTTATCGGGTAAAAAGCGATCGCTAATGTAACGATTGGACAGGGTGGCAGCCGCAACCAAGGCAGAGTCGGTAATCTTGACGCCGTGGTGGACTTCGTAGCGTTCTTTGAGTCCCCGCAGAATCGAGACAGTATCCTCAACTTCTGGCTGGTTGACGTAGACAGGTTGGAAGCGGCGCTCTAGGGCGGGGTCTTTTTCGATGTGCTTACGATACTCATCCAGGGTAGTTGCGCCAATACAGCGCAATTCTCCCCTTGCCAACATGGGCTTGAGCAAGTTTCCCGCATCCATTGCTCCTTGGGTGGAACCTGTACCGACAACCGTTTGTAGTTCGTCGATAAACAGAATAATTTGCCCTTCCGATTGAGTCACTTCCCGCAGCACTGCTGTGAGGCGGTCTTCAAACTCGCCGCGATATTTTGCCCCAGCAATTAGGCTTCCCATATTGAGGGAAATAAGCTGGCGGTTTTTCAAAGATTCGGGAACATCGCCGTTAACAATGCGCTGCGCGAGCGCTTCTGCGATCGCAGTTTTTCCCACCCCTGGCTCTCCAATCAGCACGGGATTGTTTTTGGAACGGCGGGAGAGTACCTGCACCACGCGGCGAATTTCTTCATCCCGCCCGATAACTGGGTCAAGTTTACCAGCCTGGGCTTGTTCGCTCAGGTCACGTCCATATTTTTCTAATGCCCGGTGTGGCTCTTCCTCTGAGCTTTTTTCTTCTGAGCTTTGTTGTTGGGTGTTCTGCGCTTCGCGGGTGGCTTTAATGGTTGCTTCTAGTTGTTGGGCATCTACATTGAAACCTTTGAGGAGCCTGCGTCCAATCCGCCCATCTTCGGCAAAACCCAGGAGTAAATGCTCAGGCGAAATGGCTTGATTTTGCCAACTTTCGCGCGATGCCTCTGCTCGATCCAACAAACGATCCAGCCCTCTACCCAGGTAGAGTTGATCCAGTTGTGAAACTTTCGGTTGTCGGCTAGTGAAAGATTCGAGCTGCTGCTTTAAGCGGGAAGTATCCAGGTTTTGCGCTTCGAGAATCTGCTGCGCGAGTCCTTCTTTTGCAAGAAGAGCCAAAACAACATGCTCGACCTCTAGCTGATTATTTTTAAAGCTACGGGCAACTCCTTGGGATTCCACGATCGCGTCCCATGCTTGTTCTGTAAACTGGCTAGAGTCGGTAGGCTGCATGTTTTTAATAAATGCTTGTCAAACAGCGGTTTCTTCAAAACGACAGTATAACGAATGCGGAATAGGGAGTGAGGGAGGAGCCAGGAGTGAGCGAGTGAGGAGGTAAATGGGCTTGTTTGATCTAAAAATTGATTTCTATTTCCAACACACTCACGCCCTTACGCTCTCACTCCTCACGCTCCCCTTATCCTCTGACTCCCCTACCTCTAGAACTAACTCTGCAAAGTGCGTTGTAGCTTCTCCCAAAATAGCTTCGCCGAACGTCTAAGCTCGTGTTTGCGCTGCCACCTTTGAAAGGCTTGTTCGTACTCTTCACCCCTAGTTTGGGAGGTGTGCCAAATCTGTAGGACTAGAAATAGCCCCCAAAGCAGGACAATGTAATGTGACCAGTCAAAAGCAGCGTTCCCAATCAGGTCTAGAGTAACAAAGAAGGTGTTCGCGATCACATACTTTCCCGTTTTTCGCCTGATTCTGCCCCAGCGGTAGTGGTCAAACGCTTGTCGCTTTTGTCGCTCGATTTTTTGTTCGAGCCAATCTTGCTCTGCTGCTTGCAGGCTCTCGGGAGAAATTTCTAGTTCCCTGGCAATTTCGAGTAGTTGCTTGTGACTAAATTCTCCTTGGTAGGTTTGACGAGCGATCGCCAGTTGGAGAATTTGCTGGATCTCTTCTTGGCGATAAGAGCGGGTGGTTTGGGGTTCGGAGGCTGTCATCATTCACTGCTGAGATTAGATTCGGTAACAGAAGCGCTTGTACCTTGGTCAAGGAAAAATTGCCTTTGGCAACGGCTAACGCAGTGCTAATTCCATTATGCCGAACATCCCGGTGGTGTGCTGCAACACTGCTGTTGTAGTGATAGCCGAACGCTCATCGGCAGATTTTACGGCACTCGATAGAGAAACGGAGGTTTTACATTTCGTTACAATAGCTTTAATAGTGAGAATAAAAAACGATCTCGCATCTCGAATAAGAGGTAATCGATATGAACGCAATGAACGGTAACATTCGCGTTGGCAATTTATTTGGAATCCCTTTCTATATCAATCCTTCCTGGTTTTTGGTGCTGGGATTAGTGACTTTGACCTACGGGGAGGAACTTGCTGCAGAATTTCCCCAATTCGGTACAGTAATTCCCTGGTCTCTAGGATTTGTTGCCGCGCTGTTATTATTCGCTTCGGTCTTAGCGCATGAGTTGGGGCACAGCTTTGTTGCTATCCGGCAAGGAATTGATGTGAAATCGATCACGCTTTTCCTCTTTGGTGGTTTAGCGAGCTTAGGAAAGGAATCAGAGACACCAGCAGGAGCTTTCTGGGTAGCGATCGCTGGTCCTATTGTTAGTCTAGCGCTGTTTGGTTTGTTTACAGCGGTCGAGATCACTCTTCCGGTTTCCGGTCCACTAGCAGCAATCATGGGGCTACTAGCAACAATTAATTTGATCCTGGCAGTATTCAACCTCATTCCTGGCTTGCCTCTCGATGGCGGTAATGTCCTCAAGTCATTGGTTTGGAAAATCACTGGCAGCCCCTACAGAGGCATTGTTATTGCCAGTCGCGTAGGTCAGTTTATTGGTTGGTTAGCCATTACCTTGGGCGCTTTCTCCATTCTGGGAATCAGCAAATTTGGTAGCTTCTGGACACTACTAATTGGTGTGTTCTTGCTACTCAATGCAGGTCGTTCTGCTCAGTCTGCCACAGTACAAGAAAAGCTCGACGGCTTGACTGCCAAAGACGCAGTCACGCCCGATAGCCCGATTGTTTCGGCTGATATGACTCTGCGTGAATTTGCCAATGAGTACGTAATTGGTAAAGGTAACTGGCGCAAGTTCTTAGTCACGGACGAGGAAGGGCGACTCATGGGCAGCCTTACGGTGGATGACATGAAAACCATCCCCACTTCCGAATGGACAGAAGCTCATGTCAGGGATTTGACCAAGCAGGGCGAATCCTCGAATGCTGTTAAATCCAACCTCTCCTTGCTAGAGGTAGTCATGAAGCTAGAAAAACAGGACGAAAAACAACTGCCTGTGGTGGGCGAGAATGGCAAGCTTGTGGGGCTACTAGAGAAAACTTCCATCATGCGCCTACTCGAACAAGAACAAAACAAATCAAACGAACAGCAAGTTAATCCTGCCTAGGTGACATTGCACAACAATGGGATGGTTAAGACGGGATGGTTAAAACAGCAGAGGAGCATAGGTGCGGAGGGGCAGGGGAGACACACAGGAGGCGGTGAGACTCCTAACTCGAATCACCTTCAAGCTTCAACTTTCAAGCTGCAAGTTTAGGGATAATCCCGCAACTGTGCAACGCCGCCTAGATAGAGCGCACAATTTACTAATCAATTCTCCTCCCTTGCGAGGGGAATTTTTTATCGGCAGCATCCCTATCCCTGCGTAATCAAAAACGTCAGTAGGAAGCCCACAGTGGTAGCAAAGGAGACGGCTTTCCCGCCCTATTGATAGGCTTGGGGCATCAACGCCTCAGCCAGCGAAGCCAATACAGCACCGGCAGCGAATGACCTCACCATCGCTATTGGAGCCTTGCCCAAACCTGCGAATACTGTGTTGCCGAATACTACCATAGCAGCTAGCAACATAAGCGAACTTCTTGGAGCGACCACCTTTAATCATTCCCGCTGCTCCCGCCAAGGACTCAGGAAAGTTAGAGAAGAAAATGGCGATTAAGAGCGTCAAGATCCCGAACAAGGATTTTCCAATCAGGGCAACACCGAGAGCGAGGTTCTCGGGCACGCCATCCAGGAGGATGCTCGCTAGCAGATAAAAGCCGGAAGTGCTGCTGGCGCAGCGATCCAAAAAGGCAGTAGCCACCAGAAAAACCAGTGCGCCCATCAAAAGACCACTCCCGGCAAGCCAGGGACCTGCAATTTTGAAAGCCTCTTCGAATAGCTCGAAAGCTAGAGCAGTGATCAAGGCACCGCTCGCGAAGGCAAGTAAGGCAAGTAGAGACGCGATCAGTTTTTGCGGCGGGTTCCAAAAGGCTCCGGTGACTCCGCCAATAACCAGGGCACTAAAAGCAAGGATGCCCACAAACAGAGCGCTCAACATCTTGACTACCTCCGCGTAATTTTTTTGCGCTCTTTGTAACTTTGCGGTTCCTTAAATCCTCTGAAGGTTTGTAGTAGTTTCCCCTCCATCTAAAGCTTATACCTCAATCAAGTTTCCCTGTCTGTTGCAAATAATTCAGCAGCCAATTAGCTGCCGTAGCGCGACGAGTTTCTCTTGGACCAAACTCGCCAATTTCGTAACCTTTAAAACCCAGCTTTTCTTTTAATAATTGTTTGTTTTCTTTAGGGATTGAACGGGTGAGCTTAACAGTAGCGCGGCGGCTGTCGATAAAATCGGGTGGTTCGGGGAATTGCTCTCGCCAGTCCTCAGCAACACCGCTAGCATCCCATTGTTGGTTAGATTGATCGTAGCGATAGCCCAGGCAGTGCCAGACTAGCTGGTTAACTGTAGCATTATCAATTTCTTCATTAAGAATTGCCCAAATTGTGTCCGCATTCAGTGGTGGCAGATTAGACATAAAAATTCTGAATTGCGATGAAGGTTCCTGAAAAACCATTGCCGTGGCAAGTGGGACTAATTTTAGTAGTAGGCATCCTTGCTGTCTCAACTTCGGCAATCTTCATCCGCCTAGCAATTGAGGCAGCCCAAGCAAGCGGCGTTGGTTTTAGTGTTTTTCTCGCCGCATCTCGTCTGGCGATTGCTACACTAATTGTACTCCCAAGCTGGCACAAACTATACCAAACTCCCATTTCTTGGGGAAGCTTTTCTTATGCCGCTGCTGCTGGATTATGTTTAGCCCTGCACTTTGCCACCTGGATTACCTCTCTCTCCTTCACCTCGATAGCTGCCTCCACCACTCTCGTTACAACTAATCCTATCTGGGTGACAATCCTCTCTTGGCTGTGGTTGCACCAAAAACCCACGCGGCTAACAGTCGCAGGCATCGTGATCGCAGTGGCAGGAAGCATTTTTATCGCCTTGGAGGATGCTAATGCAATTCACGCTGGGAGTAACCCTTTCCTGGGGGATGCGTTGGCATTAATGGGAGCAATTATGGCAAGTTTATATTTGCTTTTAGGTCGACAGGCACAGAGGCAGGGCTTAGGGATTAGTAGCTACATTGCCGTTGCCTATACAACAGCAGCAGTCGTGCTTATCCCCTTTTCCCTCCTAGCGGGTTCCAGTTACTTCGGCTATCCCAGTGTTGTTTATCTCTATATCCTTTTGATGGCAGTGTTCCCCCAAATAGTCGGTCACACTAGCTTCAACTGGGCATTACGCTGGATTTCTCCCACGCTTGTCACCCTCATGATTTTGTTTGAACCTGTGGGAGCTAGTTTTCTAGGATTTTTAATATTTGGGGAAGTGCCCAGCCCTTTTGTGCTGCTGGGGGCGGTGGTTTTATTGGCAGGCGTAGCAACGGCGGTAATTGGTGCGAAGGACAGTCGAGAGACCGAAAGTTAGAAAGTTATATACGCTTGGTAAGATCTACTCCGGCGGAATACCTACAATTGCAGCAGACGCACCGGATACGCGGAACTTTTTATGGGTAATCTTTCGGATTGAATCTAATCTCTTCCCCTGCTTCCCCATTCCACCCAAAGATTACAGCAATGAGCGCAACTTGGCTAAGGTGTGGGAGTTGAGGAAGTTTCCGCCTCGGTTTCCGAATCCTGGGAAAAAATTTTGACCCCCCAACTCGTCAAAATATGAGATAACAATCCCACTGGACCTGCCAATAAACAGAGGGCAAGAGAGTGAAATGTCCAAATGCCAGTGCGTTGCCCTTCCCAGTAAACCCAACGACCTACAAATAAATCCATCGCTAGAAAGTGAACCCATCCTGTGGCAGTGGCTCTTTCCTCAGCAAAAAAGCCCGCAATCTCTGCAAGTTTGGGATTGGATAATGCTTGAGCTGAATCTGCGTCAATTGTTCCAGCGATGAAATAGATATACAAACCTGCCAAGGGAACGAAGGGAAGATAGGATGCCATAACTTTTCGAGTCACGCCCCATCTAGGCAGAAAAATCATCAGTACCCAGAAAGGCAAAACGAAAAGATTGGCAACCTCGAATAGTTGAGTAATGGTCATGATATGAACTCAGCTAAGCCTGATGTCCCAATGCTATCAACGTTCTCTCCAGTTGGGCTTGCATCGGAGTGAGCGATCGCATCTTAAAATGCAGGTTGGCAACCTATAAGCTTGTGAATCCTAGAACCCATGCAAGAATCAGCAGCACAACCAGAGCCAACCCGCGCCCGCGTTCTTGTTTCTGGCAAGGTTCAAGGCGTCGGCTATCGATTATCAACAGTCTCTCAAGCAAAACGGTTTGAGCTAAATGGCTGGGTACGCAATCTTGGAGATGGACGAGTCGAAGCAGTTTTTGAAGGCGAACAGGCAGCAGTAGAGGAAATGGTGAACTGGTGTCACTCTGGTCCTGCGGGCGCTGTAGTGCAAGATGTAGCAGTTGAGTATCAACAACCGGAAGGAATACAGGGATTTGAAACTCGGTAGTGACGAAACAATTAAAAATTTTGAATTAAAAATGCACAATGTCATTTGTCATTAAGTTAGAAAAACACGTTTATATAAATTGTACGGGTGAGCTGCCGGCTCGCCCCTCCGTGACTACCGACTGTGGAGGAGATTACTAACTAATTTTTAATTTTGTACGCGGGTTCAGCCGGATCGCATCTCCTTTAATGCGCGAATTGACTCGGAGTAGGGGAACTCTTTTGAAATGCAACAGTCTACAACGGCAAAAGTTAATCCTCTGGCTACGTCAATCCCGTAAATAATCCTGTAAATCGACTTTCTCGCCTAATCTTGCGGACTTAGCCATAATATGTTAACAATCCCGTTCGGAAAGCAATTCCCTGCTTCCAGCAACGCCCTCAACTATCGACATATACAAGGAATCATGAAACTTGCACTACCACTGCGATTAGCGGCGCTAGCCACAGTTGCCTTTTCGGCATTTGCCACTCCCTTTACTCCTGCTAAGGCGGCAGAGTTTGGCGAAAAAGAAGTTGACCAGGATGACTTCATTGCCGTGGCAGTACCGTTTGGCGAAAATAACGAAAAACATCGACTGTTGGTCATCCAGCAAAAATCGAACAAAAGAGACTGCTGGAGTACGAGTGGCTCTAGCCCAGTCAAAGTAGATCCACTACTACTCAATTTTGACTTTACCGGAATTTGCGGACGCACTACCGATAGCAATGGCTACTCTATCCGTGCTAGCGATCAAGATTATGGCTTAGATTATCTCCTCAGAATTGTGCAGCGTGATGGTGAATTAAAGCTTGTGGGCACACCCCGAGGTTCTGATTTGCAAGAGGTTGTTATCGGCAGCACCAGGGGATTGGGCGAAGGCTATCTCAAGATCTTTCTCAAGCCTGGTTGGGAGTTTACTAAACGCACCTATGAGGGGGAAACACTGGGTCACGTCTATTTCTCCAACGACCAAATCGCACTGGGAGGTTCGCAAGAATCTCCAGATTCTCCCACTTTCCCCGATATTGCTAACGATACGTATCAATCCGAGATAGAGAAGGCAGTAGCACGTGGCTTTGTTTCTGGTTTCAAAGAAGACAATACCTTCCGTCCCGAAGCGGAACTGACTAGAGAGCAGGTTGTTTCGATGGTGGTGGAAGCTTTAAAGGAAGTTCCTAATGTCGATGTCGCGGTTCCACCAGAAGTGTCATCTTCTCCTTATCCTGATATTAAAGCTTCACGGTGGAGTGCTTCCAAGATTCAATGGGCGCAGGAAAACCAAATTATCAGCGGCTACCCCGATGGAACGTTTCGACCCACTCAACCGGTAACAAGAGCCGAGTTAGTAGCAATTGAGCGTAAGGTGGCAGAATATGCTCAACGCCAGCGCGGACAGTCTCTAGAACTCGCTTCCACCAAGTCTGCCCAAACATTTTCCGATACTTCCGACCACTGGGCAAGCTCTCTTATTAGCGAGATGTCCTCCTATTGCGAGGTTGCTTCCCCTCTCAACGAAACGGGCAATGCTTTCGCGCCAGATACTCCCGCCCAGCGAAACTACGCGGCAGCAGCAACCCTGCGGATGCTCAACTGCATTGAGGGTGAAACAACTCAAGCTGGAGAAACTCAAGAAGCTAACCCTGAAGCTCAGCAAAACATCAATTACTAATGGCTAGTGACCAACTAGTTAAACTTCCTCAAGCGTTGATAGCCTGGAAGTAGTTACTATCCCTTTAAAATACTCGCGGCGCGAAAAAACACGCCTAGACATGGGAATGGCAAGGCTGTAATCCATGAGCTTGTTCCAAAGCAGGTAGCTTTGCTAGGTGTAGAAGCAGTTTTAGATAAGGAGAACAAAACTTGAAGAATCAGACTTCCCAAAACGTGCTAGGCATAGTCGGTGGGATTATCGCAGCATTAGTCGTTCTCGTCGCCTTCAATTCGTTTGTCATCATTAACCCCGGGCAGGCAGGCGTGATTAGCATTTTTGGTAAAGCTAGAGAGGGAGCCTTGTTGGAGGGCATCCACTTTAAGCCTCCCCTGGTTTCCAAAGTCGATGTGTACGATGTGACGGTGCAGAAGTACGAAATTCCGGCGCAGAGTGCTACAAATGACCTTCAGAATCTCAAAGCCAGCTTTGCGATCAACTTCCGCCTCGACCCGGTGCAAGTGGTTGACATTCGGCGGAAACAAGGAACCCTAGAAAATGTGGTGGCGAAAGTAATTGCGCCTCAAACGCAAGAATCTTTCAAAGTCGCTGCTGCCAGGAGAACGGCGGAAGAATCGATCACCAAAAGGAGTGAACTAAAAGAGGACTTTGATATTGCCCTAGGTTCTCGCTTAGAGAAGTACGGCATCATTATCCTCGATACCAGCGTCATTGACCTCAACTTTACCAAGGAGTTTGCCAGCGCAGTTGAGGACAAACAGATCGCTGAACAGCGGGCACAAAAAGCCGTCTATGTTGCGCGAGAAGCGAAGCAGCAAGCTCAGGCAGAGATTAATCGTGCCAAGGGTAAAGCAGAAGCACAAAGACTCCTCGCCGAAACTCTGAAGGCACAAGGTGGTGAGCTAGTGCTTCAGAAAGAAGCAATTGAAGCCTGGAAAAGGGGAGGTTCTCAGATGCCTAGAGTCCTCGTCATGGGGGGAGACTCTAACAGTAGCGTTCCTTTCCTATTCAACATGGGAGATTTGGCCGAGATTAACCAGGATAAAAAAACCGACCCAGAGGAAATAGCCCCGACTGAGGAGCCTTCCCCATTTGAAGATGAGGAAAATGTGGAAGCCTCACCTTTTAATCAGCCATTTTAACTGGGATTACTAGGGAAGCATTTAGACCAAGCTCAATATCTGAGTGAATTTATTTTTAGGGAAGGAGTATGCTCTCCTTCCCAATTATTTTTTGTGCTTTGGAATTAGCTCAGATGAAAGTTTAAGTAGCGTGATCGCTCTTTAGCTATTTACTGCTAGAATCAGCAATCATTTGCCGATGATGCTTCTTTAAACGCTGATATTCCCAATCCTCCGTTACCTGCCGCCGTTTCGCTTGGAAAATCTTTGCGATTTCTGCCTTCACGGGATCACCCGAACCAAACGGGATAGGCGTGCCATCCGCAGCCTTTTTGCGCCCTCCCTTATAATTTGCGTAGCGACGAGCGCGGGTATAGCCCATTTGTAAAAACTTCCGTGCCATATCCATCCCCACAAAATCGTCTTGAGCTTTGTATGCTAGGTAGCGCTCATAAATGGCATTAGCTGCCGCCTGCGCCGTCTCGAGAGTGCGAATTGTCCAAAGCGGCAACAACTCACTTTTATAGGGTTCGACGTGGAAAATTCCTTGCTCACTGCGATCAATTTTGTACAACTCTGGGTGGGCATGAAAGTCAACGCCATTGTAGGGATGGGACATCACAGTCTAATGCGTAATTCGTGATTGTTATGAATGCAACTCGGTTAAGCGTGGGCGTGGGTAAACTGCTCAATGACACTGCGAATTGTATCTACCTGTTGGCGATATTCAGCCGTATCGAGAACAGGAGTTATGCCTGCGAGTGAGATAGGTTCTGCCAAATCAATCCAGGAGCGACAGCCACCATATTCGGGGGCGTAGGGAATGATCTGTGGTTGCGGTAGCTGATAGACGCGCAGCAGTAGAACATAGAGAGGCTGGCGCGGTTTCCAGTGGAAGCGCTCTTGGGCAAATTGCTCGTTCCAGATGTGGTAGGGCAGCAATGCTTGAGCAGCAGACTCGTTGCTCACGGAAAAAATGTCCGTAATTTCTGCCCAACTGCCCATGCGGACTGTTTCGGGATGCCAACCTGACTGGACGGGAGTGACTTGCCCAGCGTACTTGCTTTTGAGTAGGTGGGGTTTTTGATGTTCGTAGGTAGGATAAAGCAACACCTGTCGGTGAGCGACTTGAAAGTGTTTGCCCACTTCGCGGATGCCGCCTTTACGCAGCAGCATGATGGTATCGCCTTGTTCTAGGGCATGGACTGCAACTGCCCATTCTTTGAGGGCGTGCGTGGTAGTAGATGGCATAGGCGCTAGCTACGATCACTTTCCTCTTATAGGTTATAAGTTCACTATTGTTGTGTTTATGGCGATCACTCCGGATCAAAAAATGGGATGACCAAGCAGGCAACATTGACACCCGCATCAACACAGCAAACGCCCAAAACCTGAATTTATTTGTAAAGAACTATTAAGAAATCACAGCGAACCTCAAGCAAATGCCTGACAATATTCACTGATAAGGTTGTTGTGTTTGCTGATTCCATGCGTTTCTGGATACACAGAGCGCTATGCTAAAACATGCAAATCATAACAACACATCAAAAGTTCCTAATCAGACTAGGGAGCTGATTCTGGCAGCAATTAAGCCGTCGGTGTTAGCCACCTGTTTTGAGATAGCTATTTCAACATATCTGGTTTCATTTTTAATTGTTGGAGGAATCCATCGATGAGTATTGTCACGAAGTCAATCGTGAATGCCGATGCCGAGGCTCGTTATCTTAGCCCTGGCGAACTGGATCGGATTAAAACCTTTGTCACCAGTGGTGAAAGCCGCCTACGCATAGCCCAAACCCTAACTGACGCTCGTGAGCGTATCGTTAAGCAAGCCGGCGATCAGCTTTTCCAAAAGCGTCCTGATATCGTTTCTCCTGGTGGTAATGCCTACGGAGAAGAAATGACCGCCACTTGCCTGCGGGACATGGACTACTACCTGCGCCTAATCACCTATGGCGTGGTTGCGGGCGATGTCACTCCCATTGAAGAAATCGGTCTAGTGGGCGTGCGCGAAATGTATACTTCCTTGGGAACCCCAATTAATGCGGTTGCCGAAAGCGTCCGCGCCATGAAGGATATTTCTACTTCCATGATGTCGGGTGAAGACGCTACCGAAGCAGGAGCTTACTTCGACTATGTCATCGGCGCGATGCAGTAGGAAGGCACCGCTTGGTGCTAACAGTAGCAACGCAAGTGATCGGTTCGCGTGCGAACGAATCAAGGAATCAAATACCAGGTTAAACAAGGAAAAAGACCATGCAAGACGCAATTACCTCTGTGATTAATTCCGCTGATGTCCAGGGTAAGTACCTAGATGACCAGGCGATGGAAAAGCTCAAGGGCTATTTCCAGACGGGGCAACTTCGGGTGCGGGCAGCTAGTGTTATCAGCGCCAACGCCGCAAACATTGTTAAAGAAGCGGTAGCGAAGTCCTTGCTCTACTCGGATATCACTCGTCCTGGTGGAAACATGTATACAACTCGTCGGTATGCGGCTTGCATCCGCGATTTGGACTACTATCTACGCTATTCCACCTATGCGATGCTAGCTGGCGATCCCTCTATTCTGGATGAGCGGGTACTCAATGGATTGAAGGAAACTTACAACTCTTTGGGTGTTCCTATTAATGCCACAGTTCAGGCAATCCAAGCGATGAAGGAAGTTACTGCTGGCTTAGTGGGTACCGATGCCGGGAAAGAGATGGGAGTTTATTTCGACTACATCTGCTCTGGCTTGAGCTAAGGGAGCGGAAGCTGAAGAGGTGGTGAGACCTCGTTTTCTTAAGTTCGGGTAGTCGAGAGTGAGTGCTAGCGGGTTAAAGGCTTGTCTGAGTAAGAGGCAGGTTTTGACAATCTAGCATTGACTTTGCGACTCCCGAGCTTTGTCATGGGGAAGCCGGGGAGGAGGCAATGACCAGAAAATTTGCAGACTCTCATTTTGAAACTTTTTAGCCGTCGGCTCGCCCCAAATTCCATTAAAATTAAAACTCTTTCAGGAGAATTAGACCCATGCGAATGTTTAGAGTAACTGCTTGCGTTCCTAGCCAAACCCGTATCCGAACGCAGCGGGAATTACAAAATACCTATTTTACGAAGCTAGTTCCTTACGAGAACTGGTTCCGCGAGCAGCAGCGTATTATGAAAATGGGGGGCAAAATTGTCAAGGTGGAGCTAGCGACGGGTAAGCAGGGAGCAAATACTGGGCTGATGTAGAATTTTCCAGAAGGCTAGTGCTGAGGAGGTGGCAACAACCTCTTTTTAATGGGAATTGGCGCGATCACGCCTAGGCTTGGTATGATGCGAGCGATAGAAAAATACTAGCCTTACCAAGCGTGGTTCTGAAATATTTAATTCCCTTTTTTGACCCCTACGTAGGCAATTGGGCACTGGAAGCCCGATTGCTGCGGTGGTTAACCTTTCTGTGGCTGTTTATCGGTTTAGCGGTTCTCTTCTCAGCCTCTTATCCCGTGGCAGAAGCAGAGTTAGGCGAAGGCTTGTACTATTTCAAACGGCAACTCCTCTGGGCGCTGCTGGGGGTAGTGGTATTTAACGTTGTAGTGCGATCGCCTCTCCGTTACGCCCTCAAGATTGCTCCTTGGATGGTGATATTGCTGTTAATTGCGATCCTAGCAACCCAGATTCCAGGCGTGGGAATCGAGGTTAACGGAGCAACCCGCTGGATTGCAGTTGGACCCTTTCCCTTGCAGCCCTCGGAGTTAATTAAACCCTTCCTAGTCGTGCAAGCCGCTTGTCTTTTCGGAAAATGGAAGCGACTGAGTTGGGGCATTCGTGCTGGTTGGCTAGGGATTTTCTCCGCAGTGCTAGTGGGAATTCTGCTACAGCCCAACTTAAGCAACACTGCCTTGTGTGGTACGAGTTTTTGGTTAATCGCCTTGGCAGCCGGGTTGCCTCTGAAATATTTAGCAGGGACAGCGAGCCTGGGTTTATTCGCAGCCGCAATTAGCATTAACAGCAACTCTTATCAGCTCAATCGGGTAACGTTATTCCTCCATCCCTGGGCTGATCCCCAGGGAGACAGCTACCAGCTCGTTCAAAGTTTGTTGGCAGTTGGTTCTGGTGGCACTTGGGGAACTGGGTTTGGGCTGTCACAACAGAAATTAGCTTATTTACCCATTCAGCACACCGATTTTATTTTTGCAGTCTTTGCCGAAGAGTTTGGCTTAGTGGGTAGCCTGCTGCTGCTGCTGTTGTTAATGACTTATGCAACACTAGCACTGCTAGTAGCGATCCAGTCTCGTCGGGCAGAGTGTCAGCTAGTGGCAATGGGAGCAATGATTTTTTTGGTAGGGCAATCGCTGATTAATGTGGGCGTAGCGATCGGGGCACTACCGACGACGGGTTTACCGTTGCCGCTGTTTAGTTATGGTGGCAACTCCATTATTGCCAGTTTGCTTTTAGCGGGGCTGTTGGTTCGGGTAGCCCGAGAAAGTCAAGAGGCAGAAGTTGTTTCTTTGCGGGGGCGTCGTCGCTCAGTTCCCCGAAGTTAAAGTTGCTCTAGGGCAGAGGGGCTGGGGAGCAGAGGCGAAAGAAGTGAGGGCGTGAGAGCGTGAGAAAAAGCTCCAGGGGCTGGGAAGTAAGAAAAAGCTCCAGGGGCAACACGAATTCAGAATTCTGAATTATGCGATGCTCAGACTCCGTCCTGCGCGTCGGTTCTGAATTTCTTTCCTCCGCAGCTGCGCACTCCTCACTCCCTCACCTCTTTGACTCCTCACTCCTCACTTGCCCTCTCCGCACCTGCGCACCTCCGCAATCTCTACCAGCCAATTCCCACTCAAGGTTGGTAGGTTTATCGCTTCCGCCTGCGCTTTAGAAAAACACCGAAGCCACCTGCTGTCAGCGTTCCCATCACCGTAAGCGGTTCGGGTACAGGCTGAGCAGTAATCTCTGCAGCTAACTTATTTTCAATAGCATCGCCAAATTGATTGAAGTTATCCACCAGGGAGACGAAAGCATCGCTGCCGCCCATGACATCGTCTTGGTAATAGCTGAGAACGTCGGGGTCATCACTGATGACCAGTCCATTGAGCGTGTCAATGCCTGCCTCCAACGCATTATCTCCTGCAGTGGGGGCATCCACGCCCTGATTTTCCAAACCATCACCAGAAACATCGATCACTTCTCGCGTTGAGTTAAACTCGTTGGCATCAAAGCCAGGTACGGAAAAATCGATAGCAGAACCAGGGCAGTTGCTCCGCCGAATGGTCGTGGTGCTGTGGCGATCGCATCTGCGAAGTCATTGGCCGATGCTGCATCGTCAATCGAACTCCACTCCACTGCCTCTGCCTGACGATTGGAATCAGACCAATAGATCAGATTTGCTGCAATCTGACCTTCATTCCCATTCGTAATTCCATCAATTACAGAGGAACTTCTGAAGGCATCAGCGTATCCATTGCGTTGGAGGTTGAACTCACTGTTATTAACGCTGCCAGAGACATCAACCAGAAGGCTCAATTCCACGTCAGTCATTGTAGCTGCCATTCCCTGCGAGGAAGATAGCAAACCCAGCGTTAGTGCAGTTGAGGCGGTACCAAGAATCCCTTTGAGGAGAGCTGTTGTGGAAATTTTGCCCATAATCTTATCAATCTCCATTCTCATTTGCTAAACGACAAATTGAATTTTGTTCAGCCAAAATTTGACTTCCCGATTTGCCTCAACTGAATTGCCAGGGTCAAGAAAAAGCAACTATTAAGTTATGATTTCAGTAATATTGCTGCCGTATTTCCACTTAAGGGCTGGTAAAAAGTTACTATCAAGTGAGTATTTCAGTAATATCACTGCCGTGTTTCTACGGAAAGGACAAAGATGAGGAAAAACGCGATCGCGCTGAGGAATTGTTACTAATATGTCAATACCAACCGATTTATCAATTTATGCCCAGTGGGCAGGAATTTTAACCTTAGTTTGCTTAGTCGTTGCTGGATTGGGATTCATTTTCCAATGGGGTATTCGGTTTCGCTTAGTGGGAATTACTGGCTTTATGGGTGTTGTCACCGTTGGTTTATTCGGCTTGTCCTTGGGGTTATTTAGTTACACTCAGGTTCCAGGGGCAGCCCCCTTTTCTGTGGTGTACGATAATGGCGCGAATAAAGCAGTGATTGCCTTGCCACCTAAGGTGAATGAATCAGAAGTAGAGGCAAGTCTCCGCAAAGCGGCGGCGGATTTGTATTCCTATGGACGTTTAGGTCGAGGCGATGATAAACTAACTATTCGGGCACGGGCAGTAACTCACCCAGAATCGGGAGTGTCGAAGCCACTTTACCTAGGTCAAGTGAAGCGATCGCTCGCCAGCCGCGAAGATGAGAACATGAAAATAGAAGTGTTTTCCGAGCGATTTGCCCAACTGCCCGAAACCTCAAATATGAATTGACCCCCCTAATCCCCCTTGACAAGGGGGAGAAAAGTTTTGTGTGTATTACAGCAAGCGTAAAAACTGCTGTATGAATTCATCCTATGAACCATCAAACTAGTTCCACCGCTGTAACCTCCCTCTTAGTAGCCCCCTCGCAAGTGCTGCGTGGCTCGCAAGCCCTCTCTAAAGCCGGAGAAGCGATCGCGCGTTTAGGGCAGCGTCCTTTGGTGGTGGGAGGTGATCGCAGCTTGGCTGTGGTTGAACCCTCACTGCAACTCCTTCTTCACCATTACCAACTCCATGCAGCTAGCGCTTCCTATCGCCCCGATTCTTCCAAAATATCCCTAATACAGGCACTAGAACAGCACCAGGCAGATTTTATTATTGGCGTTGGTGGCGGGAAAGCTTTAGACGCGGCTAAACTTCTGGCCGAACAATGCAAGCTTCCCATTGTCACCATTCCTACCTCTGCTGCTACCTGCGCTGCTTGGACAGCACTATCCAACGTTTACTCTAATCAGGGAGCCTTTCAATACGATGTTCCCCTGAATCGCTGTCCCGATTTGCTGGTACTCGATTACGAGTTGATTCAAACCGCACCGCAACGGACACTGATTGCCGGGATTGGTGATGCTTTAGCCAAGTGGTACGAAGCCTCTGTCAGTAGTGGGGATTCCCCTGCTACGCTGACGATTGCCGCCGTTCAACAGGCAAGAATTCTGCGGGACATCCTGTTTCAAAAGTCTGCCGCTGCCCTAAAAGCTCCAGGAGGAGACGATTGGCAAGAAGTAGTCGATGCCACGGTATTATTAGCCGGGGTGATTGGTGGTTTAGGCGGGGCACGCTGCCGTACTGTTGCCGCCCATGCCGTTCACAATGGCTTGACGCATCTCCCGATGGCACATGAGAGCCTGCACGGGGAAAAAGTTGCCTACGGGATTCTCGTGCAACTGCGACTAGAAGAAATGGTGCAGGGAAATCAGCTAGCAGGGTCGGCAAGGCAACAATTATCCCAATTTTACGCTGAGATTGGTTTGCCGCAAACTCTGGAAGATTTGGGATTAGGGAACATTACCCTGGCAGAACTGCGTCAAGCAGCAGAAATCGCTTGCAATCCTCACTCAGATATCCATCGGCTCCCCTTTGCAGTAACACCAGAACAGGTGATGGCAGCCATGGTTTCGACAACCCTACCTGTGGAAGGAAGTCCCAGCCAGCTTGGAATTCCTTCTCTCCAGAGTGAGAGTGAGTAGCGTTGTTTACAGAGTTATGGGTAGACCCTACTGCTACTCCTCCCTATGTCTTGCTTTAGTTGGGAGAAGAGCAAGGAGGGCACGCGGTTCGACCGATATCTCACGGGTGGAAACTCGGGCAAGCACCCGGTGTCGTCAGCTCTAACCCCTGATTTGCCTGTTCTGTCATTTAGGCTCGACCACCCCATAGAGCCCACGGTAGAGAAACGGCCACTGCAGCTCACCAATTGGTTTGACCAAAGCCAGTAAGTTTCTGGTGTACTCCTTGTCTCTCTTCCTGAACCAAGTAGGTAACTCACTCAAATGTGCCCTATTTAACAGTTTCTTAATCTAGCTATCTCTACAATCGATTAATCGAACTTTAGCTAGATTTTGAGTGGCTGTTAATGGCAGATAATGTTTTTTTCTGGGGGATTTCAGCATTCCTCTTTCTGATGTTGGGGGTTGGGGTTTACGCCTCCAAAAAGATTAAAGGCGACAGCGTTAATTACATCATAGCCGGGCGAGGTCTCCTGCTACCGCTAGCTACAGCAACGCTAATGGCACAGTCGGTAGACGCAAACGCAACACTAGGAAACACAGACCTCGCCGCAGATTTCGGGTTTTGGGCAGGAGCATCGTTGCCACTCGGTCTTGCCCTTTGTCTGTTTCTCACGGGGCTTTTCTTCGCCAAGCCACTGCATCGCATGGGTCTAATTACGCTTCCAGACTTCTACCGTCGCAAGTATGGTCGGGTAACTGAGGCTGTAGCATCCGTCATCATGATTCTAAGCTTCTCGTTTCTGTTGGCTGGCAACCTTGTTGCTGGAGGGTTTCTATTCGAAACTTTTTTGGGAACGAGCTACACCGCTGGTGTCATCTTTATTACCTTAATTGTGTTCATCTATACCGTTACTGGTGGACTCTTTGCAGTTGCTTACACCGATACGATTCAGGTATGCATTGCCCTGTTCAGTTCCCTCGCGCTCCTCGCGTATGTCTGGGCTACTTTCGGGATTACCATTCCCGAAGGCAGCGGACCACTTGAGTTCGAGCAACTCACTGACCCAGAAGCCGGTGCAGCCATTAACTGGGCAACACTGCTGGCGCTGGGGTTGGGGGATATTGTTGCCATTGACTTTATGGAGCGAGTATTTGCGGCTGACAGCCCGCAAACTGCCCGAAGAGCATGCTTCATGGGTTGTATCGGAACAATTGTTATTGGTGTCCCATTCTCAATTGTGGCGCTCTCTGCGAATCAGATTCTCGAGGAGGCAGGCGTGACGGCAGATGATCCCATTCTTTATGCACTCCTAGAAAACGTTATCCCACCAGCACTAAGTATCTTTGTCCTAGGTGCAATTGTTTCTGCTTCGCTCTCGACTGGAGACGGAGCAATCTTAGGAACATCTTCTGTGTTTGCTCGGAACATCCTTGGGCTGCGACAGACTGAGGATAGAAGGCAAGGAGACAAACTCCTATTAATCACTCGCCTGATGGCAGTCCCCATCGCGCTGCTGGGAATAGTCTTAGCACTGCGCGTTCCTGAAACTGGTGTCTTACTCTTACTGGCATTCGATATCATGTTTGCTGCACTGCTGGTGCCCCTTGCTGGTGGTCTATACTGGTGGAAGGCAACTAAGCAAGGCGCACTCGCCTGTATGGTAGTTGGTTCGGTTACGCGGCTAGTGCTGTTCGCTTTAATGCCAGTCATGTTCGGAATAGACAACACGCTTTTCTATATTCCCAACGACATTTTTACGAAAAGCTTCGATGGATTTCCGACACTGTTGAGTCCTCTGGTTGGTCTAGCGACTTTTATAGTTATGTCTCATCTAACGCACGGACGACCGGGAACAGGCAAGCGATCGCAACAGCGGCAACTCCAAAATAACAGAAGGAAGATTATTAGTAACTGAAAGGCAAGGGTTTGGGCTTAGTTGAGTACTGGCATCTGCTGGAGTTGCACCGCAGCCATCTGTGCGCGCGCACGTACTGTCAAATCTGGTTCACTCTTGTCGAGTTGTTGGAAATGCACTTGCACTCGTTTTTTGTAATCAAGCTGAGTTGCTGCGAGTGCTTGTAATCCCACTACTGCTGCATAGCGAACAATCCATTCTGAGTCTTGGCAGACTTGCAGCAGTGTTTCGAGGGCTTTAGCTTGAGCTGCGCTTACTTCCTCGGCGGGCAACTGCGACCAACTAATACTGCCCAACCCCTTAGCAGCGGTACGACGGACACTCAGGGCAAAGTCACTCTCAGCAGCCCCGGTCAAAATATCGAGGGCACGAGGATCGCCAATCTGGGACAATGCTCGGATTGACCATGCTCTCGCTCCGTAGTCGTAGCCGTCAATCTGCTCCAGCAGGGATGGCACTGCCGCTTCTCCCAACTTGACTAGCCCTTCCACTGCTGCAACTGCTGCACCGGGGTTGTTGTAACCCAGAACGCGAATGAAGGTAGGAATTGCTGCTTTTTGCCGAGCAGCAGCCAGTGCCCAGACTGCTTGTGAGAGACTTTCTGGAGAATCCGCTTGCTCGACGGCTCGGATGAGTTGTTGAGTTTGGTCGCTAGTCACGTCACTACGCTCCGAATTCAAAATTAAAAGTTAAAAATTAAAAATTAGTTAGTCATCAGCCCACAGTCGGTGGTTACGGACGGGCAAGCCGCCGGCTTACCCGTACAAGTTTATATAAACGTGTTTTTCTAATGACAAAGAATTTGGGATTTTGGATTTCGACGGTGGTTACAAGCACCGGAAGTAATTCCGGCGACATCCCCTTGGATTCGGATTTGAGATTTTTTTTGGGGATCATGCCCATTTCCTTCCAGGAAATCCCACAATCAGTTAATCTACAGTTGTCAATCCTCAATCCCTTCCCTTTCAAGGACCTTCCCTTTCAAGGAAGGGTTAAGTCCATTTTCTAAAATCGTTAATCCAAAATCGTATGACTAATTACATTTGCATTTTTAATTTAAAATTTTTAATTGTTTTGTGAGCAGTAACTAGTCACAAGAGCGAATCCATGAGGTTCATGATTTCAATACTCTTTTCCGAGAGGAGGTTGCTCTCCAAATGATGTTCAAGCAGTCCTTTGAGAGAAATCAGCTTCAGACTATTTTCAGCGGGCGTTTTAGCGATCGCTTCTGCTGCTGGGAGATAACCAATTGCTCCCAAATCCATTAGCGCGGAGCGGCGCAACGGCAACCGATCTTCCTGCAATGCTTGAACCAAACGCTCCCCGTAGACTGGGTTTTCACTCAACTGGTACATCGCTCGTGCTGCCGCGTACTGTACCTTCTCGGTGGGATGGTCGAGAAAGGGTTGAATTTGCGGCACCGCCTCCGATGCCTGGAGAGTTCCCAATGCCTCGAGCACTGCTTCATAAGGTTGGACGAGATGGGGCTTGCCTGGTACAGGTTGCGCTGCTGCCACTCCCCCATCGAGGAGTTTCATCAGTACTGGAGTGCAACTCGTATCGCCTAACTCCTCTAGCGACTGAGCTGCGGCTTCGCGCACGTAATAGTCAGAGTTGTCTAAACAGCCTATTAAAGCTGGTACTGCCCGAGGTGCGTCCAGTTTCCCCAGTGCCCGTGCTGCATTACGTCGCAGTGGATAGCCACCGTCAGGAGAGCGGTCTGCCTCATCTTCTAAGGCAGCAAGTAGCGCATCAATAGCAGCCGATTCATTGACGCGGAATTTGCCGAGCCACCAAGCTGCATAGTAGCGCAACCCTAAGTCTTCGCGCTGTTGCAGGTTAGCAATCACCTGCTCTACAGTTAATGGCTCTTGCTCTGAGTGGGACTCTCCCATCACTCCCTAAATGTCCGATTTTTGCTTCTGTTTGCCTATAGTTTTAGGTTTGCCTTCTGCCTCTAGGTCTTGCTGGGCTGCCGTTGCTTCCATTTTGGGTTGGCTTTCCCCTTCTAGGGTCAAAGGCTCGATGCTAACAATCTTGCCCCCCATGCGGTTAATCCGCTGCATCTGTTCGCTCATGCGACTATAAGGCACCGTGATATAGATGCTGCCGCTACTGCGAATGGGATAGTTAAGTTCATCCGCTTCTCTATTTTGACGCATCCCTTCGACTTCAATGCGAAACATGCGATTAGCGGAATCACTAAGCGTTTTGCTTCCGAGTGCCGTTTGACCAAACATCGTTGATGTAGCTCCTCTTGATCGGGATTTACTTTCTTTTTAGAAGCGATGGCAAGCGCTGCTCACTCCATACCTGCCATCACTTTTAGTATTAAGTTTCCTTAAGCTGGTCTGACGCTGATGATTTTACCACCCCGGCGCACAATTTGCTGTATCCGTTCAGAAAGCTGGTCGTAGGGCACTAAGACGGCATCGTTACTTTGACGGACATTAGAAGTGCGAACTGAACGACCAATTAAACCAGTCACCTCGATGCGATAAACTCGCTCCGTTTCATTGCTCACCCCACCATAAGAGGTCTTGGGCGTTTCCGTCTTTGCTCTGCGGCTAACACCAGTGGGCTTGACAATGCTAGAGGCTTGATTTTTTGCAAGTTCGCTGGTAAGTTGTGCCCCTTTGCTTCCGATTTGACCGCCATCATTGTTGGCATAACCCCGATACAGTTGGAACATCCGGGTAAAACCTACCGTTCTTGATCCTTGATTCACCAGAAAGCCGGAGTAGTAGGGAACAATGTTGTCACCAAACTTATTTTCGTACTCCTTGCTTTCAAAGTAAGAATCAATTTCAGCATCGTAGCCCTTATCCTCACAAAGGCGGGTGTGGTAAGCCCACTCCTGCTCATCATAAGGAGGGCGACCTAACAAATGCTTGAAATTCAGTTCTACAAAGCGTTGATTGGAAGTGGGATAGAAAAACTTCGATTTGTATAAATCCGACTTGGCGATGGAACGGATAAAGTCTCGGACGGTGATGTTTCCTTGCCGCAGCAGAGACTCCGCCGAGGTGAGACGCTCCGATTGCATGACGTAATCATTGCCGAGTACCTGAGTGTAGGCTGCTCTGATTATTGCTTGTAGGTCATCTTCACCCCAATCCGGTCGCAGCTCTACCTTAGTTGCATCAAACGGCTCAATCCCCAACTGCCTTGCTTCTGCTAAATTCGCTGCTACTAAACCGCTCATTAATCCCTCTCCTAAACCTAAACTAATATTTTGCTGTCCTCGCAGTGCTTGGAGGAGTAAGGCTCTCCCTAATTGCACTTCAAACCAGGTTTACTTCAAGCTGGTCTGACGCTAATAATTTTGCCACCTCGGCGCACGATTTGCTGTATTCGCTCAGAAAGCTGGTCGTAGGGCACTAAAACAGCATCGTTACTTCGACGAACATTGGAACTGCGAATTTTACGACCGACTAAACCGCTCACCTCAATGCGATAAACCCGCTCAGTTTCGTTGCTCACTCCACCAAAAGAGGTTTTGGGAGTTTCTGTCTTTGCTTGGCGACTAACACCAGTAGGCTTGGCAATGCTAGAGGCTTGATTCTTGGCAAGTTCGCGGGTGAGGTGAGGGGTTCTGCTCTTAAATTGACCGTAATCGCTAGTGGCATATCCCCGATACAGTTGAAACATCCGGCTAAAGCCTACTGTCCTCACTCCAGGCTCGACCAGAAAGCCGGTGTAGTAAGGAACAACGTCGTCGCCAAATTTATTTTCGTACTCGGCACTCTCAAAGTAAGAATCAATCTCTGCCTCGTACCCTTCATCTTCACAAAGGCGGGTATGGTATGCCCACTCCTGCTCGTCATAAGGAGGGCGACCCAAGAAATGTTTGAAATTCAGTTCTACAAAGCGTTGATTGGAATTGGGGTAGAAAAACTTCGATTTGTATAAATCCGACTTGGCGATCGCGCGCACAAAGTCGCGGATGGTGAGATTTCCTTGCCGCAGCAAAGACTCCACCGAAGTAAGGCGCTCCGATTTCATGATGTAATCATTGCCGAACACCTGAGTGTAAGCAGTTCTGATTACTTCTTGTAGGTCGTTTTCATTCCAATTTTGTCGCAGCTCTACCTTAGTCGCGTCGAACGCTTCAATTCCCAGCCGCCCTGCTGCTGCTAAATTCGCTGCTACTAAACCGCTCATTAATTATTTTCTCCGTTTTGCATTTTTATCGGTGAATTATTTAAAACCATGCCCGGAAAAATCCGCAATTGCTAGCCAACCAGCCAACATTCGCTCATTCTTCCGGGCATGCGCCTAATTTAACTAGCTTAGAGCGTTGATTGCGTAGTCGAAGTAAGTGTTGGCTTCGTTAGCCGCTTGACCACTCAAACCGTGGTTGGCTCTCATATACTTGAGAGCTTCGACGTACCAGCTTGGAGACAAATCGAAGGTACGATTGATTTCATCCAAACCAGCAATTAGGTACTCGTCCATGGGACCGGAACCGCCTGCAATCAAGCAGTAGGTCACCATGCGCAAGTAGTGTCCGATGTCTCGGGAACACTTGGCTTTACCCCGCTGATCAGAAGCATACTGAGGTCCCTGCGTTTGAGTTGTATAAGGGAACTTCTGGTACACGGCGTTAGCGGCACCATCAATGAGCTGCTGAGACTTTTGGGTCAAAGTACGAGCAGCTTCCATGCTGGCTTGGGCACGATCAAATCGACCGTTGATAGCTTGCAACTCGGTGTTACCTAAGAAGCGGCCTTGGGTATCAGCCGCTGCGATCGCTTCTGTAATAGGAGTTTTCATTTTCTTTGTTTCTTCCTAGCGTTTGTCCAGCAAATTCAGGTTGTTACCTAATCAAAATCAGACATCAGGCGTTTATGCAACTGCGGCTGAAGCTCGATCAAAGTAGCTTGCCACCTCTGACATGAGCTGGCTGCAATCACCCTGGGTGATGCCATTGGAGTCATTGGCGATCTTGATCGCTTCATCCTTCATCTTTTGCACGCCAGCCGCTGTCGAGGCACCAGGAACGCCCAGCGCTTGGTAGGTTTCCCGGAGTCCATTTAGGCAGCGATCCTCTAGGACGCTAGCATCGCCGGCCATCGCGGCATAAGTAACATAGCGCAAGATAATTTCCATATCGCGCAGGCAAGCTGCCATGCGGCGGTTGGTGTAGGCGTTACCACCGGGTTGAACGAGTTGAGGTTGCTCTTCGAACAGGGCACGAGCAGCATCGGTGACAATTTGCGAGGAATTGCTCGTGATGCGGTTAACCGTATCTAGGCGCTTGTTGCCATCCTGAACCATTTGAGTCAGGGCATCGAGCTGCTCGTTACTGAGGAACTCGCCTCTGGTATCTGCCTGAGAAACGACCCTTGTGAATGCGTCAAACATTAGACTGAATCTCCTTTGTGGTGATAGCTGACTTGATTGAGATTGATTTTCTAGACAATCTTGACTCAAGTGCAATTGGGAGGGTTTAAAAAACACATGGGCTAGTTTTCTCATTTCATGTGGGAGAAATCTGAGAGACTTCCACGATTAGATGAGAAATGCCAAAAACTCTGTAGTCTAAAGCTTTTGGTTTTCTCTAGCCTGGTTTGCGAATCCCTCCTGCTATACTTTATACACCTTTATTGGACTTATATGGTTGAAGAAATATTAAGTTAAGCGGAGTTGAGTGTAAAATTTTGTTTTTAAAAACACGGCTTTGGGAGCCTCGTCTTAGCCGTATGCGAAGTTTGGCTAGCTTAGCAAGTTTTCTAGACACATATTTTAGGAGCTTAGGAAACTAATCTTTACTAGTGAGAAGGCTTTGTCCGGTTTGCTGCCTAGGAGAGTGAGATGGGGAGATTGTTTAACTTTTCTTAACAACTATGGCGGCAAGGAAGTGCTTTTGGGAAGATCAAAGCTAGACCCCGATGGCGATTGAACTAGATTAGGAAGTAGTTAAGTATGTCAGACGTGGAGAGCCTGCAATCGGCAGAAGAAATCGAGGCGGCGATTACTGAGCTTGAAAAATCCCGGGAAAGAATCGTTAACGATCTGTTCCAGATGGCTAAACGAGTGGAGTGGTCCAAGAAAGTAGCCCTAGAGCACATCGGACAAAACCCCGAGATTGTAAGGATTGATGCCACTATCGAGGAACTGCAAGCCAAACAAGCCTCGTTGCAGTCGCCCTCAAAAGCTTAGTAACGCCGACTCACTGTCAACGAATAAGGCAGAGGGCAGTAGGCAGTAGGCAGAAGTGGTATACCACTCCTTCTACCTTGTGCTTTCACACTTAATCCTCCCTCTGCCTCCTGATCTTCGTGGGGAGAGGTTTCCCAAGATATTTCTTCAGAACCAAGTACCCACGAATTTACCCACTCGCCGAGAAGGCGCTATCCAGCTAATCCCGGTATGTGCATCATTCTCCACCCAAGGAGTTAGTTGGCAAAATGATCGCTTTTTTAATTTTGACTTGATTACTTTTAAACTTTGCAAAGGTATGGTTTGCCCCCTCACCAGCAGTTGCTCATTCACTCACTAGAAAGACAAGAAACGGCAAATGGAGACAGATTCGCTGCAACATTTCTTTGATTGCTGCTTGGGCAATTGGGAAATCGAACGCACCTATCACTATCTCAATCAACATCTAAATCAACAGGAGGTAGAGCGCTCTAGCACAAAATTTAACGTTAAACCTCTCACCCCAGCTCTCAAAACTAAAGTCTTACAAGATAACCAATACTGTTGGGACTCAGAAGATGAGAGGCTTACTGGGTTCCAGCTCGCATTTTATACAATTTCGGAAAAAGGGGACGAGGTATCTCAAGAACTGAATGCGCTGTTTGTGCCCAAACGAGGCGATGCTGGGATTCTCCAAGGAGATTACCTACGAGACAAAGCTTATGAAGAAGCTAGACCAATCGTTTCTCATTTCCAGTTCTCTGCCAACGAGCGAGAGTTACTGATGACAACCCACTATACTAGTGTAGTATCAGTAGATTCCATTAAGCTGATTAACCCCAACTTGAGAATTAGACAAATTCTTAACTATCATCGTCCCCAGGAAGGAGAACCACTAGAGAAATTGGTTCTTGCTGGCTTTGGGGTAGAGCAAAAAGTTCTCTGAGGCGGTTTTTTCTACTTGATTAGTTCATGCAACCGGAGGCATGAGTTGCAATAATGTTTTGTATAACCCCTCTGGAGGAGAATGGCAATGCCAAAAAAAAAGAGTAAAGGATTTAGCGAGCATCCCAAAAGTAAAACCAAGCTGGGGGTTTCCTTAACGCCGACAGGAAGTGACTTACTAGATCAGATAGCTAAAAAGGCAGAACTATCCAAATCAGAGCTAGTGGATCACATTGCCAGAGGCGAAATTGCGATCACTAGCCCCTCGGCAGAGAAGACAGTTACTTTAGAGACTGACCCAGAGGCCGCTAGCCAGCAACAGACTACAATTAACGTTGCAAGTGGCAAGCAACCACCCCAAAACCAAAGCCTTGGTGCTCAAGATAGCTCCACCGTAACTCAACAAGCTTATGAAACTCTAAAACAGGAGTTAGAGCAAAAAGCAAACCTCCTCAGCGATTTAGAAAATCAGCTTGCACAGCAGAAGTCTCAACAGGGCGAAAGCAACCAAGCTCTAGAACAGGAGTTAGAACAAAAAGCAGACCTCGTCAGTGATTTAGAAAACCAGCTTGCCCAACAGAAATCTCTGGCTGCTCAAAACGCAGACAGTTACCAGGCTTTAAAACGCGAGTCTGAGCAACAGGCGAATCAAATCTCGGCGTTGCAACAACAGATAGCGGATTTACAGCGTTTAGCGACAATTGGGGAGGCGCAGTTAAACAAGTGGCGTTACTATCAATTTTCGAGCTAAGCTTTGACCAAAGCAGTAGTTGCAGCTTGCTCTAGCATTGGCAAAGAGGGCAACAGCGCAATTTTCAATAAACAGTGTGACAATAGGAAAGGGAGAAAACCGATAGCTCAAGCTGGAACAAGCGAAGAAAGGAGCTAATTTAAGATGGATGCAATGGAATTTTTTCAGCGCAGTGCTGGCAGTTGGCGATCGCAGCGCACGACTCATCATCTCCCCTTTAGACAGGCAGAAGCGGGCGGCTCAGAAATTCAAGTAGAAACCTTGGCTCCCGATGATTCGAGAGTGATAGAAATCTGCCAGCTCCATCAAGTCGATCCTAGTCTAAGCGTAGGTGGAGCGCTGGTGAGCTGGGATGGTTCTATGGCTTGGGACAAAGAAGATGAAAATCATCAAGGGAAGAGCGTGTTCTCGCTTGTTCCTGATGACGATACCCCCAAGCGAGGTCGGCTACTGCGAGAAAGAGGCTATGCTGAAGTTACACCTGTGGTAGGTCGGTATGAGATTGATGAAGACGATGCCCTTGTCCTGAGTACCGACTACGAAACCATGAGCATTATTGAGCGTTTTTGGTTTCCCAGCCCCAACCTTCGCATACGGACTAGCACAGTGAAACGTTTTGGGGGACTGAATACTGCCACCTTCTGTGCGGAAATTCGTACTGAATCTGAACCAGGCAATCCTTCCGAAGCTATTCCCGAAACGAAGCAGGATGTTTCGCTAGCAACAGAGTTACCCTCCATTTGGGGCTGGTAAATTGGGCTTTTGTTGCAACGAACTCTGGATCTGAGTCACATAAGTAGGGGTGAGCTTAACCAAGGGCTGGTAAAAACATAAATAATTAGTGAAAAGCGATCAAATCACCCCACTTTGAACCCCCAAATTATTGGTATAATCAAGATTAAAGTTTTTAAAATTTCCTAAAAAAAGGAGGTTCTAACGTGCCTATCCCTTTACTAGAATACTCGCCTTCGAGTCAAAATCAGCGGGTAGAAGGGTATGAAGTCCCCAATGAGGAGCAACCTTACAATTATTCCGCCGAAATGCTTGGCTCCGGGACAGAGATGGATGAAGCGATTTGGGCTGCCTATCGCCAGATCTTTAGCGAACATCAGGCGTTGAAGAGCAATCGCCAGCGCTTTTTGGAATCTCGCCTGCGGAATGGTCAGATTACCGTGCGGGACTTTATTCTAGGACTGGTGGGTTCTGATGTGTTCCGCCGCCTAAATTACGAACCCAACAGCAATTACCGCTTTGTGGAAATTTGCATCCAGCGGGTTCTGGGTCGAGACGTCTACAATGATCGCGAAAAAATCGCTTGGTCGATTGTCCTGGCAACGAAAGGTCTTCGAGGCTTTGTTGATGATTTGATCAATAGCGAAGAGTACTTGCAGAAATTCGGCGAGGACACAGTTCCCTATCAACAACGGCGGATTCTACCGCAGCGGGAAGAAGGCGTGACACCCTTTAACCTACAGACCCCTCGTTATGGTGCATATTACCGTCAAAAACTGGGGTTCCCACAAATTGTGTGGCAGAACGAGGTGCGTACCTTTACTCCGCAAGAGAAGAAGCCTCAAGAAGGAGACCCAAGGCAGTTCTTGAATATGGCACGCGGACTTAGCAGTGCCAAACGCGACCAAGTCCCAAGGGTTGCGACGATGAATATCAACTACGAGAATAAGGTTCCCTATCGCAGCACTGCTAGCTAACTAACTAGCAAATGTCTGACGCATGAAGTGGGGAAGTTGTGGATTTGCAGGCTGATTGAGTAGGCGATTATCTTGTAAATCTGCAACTGCCCCTTAGATCGACTCCAGTTAAACACCCCTAGTTATGGCAGACGCGTAGATGGGGAGAAGCAGGACACGGGGATATTTGATTACTGGTAATCAAACGGATTCTATATTAAATAATTAAAGATTCATTGAACTTTGCCGCAGCACTGCGAGAAGCTTGGTGAAATTGGCAGGTAGAGGAGTGATCGCTTCAATTCGTTCTCCAGATACCGGATGTTCCAGGCAAAGTCGCCAAGCATGAAGCGCTTGACCCGATAAATTAACTCCTACCGAACGAGCAGAACTATAAACCGAATCTCCGACAATGGGATATCCCTGGTGGGCACAGTGAACCCGAATTTGGTGCGTGCGTCCCGTTTCTAGATGAAATTGCATGAGGGTATAGTTGCCTAGTCTTTCTTCCACCTGCCAGCGAGTAATTGCTTCTCGTCCCCCTTTTTCCACCACTGCCATTTTTTTGCGTTCCACGGGATGACGCCCAATGGGTGAGTTGACTGTGCCACTCTCGGTAGCTGGCGCACCGCAAACAATGCCTAGATATTTCCGTTGTGCCGTTCTTGCTTGGATTTGGGCTTGCAGATGTTGATGAGCTTGATCAGTTTTCGCCACAACTAGCGCCCCAGTCGTATCCTTATCGAGGCGGTGAACAATGCCGGGGCGTTGTATACCTCCAATGCCCGCCAAGCGATCGCAATGGGCTAAAAGAGCATTCACCAGCGTACCTGTTTCGTGTCCTGGTGCGGGATGTACGACTAAGCCAGCAGGTTTATTGACAATAACAATGGCATCGTCTTCATAGAGAAGATCAAGCGGGATGGCTTCCGGGTGCGCTGCTAGCGGCTGGGCTGGGGGAATGGAAACGCAAAGGTGATCGCCTGCTTGCAAAGTCCGCTTTTTTGCAGTACACACTGTGCCATTGAGCCGCACCTTGCCCCCCTCAATTAGCTTTTGAAGGCGAGAGCGAGAAAGATGGGGCAATTGATGGGCTAACCAACGATCTAGGCGATCGCTAACCTCTTCCACATATAAATCGATTTCTTCTGATGGGGAAATCGTTTCTAGTTCCATAGAAAAACATTACATGAGTTTGTCAGCTTTAGCTTGAGCTCATACGGGTTAAGCACAGACATTTGAGGCTACTTGTTTGAGTCTATCGTGGCAGAACGAAAAAACTTTACAGGCGGGCAACCATTTATTTTACCCGTTCCACAAGCGAGGCTTAATCGCCTCTCTGAGGTAAAAATCGCTTAATTCCGGAATTATTCACATTCGCCGTTTAGTTTTGTAGAGTAAAATCTATTATCTTGACTCAGCCTTGCTAGATGCAAAAGTTGGCTGTTTTCGGCTGGAACCTCTAAGTAGCAGGCGCAGTCATTACAGAGTAGGAAAATTTTGTTCAACCCCTCATACCAGTTAGGGCAATTTATGCACTTCTGCCGCTTCTCGCTCACCATCCTTCACTTGCCAAGATTCGCTCCTCACATTCATTTAACCGTGAATCTTTTCAAAGAAACTAGCTTATGGTTTTTACAGTTAATTATGCTAGCTGCTAGTACAACGGCTGTCTTACTGTTGCTCTGAACTGGTATGGCAAGATTCCCTACCAAAAAAACTCTTGGCCCCCACTGTACCGTTTGCTAGTGAAGATCCTACCAAAAATACGACGTGGAGGCCCCTTCTTTCATATGAGGGATTGCTAATGGTTAATGGCTAATTGTCCATTAGCCAGGTTTCGCGAAATCCTCCTTACTAAAGCTTAAGGACAGAAAGTCACAAGCCCCTGGTGCGTATCACGGAGCCTTGT
Organism: Cyanobacteria bacterium QS_4_48_99; assembly: GCA_003021505.1. Lineage (GTDB taxonomy): Bacteria > Cyanobacteriota > Cyanobacteriia > Cyanobacteriales > Rubidibacteraceae > QS-4-48-99. The sequence continues at coordinate 8,398 of PXPT01000021.1, read as the reverse complement.
ATCTATTAGTTACTATGGATTATTGACTATTGACTACTAACTGCCCCGATGACTACTTATTTAGTAACAGGAACTAGCCGTGGGATTGGTTTAGAATTTTGCAAGCAACTCCAAAACAGAGGAGAAACAGTGATCGCGGTTTGCCGCGACCCGACAGCCCCCCTCAAAGATTTGGGAGTCCGCGTTGAATCCGGTGTGGACATCACTCAGGATGATTCGGTTGCCGCCTTGGCAAAGCGCTTGCAGGGCACAGCCCTAGATGTATTGATTGACAATGCCGGAATTATCGAAAAAAATACCCTCGATAATATGGACTTCGATAGTATGCGGCGACAGTTCGAGGTAAATGCTTTAGGACCACTGCGGGTTACAAAAGCTTTGCTTCCCCTTTTGCATTCCGGATCCAAGGTGGCACTTCTCACCAGCCGGATGGGTTCGATTGGCGATAATAGCTCCGGGGATTCCTATGGCTACCGTATGTCTAAAGCAGCGCTCTCGATGGCAGGCAAGTCCCTTGCGATCGATTTGAAACCCCAAGAAATTGCTGTGGCTATCCTCCACCCAGGCATGGTTAGCACCAGGATGACAGGTTACAGTGGCATTTCTGCCGAGGAAGCGGTGCAGGGGCTTCTGGAGCGAATCGAGCAACTGAACTTAGATAACACCGGTACTTTTTGGCACGCCCAAGGCGAAATCCTACCTTGGTAAAATCAGTTTTCATGTTGGAAGTTTGACCTGACACTCCCTTTTCTAAGGCGGTTGGGAGTGAAAAAGGTATGAGGTTTCCACGAAGTTTCAGTATGGCGCCTTGTTATTCCCTATAAACTCCAACTAATCAGTTAAGTTCAGTAAGGAGACTTGCTTTGAGAGAGGATGAAGTATTTTATCCGACTAGCCGCATCGCTTATTGCTCTAATTATTCTGTGCCTGCCTTTACCTGCCTATGCCCAAGCTTACCAACTTTATGACCCGCCCCGCTCCTTTAGTAATGCGGAATTGACTGGAAGGGATTTCTCTGGTCAAAAGATCCAAGCAGGGGAGTTTTCCAATGCCAACATGGAACTCACCGACTTTAGCAATGCTGATTTGCGCGGCTCCATTTTTAGTGCTTCTGTGATGACTAAGGCGAACCTGCACGGGGCAGATTTACGCTATGCAATGGTGGATCAAGTCAACTTCACGGGAGCTGATTTAAGTGATGCCGTTTTGACCGAAGCAATTTTGCTCCGGTCCGTATTTGATGGTACTGATATTAGTGGGGCTGACTTTACTGATGCCATTTTAGATGGTGCCCAAGTCAGAGAACTGTGCGCTAAGGCAACTGGCGTTAACCCCCAAACTGGTGTTGCAACTCGCAAGTCTTTGAGATGTCACTAAAGCGCGTTGGTGTCCTTGGTGGTGGTCAACTTGCTGCGATGATGGCGAGTGCCGCTGAGGCGCTAGGGAGTTCATTAGTTGTGCAAACGCCTAGCTTCGAGAAACCTGCCGTGGCTAAGGCAGATGATGTGGTGATCGGAGCAGTTGACGATGCCGAAGTAACTGCCCAACTCGCAAGGCGTTGCGATGTAATTACCTTCGAGAATGAGTTTATTAATCTGGAAGGGTTGATGCCTCTGGCGAAGCAGGGAGTTTGCTTTCGCCCCAGTTTAGAAAATTTAGCTCCCTTGTTAGATAAATATCGTCAGCGGTGCTATTTGCAGGAATTAGGGTTGCCAGTTCCTCGGTTCACTGCCCTCGAAGCTGGAGGAGAAGGGAAGAAACTTTCGTCTCTTGCCAAGGAAGCTTCTTGGGATTTTCCGGTGGTTGTTAAAGCAAGGCGTCACGGATATGACGGTCAGGGTACTTTGATTTTTAAAGACCAACAAGCCCTAAGTAAGACTTGGGAGGATTTGGGATGCCCCGCCATGCTGCTGGAGGAGTTTGTGCCCTTTGAGCGAGAATTGGCAGTCATTGCCGCTCGTGGGGCGACAGGAGAGATAGCTGTTTATCCAGTGGTGGAAACTCAGCAAGAAGACCAAGTTTGTCATCGCGTCATTGCGCCTGCGGCGATTTCGGAGTCAGTGAATTCTCAAATCGAAGCGATCGCCCACACCTTTCTTAGCCAACTGCAAGCTGTTGGTGTCTTTGGTATTGAACTATTTCTCACTCCCGCAGGCGAGGTGTTGGTTAATGAAATCGCCCCCCGCACCCATAACTCTGGGCATTACACGCTCGATGCCTGCGAAACGTCTCAGTTTGAGCAGCAGTTGCGGGCAGTTACAGGTTTACCCTTGGGTTCCCCAACCCTGCACTGTGATGGCGCAGTCATGGTGAATCTGTTGGGATACGAATACGCGCAGCACGACTACGCCGCCAAGCGAGAAAAATTAGCCCAAATCCCGAAAGCTCACCTTCACTGGTACGGAAAAACAGAGCCTCGCCCTGGACGGAAGCTGGGACACGTTACAGTTTTATGGGAAGGGCAGCACTCTGGGGCAGAAGCGATCGCCGATCAAATTTCTTCCCTCTGGTATGATTGACCTAGAAAATTGGATTTTGGATTTTGGAAAACGGAGTTGAGAGGGATTTAGAATTATGTCCAATCCCGCAATTACAGCAATTTCTTTAATCCAAAATCGTCAATCGTCAATCCAAAATCGGTTAACCCCCTTGCGAGCACCCCGGTAAAAAAGATTAATATATGACAAGAGGTTTTGCTGCGACGTTGGTGACTGCCAAAATTGTTTTTTGATCTACACTTGACCTTATCAGGGAACCAACAGATCTCGTGGCAGTAAACCGGGCTTGTACCCGGAAACTTAAAGCGAGAACGTCGGTGCCCACCTGGATTTTGAGGTCAAAAACTGAGGTAAGACGGCGTCGCGGTGAAACCAAAAATCTCCAATCCCTTCAGTATTAATACTGGGGGATTTGGTTTATAGATGGGATTTGATCTTCTATCAAGTCCCTGTGAATCCCTATAGTTACGACATACGCGGAGATTCTCGGAAGGTGAGCATGCGAAGGGCTTCTCGGAAGGCGAAAGGCTGAGGTAAACGTTACTCATGCGTGCCCTTTGCCTCTTGCCTTCTTTTGATACGGGGAAATTTTGCTTATGGGTAATCCTGCGAATCTAATATTAGGGAAAACTCACCCAACTCTACAGACAGAGTTGAGGCCTTCCTATAAAAGGCAAACGTGATGAACGAGGCAATCAGGCAACCGACAACTGCTAGTTCACAACTGAGCAACCTTTCTATTATTAATGCTCGATTGCCGGGATACCAAGATTTACAGCAGATTCAAATTAATTCTCAGGGCATCATTGCAGCGATCGCACCGATGCAGCAATCTGCCCAATTTCGCACCAATCACTCTACGATAGATGTGGCTGGAGACTGGATTTCTATGGGCGGGGTGGATTTACAAATCAATGGGGCGCTGGGGTTAGCCTTTCCAGACTTAGAGAGACAACACCTTCCTCTCCTTCAACAAAATTGCGAATTTTTGTGGAACCAGGGAGTGGCTGCCTTTTTACCCACTATAGTAACTACTTCCCCTGAAAAGATTGCGCGATCACTATCCGTTATTGCCGATTTTATCGCCAATCAACCCACTGAAGGCGAGTTTGCCCAAATCCTCGGTGTCCACCTGGAAGGACCTTTTCTCAATCCCCAAAAGCGCGGCGCACATCCGGCCGAGTATCTGTTACCCCTGACGATTGAGAATGTTGAGCGGGTACTGGGAGATTATGCGTCTGTGGTGAAACTGATCACCTTAGCACCGGAATTAGATCCCACCGGTGAGGTAATTCCCTACCTGCGCTCTCTCGGTATCACTGTCAGTGTTGGTCACTCTCTGGCAACGGCTGCACAGGCACAACAAGCCTTTGCTTCAGGGGCATCAATGGTCACTCATGCCTTTAATGCCATGCCGGTACTGCACCATCGAGAACCCGGTTTGCTGGGTGCTGCCTTAGTTAATTCTAAGGTTCAGTGTGGCTTAATTGCGGATGGAGAGCATATAACTCCAACAATTATACAACTGCTACTGCGAGCCAGCGATAACAAGGAAGGAATTTTTCTAGTCAGCGATGCCCTCGCACCCATGGGATTATCGGACGGCATCTATCGGTGGGACAGCCGCGAGATTGAAGTAGTTGGTGGCACAGCAAGGCTTCCTGATGGCACTCTAGCAGGAACCACCCTACCCCTGTTATCTAGCGTAGAGAACTTAGTACAGTGGGGGATTTGTGGAGTGGGAGAAGCCATTTTTTTAGCAACAGAAGTTCCCAGGCAAGCAATTGGTTTAGCTGGGATTTCCCCTGGACAACCCGCCCAACTATTGCGCTGGAACTTTGAGGAAGCGACAGGCAAACTTACTTATCAACGTCTATAGCCCAAGCGCGTACCAAGGAATGCAAAAATAATGTATAGGGCTTCTCGCATTAAGAACGTAGCTTCGCACCGGAGGAAAAGCAATCCATGAGAAAAATACTTGCATTGATTCTAGTCGTTTCGGTAGTTGTCTTTGCTAGCATTTTTCCCGCCCAAGCGCAGAATTCTAGCGCCACTGCTGAAGTTCAAAATTCCGAAGGAGATACCGTTGGCAATGCCACATTCACCACCACTGACGAGGGCAATGTCGAAGTTGACGTGGAACTGAGTAATTTCACCTCAGCATCCCAAGGCGAACACGCTTTTCACATTCACCAAACCGGGCAATGTACGCCTACTTTTAAAGCATCGGGTGGACACTTCAACCCTACGGATACACAGCACGGTTTTCTCAATGCCGATGGTCCCCATGTGGGCGATTTACCGATGATTCGCATCGACGAAGATGGCAACGCGAACTATAACTGGACGACAGAACGCATTACGCTTGGCGAAGGTGAGACTTCCGTTGTTGACGAAGATGGTAGCGCCTTGATTGTCCACGCTGGCACAGATGATTACATTACTGATCCCGCCGGTAAAGGTGGCGATCGCATTGCCTGTGGTGTCATTACAAAAAGCAGCAATTAATGAAATCCTCAAAAGCAGCAATTAATGAAATCCTCAAACGATAAAACCGTCGTTAAAGACTATTTCAACGCGACAGGATTTGACCGCTGGAGGCGCATTTACGGTGATGAAGAAGTAAATAAAGTCCAGCGGGATATCCGCGTGGGGCATCAGCAAACCATAGATATAGTTCTGGGGTGGCTGAGGCAGGATAGCAACTTAGCTGAGTTATCGATTTGCGACTCGGGTTGTGGAGTAGGCAGCCTGAGTATTCCACTTGCCCAAGCAGGGGCAAAAGTCTCTGCAAGTGATATCTCCGAGAGGATGGTAGCAGAGGCACAACAAAAAGCTAAAGATGCCCTTGGGGATGCCAATAATCTCAATCTTGCAGTGCAGGATTTGGAAGCTTTACAGGGCAGCTACCATACCGTTATTTGCCTCGATGTTTTAATTCACTATTCCCAAGAAAACGCAGCTCAAATGATTGCTCATTTGGCAAGTATTGCCGAGTCTCGCCTAATTCTGAGCTTTGCCCCCAAAACATTTGCCCTCAGTTTACTCAAGAAAGTGGGTGATTTTTTCCCTGGTTCTAGTAAAGCCACCCGTGCCTATCAGCATCGTGAAGCCGACATTATTAAAATTTTGCAAGATAACGGTTTCTCGGTGCAGCGCCAAGAAAAAACTAGCACTCGTTTTTATTTCGCTCGAATTTTGGAGGCAACCCGCAGTTGATTAAAAATTGAAAATTCAAAATTCGGTAGTCCTGTAAAAGTAGTGATAGAAGCACTAAACTACCAGAGAAGCATTGTAGTGATGAACAAAGTTCCCAATGGCTCCTAATACCAATTCTCTAAGATCAAAGTACAAATGGGAAGAAGGAACTGACCCAGCAGAGATGGCTGGTGTGCTTCTTCAGCACTACTCGGGACGCGACCGGGCTAGCAAAGTGCAAGTTTGTGGTGCCTCAAAACTGGGCAAGCAACCCAAGTTAATCAACTCGCAGAGCTCAGTGGCTACCACCGGACAACGATTTCCACCTGGCTCTCGCAGTATCGCCAGGGGGAGACTCGATGCCTTTTGCTAGAAGTGCGTCCGAAGCCGGGACGACCCACCGCTATCAACGGGAAGGTTCGGCAACAACTACTCACAGAAGTCCAACACCGAGAAGGAAAAAGCCAGCTATCAAGAATTACAGCGCTGGTTATACGCCGTTGGTGGGGTGCAGGTAGCTTACTTTGGCAGTGCATAAACGGTGTGCTATTACCTTCAAGCTAAACTGAAGCAGCCGCGTCCTCGCTACCGACATCTCACGGGCACGAACTGAATTCGCGCCCCGTGTCCTCCAGAAAAGCAAACTCCCAGAGCGGTAGAGGCTTTTCAAAAAATGCTGGAGACATAATGCACTCTGATCTCAGTGAAACCCGACAGCGTCAGTATGGAGAACGGATTCGTTACGCTCTGTGCCGATGAGAGTCGGGTGGACTATTAAGGGTACAGCACCGCAAGCTCACTGGCTTCGGGGTAAAACCAGCAGGCGAGGTACAGTGGCAGTTTCTTTACCGCTGGCTCTACGGGCTGATCGAGCCCATCAGTGGTGAGCATTTCCTGCTCGAGTTCTCTCACCTGGATAGTTTGTGCTTTGAAGAATTTCTACAAGCGTTCGCGCAGATGTATCCTAAACAGCTGCACCTAATTCAAGTTGATCATGCCAAAGCCCATAGTGCCCAAACGCTCACGGTGCCTGACCATATAGTCTTACTGTTCCAGCCACCTTACTGCCCAGAACTCAATCCGATTGAGCAATTTTGGCAACAACTGAAGCGTTGGCTGCAATGGCGGCATTTTGATTCCATTGCTGAGTGGCAAGATGCGATTAGTCAATGGGTGAAAAGACTAACACCTCGACAAGTGCCATCGCTCACTCAATGGGGTTGGCTAGTCGATGCTCTATGTGTAGCGGGCATTTAGAGAATTGGTATAAAGAGACTGCTTGGGTGATCGCTTCTAAGTTTTCTGGTGGCAGTTGAGCAATTTGCCCTTCTAGCCCCGATATTTCTGTCCGTAATTTGTAGCTGCGTAACTCCGCCGTTTCCGCATAGAGAATTCCCTCGTCTTTTAAACTCGGTAGCTGGTTAAGAATTTCTTGCTTTTTAGCAATTTCGGTTTGAAGCGAACCTTTCACCCCCTCCCCACTCGAAGCATTCATCTTTGCAACCTCGCGGGGTTAAATCCTGACAAATCCGCTCAATTGTTTGCTGTAGCAGCTTCTGATAAGGAATTGCGCGACATTTTGGACGTTGAGGGCAATGGACAGAGCGCAAGTAAAGATACTCTCGGTTTTTGTCCCGTGCTGTCACGCGAGTCGCCGTCATCCGAAACTGACACTCCTGGCAAACCACTAAACCTGCCAGACCACTAACCTGCCAGAGAGTGAGGCGCACTGGCAGTGCGGCGGGATAAACGCCGATTGCGACGCAGCAAGCGATCAGTTTGGGCAGCTTCTTCGCGGGAAATAATGGGAATGTGAGTATTGCGAATCACCTCACTGTTTTGATATTCGAGATCACCCCGATAAACTGGATTAGTTAACCAGCGACGCCCGGTAGAGACAGAAATTTTTTTAGCGTATTTTTTCTCTAGATAGCGGACTGCCCCCCGCAAAGAGCCAAAGAGCAAAAAGCGCTCGAAAAACTCTTTGACAACTGGCGCGGTAGTGCGGTCAATAATATAGCGTTCTTTCTCTCGCCTATAGCCGTAGGGAGCCTTTCCTGGTGGGGGATGGGCTTTAAGCCGATTGCGAGCGTGTCCTTGGCGAATGCGGCGGCTGCGCTGATTTCTTGAATCTCTTGGAGCAGCCTCAAATAGATTTGCCCGAATCTCACTCTCGTTAGCATTGCTGAGTTGGGAAGAACTATAGGGTTGTTCTGTCGCAATCAGATTGATACCAAGGGCCTCGAGTTGTGCAACTATATCCCTGACTGCCTCCAGCGAATCTCCCAGTTCCTCCAGCCGACGAACTAACAAGTAATCCGGGGGCTGTGCCTGGCAGTCTGAGAGCAACTGCTGCAACTGCTGATCTCCTCCCAAATCTTGATAAACTCGATCTATCTCCAATCCCAAATCCCCGGTTCGGGCGCAGATTCGAGTAGCGGATTGCTATAGAGATAGGCAATCATTTTTATAGATAAGAGGTCAGCGCTTCGCTTCAATTCAATATAAAGTGAGGGCGTGAGCAGATTTAGAGATAGAAATAAAATGTTCAACTTGTAAGTGAATTATTTTTTTACTCCTCACCCCTCACTCCCCACTCAATTAGGGCTATTTCATTCTAAAAAGAGATCAAACCTGCTCCAGGCCCAATCCACATTTCCCCTGTGCCTGAGCCATCTTGGTAAATACTGCATCTCGATCGA
>PXPT01000020.1 GCA_003021505.1 Cyanobacteria bacterium QS_4_48_99 | reverse complement strand
CGAAATCGTCGTAAGCGGTTTGGCTTACGCTTCAACCTCATTGCCGCCTTATACAACTATGAGCTTCGTCTCTCTTTATAACTTTTGCAAGAAGTCCACGGCTCTAGGAAGCAAGAAGCCCTCACTATAGCGAATGCTTAGTGAGGGAGTATGTCACTTATTCGCTCCTAGAAAATCTCTTACTGGGGCTGGAGAGGTCAGAAATAGAGATTGCTGAGGCATTACAGTTATCTGTGTTTGAACGAGATGTCGCTGCTATGTCGGAAGGGTTGGAGACGGACCGAAGGGCGTGGACTTTCCTGGGGACAGTTGCAAAGGGCAGCCGCCGCGAGAATGTCTGTCCGTCATCCCAGTTTGCTCGTTTTTGACGACCTCTCCAGTGCCCTCGATATTAAAACCGAACAAAAGCTTTGGTCGCGCCTATGTGCTCCAGAAGTCCCCATAGGAAACAGAAAGCGACTCCAACTTTTCTGGTGTTTTCTCATCGCCCCTGGCTTCTGCGCCGCGCTGAAGAAATTATTGTGCTTAAAGATGGCAGTGTCGAAGCACGAGGTCAGTTTCAAGAACTACGCGCCTTCTTTGCCGAGAGTTAGTGATCGTTTTTCATTCCTACCCTCTCCAGAAACAATTTCTTGTGTAAGAATATGTGCCTGATGCTTGAATAGTTTGGGGAAGCCAAAGTGAGAAACTCTTCTAACCCTGCGGTAACGATTCTCTTGTATATCCTTGGCATTGGTTTGGTGGTTACAGCCGCCCTTTTGGTGCTCAAGGGGACAGGTTTGATTAGCGTTATCCCCGAGGCAATCATTTGGGCGATCGCGCTGTTTTCGATTGGTTCGGGGATCCTGGCTGGAATTGGCAGTTTGAGAAGATAGGTTTACTTGCCGTGTTTTGCAGTTGAGGTTTTACCTGTGAGTCGTTCTTTTCGTGGTAAGACATCCAAGGTTGCCCCCATATTTGTAGTGGTTGTAGCGATTACCATTGCGGTTTATATCCTCAGAGGAGTGGGCATTCTTACCTTTATTCCCGGCGGCATCCTCCTGCTGCTGATTCTGCTGTCGATTGTCACCGGGATTGCTTACGCCATTGAGAAAAACAAGCGCTTTTGAGCGTAAATTGCCTGTTTTAAAGATTATTACGTCCTTCTCACAATCAACCTTAGGGGCGATTCCAGGGAGAGGGAGAGATTGATAGATTCATGGGGTAATAATTTTTAGGCAATCGAGATGGCTGAGGAATATAGAGCAGAACGCACAGTTTCTGCTGTGTTTAAGGAAGAGGAACAGCTTAATGATGCTGTCAATCATCTGCTAGAGCAGGATGTTCCCCAAGACCACATTTCGGTGATGGGCAAGAATTTCACCTCCCAGAGTCGAATTTCGGGGTTCGTCTCGAAAAAAGACGTCGTTTTGGGCGGATTGCGAACTGGGGGAATCTTTGGTTCCTTATTTGGTTCAGTTTTGGCTTTATTAACAGGGATTGGAGCGCTGTGGATTCCCTTCGCCGGTTGGGTTGTTGCTGGTGGTCCAATTGGAACTGTGTTGTTGGGGGCTGCTAGTGGCGCACTCGCCGGGGGAGCTGGGGCTGGCTTGGCTTCAGCTTTATCAACCCTAGGAATGCCAGAAGACCGGGCAGCTATCTACCAAACCCGCTTGCAAGCCGGGGAATTTATTCTCATGGCTGAAGTTCCCGCAGATCGCTCTGTTGAGATTCAAATGCTGCTGGAAAACGCAGGTGGGGAAGAAGTGCATATTAATGAAATGACCCTACCTCGGGGTGCGCTGGGCAAATGCAATAGTGTAGAAGATTTGTCTCCAGAAGTGCGATCGCATCTCTCTGAAGCCGCCCAGCAGACTTTCATGGAGCGCTATAATGCTTCCTTTGATGAGACTGAAGACCCCCTGAAAGCCGAGCAGGCTGCTTGGGAGACAATTCACCAGCAATATGAAGAAGATGAACATGGTATCTGGTCTAAGCCGAAAGTGACTAATTAAGGAAATGGGATGAATTAGTCATTGGTCAAATTTTGTAAGCGTTAGTACTAAGGACTAAGGACTACTAACTAAGGACTGCCCCAAAGGGGCGAATTTAATCCCTCATCTTTCATCACTCATCTTCTAAGTAGGGATGGGCTATCCCGAAAAAAGCTCGCTGAGCGGTTTTGAGATCGGGGAAAGTATCTGGATTTAGTTCCGTGCTTTCTAGACTCTCCCCTAGAAGCGAGAATCCCCACGCCTTTAGGCTGGGGAGTGTCAAAAATATATAAATTGAAATTTTGCCTCTGGAAATCTGATTCTGGAGGCTTGTATGATTTTAGGGCGATGACAAGAGAAAAAGAGGCGACAATGCAAAACTACGTCTGTTCCGTTTGTGGATATGTCTACGATCCCGAAGAAGGCGATCCCGAGAATGGGGTAGAAGCAGGGACGCCGTTTTCGGAAGTGCCCGAAGATTGGAACTGTCCGGTATGTGGCGCTGAGAAAGAAGACTTTGAACCAGAATAGAAAGGGAGACTCAATGCCCGCAACAAACCTGTCTTGGCTAGAAATCCTCTAGAAGTGATTGTGATTGGTGGCGGTGCTGCTGGTTTTTTTGGAGCGATCGCCTGTGCAAATGCCCATCCCCACGCGCAGGTAACGCTACTAGAAGCAGCACGAAAACCACTATCTAAGGTACGCATCTCTGGCGGTGGCAGATGTAATGTCACCCATCACTGTTTTGACCCTGCCCGATTGGTACAAGCTTATCCCCGAGGTGGTAAAGCGCTGCGGGGGGCTTTTACTCGCTTTCAGTCCCAAGACACAGTAGACTGGTTCGCATCCCGTGGCGTGGAGTTGAAAACTGAGGCAGACGGACGGATGTTTCCGATTACGGATAATTCCGAGACGGTGGTGGAATGTCTAGTTACTGAGGTAACCAAGGCTGGGGTAAAGCTGCGGACGGGGGTAAAAGTGAAATCCGTGCGGCAATTGTCAATAACTGAAGGATTTGAAGTTGAGGTGAAAACAGGGGAGAGATTGCAGTGCGATCGCCTTCTCATCGCTACAGGCAGCAATCCGCTTGGCTACCGCTGGGCAGCGGATCTCGGTCACAAAATTAGTTCCCCAGTTCCTTCCTTATTTACCTTTAACATCGCTGACCCTCGCTTGCAAGACCTAGCTGGAGTGAGTGTAGAAGAGGTGCGGCTGCGGTTGCTAGAAACAGGTAAACAAAAGCAAGAACTAACCGGACCATTACTAATTACCCACTGGGGCATCAGTGGTCCTGCGGTACTCAAACTCTCTGCTTGGGGCGCGAGAGTGCTACACGACCATGACTATCAAATGCCACTGCTAATTGACTGGGTTCCGCAATACAACCCAGATAGTTTGCGGCAGCAATTACTCGAAGTCAAATCCCAAACGCCCAAACGCCAGATTAGCAGCTACAGTCCTCTCCCGGTGCCGCGACGCCTCTGGCAACGCCTCACCGCCACAGTCGGAATTGATCAAAAACAGCGTTGGGCAGAATTATCCAAAAAAGCCTTAAACCAGTTGGTAGAAGAACTCACTCAGGGACGCTACCAAATTCAAGGAAAGGGCGTGTTTAAGGAAGAATTTGTTACCTGTGGCGGCGTTAACCTCAAAGAAATTAACTTCCAGACAATGGAAAGCCGTTGCTGCCCAGGACTTTACCTTGCTGGGGAGATCCTCGATATTGATGGGATTACTGGCGGGTTTAATTTTCAGAGTGCTTGGACAACAGGCTGGTTGGCAGGTCAAGCGATGGGCCAGTCGGATTGAGGGTGATGTTATATATTAAGTTGTCCTGCTCTTAGAACTCAACACTAAACTGGGATAAAAAACACGACTCGGAGTAAACCTGTGGTCAATACCCCTGAAGCCCTAAACGTTCCACCTGCAAAAGTAGCTCCCGCAGAACAACGATTGACCCTATATCAAGTCAGTTGGGAGACTTATGAAAAACTGCTGGAAGCCTTTGGGGAGCATCGGGCAGCCCGACTAACTTATGACCAAGGAATTTTAGAGTTCATGGTTCCTTTAGAAGCTCACGAAAATCCCAGCGATTTAATTGGAGATTTCGTTAAGATCCTGACAATTGAAAGCGGTCTTAACATCAAAAGCTTGGCTTCAACCACTTTGAAGCGGGATGATTTGCAGAAGGGAGCCGAACCCGATAAATGCTACTACATCCCAAACGAACCACTGGTTCGCGGAAGAACGGTTGACATCAGCCAATATCCCCTCCCGATTTAGTGGTAGAAGTAGATATTACTCACACCGATATTGATAAGAATGCTTTGTATGCTCAGATGGGAGTCCCAGAGTTTTGGCGCTTCAATGGTGAAGTTCTTAAAATCTATCAGCTCCACCAGCAAGCATATCAAGAGGTAGATACTAGCCCCACCTTGGGTGTCTATGGAGATTTTTTACCACTTTCTAGAGCAGTGTAAAGTTCAGGGTGAGGCTAACGCTAATCGAGAACTTCGTACCTGGGTGCAATCAACCCAGCAACAATCTTGTAAGTCCGAACAAACGTCCTAATTACACAGCGTCATTAATAGCTTGTAGGGGAATTGCAACAGTTCGGATGGCAGTCACAGTGTCTAGCATCAGAGAATATTCCCGAGCACTAGGGTTATCGTCCAACTCTTCCAACAGATTAGGAAGAGCTGCGAGAATCGGTTCCATCAGTTTAGTGGTTTGATTGATAGCAACTAAGTTAACGTCACCATCGCTAGAAAACCAGGTTTTGAGCTTAGCCAAGGCAAGGACTAGATTCTGAGCATACTCCCCGGCGGTATCAAGCTCAACGCCAGCAAGGGTAAAGGTTTCCTGGAAAAGACTATAGAGAAGGTTAACAGCCTCGTTCGCTGATTGAGAGCCCGTTGCCTGCACTACTTGTACGGGTTGGGATGAAGCAATTGGTACTCCTGAAGAAGATAATTCAGTAACGCCAACTCGTGCAGACAAGGTATTGGCAACCTCTGCAACAGAAAGGACTGCAATCACCTCAGTCAATGCAGTAGATACATTGGTAGTTGAGACAGTTTCCCCACTCGCAAGAGTAACACCACTACCTCCTGCCTGGTTCAAGGTAGTTGTAATTTCTTGTTCGAGGGCGTTCTGAGTAGCAACAACTTCTGTAGAAGAAGTCCCCGCTCCCACTTGAGTATTCCCAGTCTGTTGGAGTTGGATAACGGCGAGAGCTGCTAGTGCAGTTCGATTATCCACAGCTAGAGCCCCATTAGCAGGTGCATTACTGATCTGAGTAGAGATGCTCTGGATGGAAATTGTTGGTGGGCTGGGAGCAATTCCACTTCCCTCACTCCCGGTTTGGTTGTTTCCTTGGTCAGTTTGAGCTAGAGCGGGGCTAACGGCACTTAGAGAGAGCGAAGCAGTTAATCCCGCACTTATTATCCCAACAAAAGGTCTGGAGCGATACCGAATCTTCATGGTTATTTCCTGTAATTGAGAGAAATGAGTTTTCTAAAAGCGGTAAAAGGTTCCCACGCTCAGTGACAACCGCGTTCCGTCTCCGGCATTACCAGTGACATCTTGAAGCGCTGGCGTAATTACTAGGGGAAAATTGGGAAAAGGGAGAATAGATATTCCCAAGTTCAAGTCTTGACCTGTCCAGTCAGCAAAGACGCTTACGGGTTCACTCACGCGCAGAGAGACGTTGCTAAAGATATTGATAGTCCCGTTCTCGTCCTCAATGTCGTCTTCGGAGCGAAAACGACCATTACCAAGCCCAAGGGATAAACTCAGACGACTGAAGGGTTCTCTGGAACTTTCTTTCAGTCGAAAGATTTTGCTTGCCACACCATAAACACTGGTTTCGCTATCGTTATCGCCCCACAAAATTGCATTCTCGACCCCAACTGCAACAGCAAAATCATTAGGAAGAGTGCGATGCGCCTTCAGGCTGATACCACCGGTGTCACCGAATGTACTTCTGAAGGTGGAAAAAGAAGTTACCGTTACCTCTAGTGCCACTTCTTCCCTATTTCCCAGACCAAAACCGGCTGCGATCGCAGCGTCGTCATCGTCTCCAAAGCGAGTTCGCGCTTGATAGCCAACTCCAGCGAAGACGATGCCAAAGTCAGCACCGAAAGCGGTTGGCGAACCCCCGCTGAGCGCAGGAGAGCCGATATAAATTTGCCGCAGGTCGAGAATGTCTTGCAAAGATTCGATTTGCTGCTGTAATTCTCGAACTTGTTCAGGAGAAGGCGAGGAGGAGGTATTCGCCTGAGATCGCTCTACTGCTGGTTCAGCTAAACTGACAGTCGCTTGTAGCACCACACTGCTCGCTACTGACCCCGCCAACAGCCCCTTGAAGAGCTGCAAAAACTTACCCTTTAGCTTTTCTGAGATGTTATTCAAGGTGACAATCCTCACACAAATTAAGTTTTCCTAAGAGTTACTGTCCGTTGCCGTTAGAGTGAGCGGAACTGTAGAAGCGATAGTAGCCCTCGTAGGAGCCTGTGGTATGGCGCTTTACTCGATTAGCGATCGCACCCAGCACGGAAGTCTGAGACAGTTTCAACTCTTTTAAAACTGATGGGAGCGCTGATTGGTCTGCTTGACCCAATCCCACTACCATTGCCAAGCCATCAGTGCGAGTTCCCAGAAGCTTGGCATCAGCCAGACCAGCTAAGGGAGGGGTATCAAAAATCGTCAAGTCAAACGATTCTCGTGCAAGTTCGACCAAGCGACTCATTGCCTCCGAGGAGAAAAGGCGAGTGGGATCAGGCGGAGTGGGACCAGAGGTCAACACATAGAGGTTGTCTTCTAGCTGCGATCGCTGCATGACATCATCGAGGTTCAGACCAGCCGAAATGATATTCGAGAGTCCCTGCGTATTGGGCAAACTCATGATTTGGTGGAGCTGAGGACGGCGGAGGTCAGCATCTACCAACAGCACCCTCTGTCCCATGGCTGCGGCTACCTGGGCAAGGTATGCTGCAACATTAGACTTTCCTTCCCCGGGTAGAGAAGAACTAATCACCAAAGAGCGCACCATTTGCTCTTTCGGATTCATGAAGGAGAGGTTCGCGTGGAGAGAGCGGAAAGCTTCTAAGAATGGGGAGAATTGGTAATGACTCGAATTACTGCTACTGCCCTGGGCAAAGAATTCTTTTTGGGGGTTTTTTTGAAAGGGAATTGTGCTTAAAAGCGTTAGCCCAGTGCTGTCTTGCAACTCATCGGGAGAGTGAAACTTGTTGTCCAGTTTCTCTGCCAGGAAAGTAGCTCCTACCCCTGCTAGTAAACCAGCAACTGCGCCCAGCAATAGACCCCTAGCGACATTCGGTGAAATCGGCGATTGGGGCTGTTGGATCTCAGAAATCTGTTGCCAGGGAATCGCTTTTTGGGATTTTTCCACCTGGAGTTTTTCTCGGAGTTCGAGAAAGCGGTTTAAACTCCCAGTTGCAACCTGGAGTTCGCGCTGGATATCGCCGTACTGGCGGGCTAGCCTTGCTGATTGCTCCATTGAGGAGCGAATCTGCTCTTCTGCCTGAGCCAGAGCCTGCTGCCGCGCCTCTAAGGCTTGTATGCGGTTGCCGGTTTTGATCGCCCCCTGAGTAAGTTGGAGGCGAATGGGATTGGGAGAAGCAGCCTGTTTGGGGACATCGCTGCTAACATTCCCGGCTCCCAAAATGGCTGAAGCTTCCTGTTGCAAGGACGAAAGCAGATTTTCTCGCTTCTTCTCTAAAGCTCGAATGGTGGGGCTATTTGATTGCAATAATGCCGACTCACTCGCAAGCTGAATTTCTACCCCCTTCAACTGCTCTAGCAAGCGTTGGTAGCTCGGCGATTCACTCAGTGCCACCATTGACATCGCTTGAGATAACCCTACCCCAAGCTTATTTCTTTGCCGAGTATGGAGGGCACGAGTTTCCTGTAGCTCCACTTTGGTAACTTTTTGTTGTTGCAGGACGCTACTCAGGCTTTGCGACAACTGCTCGCCCTGAACTTCCGGATTAAAGTTATGCTTCTGTCGAAAGTTTTGTAACTTTTCCTGAAGTTTATCCACCCGTTGTCGCACAATCGGCAACTGCTGTTCAATAAATTGCAGCCCTTGCTCTTGAGTGGTTTGCTGTTGTTCGAGAGAGTACTGGATATAATGCTGCGAGATTTGCTCTACAATGTACTCCACCTTTTCTGGATCGGAATCCTGATAACTAATTTCTAAGAGCTTCGTCTCGCCCACGCGATTGATGGTTACGTTATTGACCAGTGAGCCGTAACCTAGTTCGGGATACTTGGGTTCAATGTCTTCATAGATAGGAGACATTACTTGGTCGCTTTTAAGAACCTGAATTTGGGTGGGATAATCTAACCCAGAGGAAAAACCGTTGCCAGAATTTGATGATGATCCCTCCCCAAACATTTGACTGAGTTGACTAAGCTCTTGCTCTCCCGCAATTGGTTTTACCAAGAGCTGAAACTGCTCTCGATAAACGGGGGGTTGGGTGAATAGTCTCAGCCAAACCCCACAGCTTACCACTAAGCTGACTCCTGCCAGCAACCACCAGCGACGGCGGGCAATAGCTAGAAGCTGACGAGGGTTGAAGGAGTCTTCCTCTGGCTGAGGTGAGGAAATGCTTTCCAGTTGTAGTGGGGGAGACTGATGACCGTTAGTGCTTGGCAGTAAGAGTTTAGAGTTGTGGGAGGAAGCCATAGGATACTCTCTCGGGTGCTAAGTGATTAATAGTCTTGAGCTTTCAGGTAAGCTGTGAGGATCTCGGCATACTGTTTGGCAATAATGTCTGGGGTAAAGTTGTTTTTGAGGTAGTTGCGACCCGCCTGCCCTAGGTGACTGGTTTGTTGCGGATGGGCTGCAAGGTGGCGGATATACTGAGCTAGCCCGCTGCTATCTCCATTGGCAAAGGCTGCCCCGCAGTTTGCTTCCCTCACGAGTTGGCACAAATAGGAGTGCGGTTCGCAAACAACGGCAACGGGACGACCAGCAGCCAAAATCCCATAGAGTTTACTGGGGGCAATCAATCCTTCCATGTCTGGGCTGATGGTGACCAGGGAGAGGTCGCAGGCGGTCAAAGAGTCGGGAAGCGTTTGTTTGTCTTGAAAGGGGAAGAAGCGGCAGTTTTGCAAGCCCCAAAGGGTGACTGTTTCCACGCAGGTTTGATGCTTTGCCCCATCGCCAATGAAGACAAATTGAATCGGTTCATTTTGCAGTTCTAGGGCAGTTTCTAGGATGGTTTGCATGTCGTGGCACCGCCCCATGTTGCCCGAGTAAAGTACCGTAAATTGCTCGACTAAGCCGTACTTGCGGGCAAACCAATTGTTTAACTTGGGTTTGGGAACAATGCGATTGGGGTCAGACCAGCTATGAACGACCGAAACTTTATCCTCAACTTCGGGGCATTTGGCGGTGATGCGGTCTTTCATCGTGGGGCATAACACCACAATTCCCTCGGCTTGCTTCCAAATTTGGCAGTTGAGCCAGTCCCAAACCCGCACGAGCCAGTGTTTAGCGGGAATAACCTTCAGGTTCACGGCGACATCGGGATAGAGGTCATAAATGAGGCATACGTAAGGCTGCCCGAAAAAAACTTTTGCGAGGTAGCCCAAAAATGGTAAGTAGGGAGGTTCTGTGGTCAAGAGAATAATATCGCCGCGATAGGCTCTTTTGAGCAGTCGCAGTCCACAACGCAGGCAAAATAAAAAGCCATTAATCGCTCGACCGCGAATCCGCTGGGAACAGATGCGAGAGGTGCGCAATCGCCGCACTGAAATGGGTGGATTCTTCTCAAAAGGCGCAGCGGTGATATTTTGCAGTCCATATCCCGGCTGACCAGTTAGGACTTGAACCTGCATTCCTAGCCCTCCCAAGTGATTCGCCAATTCCTGGATTAGTTGCCCAGTAGCGGCATAATCCGGTGGATAGAACTGGGTAACAATTGAGAATTTCATCACTTTTATACTGCTAATACTTTTAAGCAGATGAGATTTTAAACGAGGTTCGATAAATAGAAAATTGCTTTAAAAAAAAGCAAGATATAGAGGGGAGAAGCAGCTATTACCTACCTAATCATTTTTTATTTTGTAGCTGTTTATGTACAGCCTCTTTTCTAATTTTTTAAGAACGAATAGGTCATCCGAACAATTACTGAAATCCGAGAAATTACTACACTTATATCTACGAAAATCTACTGGAATTGGAGGTGAATTCGGGAATAGAGACAGTTAGGCAATGGCTACACCGACGCATCTCCAGATTGGTTGATGCAGTGTCACGTTGGCAACGCTTATGAAGGCAAAATGCAAATTTTTAAATTGGATTTTCCAATTTTGCATTTTTAATTTTTAATTGTTTCGCGCGGCTTGAGAAACTGGGCAGGGTTGCCCACGTAGATGGTCATCGGTTGAAGCGATCGCCCCGTGACACTTCCCAGTCCCAATACAGCTCCCTGAGCCACAGTGACTCCCGGACCAATTACTGCTCGCGCTGCAATCCAGCTCCCTTGCTGGATCTCGATGGGAGCGGTGATCAGGCCAAAGTTGGGACTACTCCAGTTATGGTTGCCAGTGCAAAGATAGACATCCTGTGAGAGGCAGACATGGCTTTCGAGGGTGATGGAGGCAAGGTTATCCAACCAAGCCTTCTCTCCAATCCAGACGTAGTCGCCCACGGTGAGTCGCCAGGGAAATTTGACCATCACACCGGGTTTAATCCGTACGTTGTCACCAATTTTTGCTCCAAAACCACGGAGTAACCAGATTTTGAAGCCAGAAAAGGGCAGCCAGTAACTTTTCACTAGAGGACTGCCCAGGAAGTACCAGAGGAGCTGCCGCCAATAGGGCGCTCCGGGGGTATAAGAGCCACTGGTATAGTAGTCTAGGCGCATCTGGAGGGAAGCGATCGCGCTTGTGGGCTTTTAGCTTACAATCTTTCCCAAATGTGCTCTAAATCCAACAGGCGCTTTTTGCAGTTTTATTGGCTAGGGAAAAATTGGCAATGTTAAGTTGCTTCTGTGCAAGTAACGTCCAGTCTTTGTCTGGGCTAGATTGTACTCTACAATGCCAAAAGCTTTGGCTGCTTTAGGTTAACTTCCACACTCTGTAGATCCTTGTCCTTAGCAATCCTATAGGGAGTCTTAGATAGAACTGGAGAATACTTATAGCCAGTCTGGACGAGAATTAGGAGATGAACTTATACAGTTTCCTACACTCACTCGGTATAGCGAATCCGACCGGCACTGGCTGGCTCACTGTAATATTCACCTTGGGGTTAGCTTGGGGAGTAACCTGGCGTTTGATTCCAGCAATACGCCCTTTTGCGCTCCAGGTGGGTTGGACTGACAAACCCAACTCGCGGCGGCTTAACCAAGAACCTTTATCCAACGCAGGAGGCTTAACCATCTACGCTGGGGTAGTGGTGGCACTAGTCCTAGCAACGCTTTTAAGACCGATTGTGATTGAAGGTGTCTTAGCTGAGGTACTGACAGTTCTTCTCGGAGGCTCGATTTTGGTGCTAGTAGGCTTTATTGACGATCAGTTTGGTCTACCTTCCTCGTTTCGGCTGTGTACCCAGATTCTCGTCGCGCTGTTGCTAGTGACTAGCGAAATCCAAATTGAAACGCCCTTTGGCACGCCCATCGACCCGATTGTCTCCATTTTGCTTACCGTGCTGTGGGTGGTGGGAATTACCAACGCCATCAACTTGATGGACGGCATAGATGGTTTAGCTGGAGGGATAAGCTTTATCACCGCGATCAACCTGTTGGCAGTTTCAGCGCAGTTTGAACCCCGTGCCGCAGCCACCTTACTACTGGCAGCGCTGGGAGGTGCAGCACTGGGCTTTTTACGACACAATTTCTACCCCTCGCGCATCATTATGGGGGATGCCGGAGCCTACTTTCTTGGCTACGTACTAGCAGCAACCAGTATCCTCGGCAATCTCAAAGTGACTACTGCGTTTGCCTTGGTTCCTCCAGTCTTCTTTCTACTCTTGCCAGTGCTGGACACAACTCAGGTGTTTGTAAGGCGGTTGATGGCGCGTAAAAACCCGCTTAGTACGCCTGGCAAGGATCACTTACACCACCACTTACTAGCCTGGGGCTTCTCCCAGCGCTATGCCACACTAACCCTTTGGGGACTCACCTTGGTTTCCAATGGGCTAGCGATGAAACTGCAAGGCTTGACTCCGGTAGTCATTTATGTAACCACCAGCAGTATCATCGTTCTCTTGGGCTTCACCATTTGGGCAAAAGAAGCAGTGAGGAAGTGAGATTAGGTTGGGTTAAACGCCCATATTTGCGGCATACGCAGAGAGTCTCGGAAGGCTAAAGGCGAACGGCGAAAGGCTTCTCGGAAGGCGAAAGGCGCGCATGCTAAAGGCTAAAGTAAACGTTACCCCTTTTGCCATTTGCCTATTGCCTTTATTATCCCTTTTGCCCTTTGTAAGGGGCGATTTAGGATTGCCCTTAAGCTTCAGGATAATGGTAGTAATGCATGGTAATGACTCAGGGAGTGAGCGTGGCATGGTAGTGGTAGATCAAGTCCCCAATCGCGCCGAGATGATTACTCAGCTTTTTGGAAA